>QHRT01000347.1 GCA_003220195.1 Candidatus Rokuibacteriota bacterium | reverse complement strand
CGAGCTGCTCGCGATAGTACGCGACGGCGCTGGCGAGATCGTCCACCAGGAACTGGGGCGCGATCGCGGTGAGACGGGGCCGCCGGGCGTCGGTGGTCGTCATCGCCGGCAGATGTAGACGCTGTTCTGTGGGCCGGGCGCGTCGACGACGTCGATCGAGGTGAAGCCGGCGTCGGTCAGGAACTTGCGCGCGGTCGCTTCGCCCCACGCCGTGCCGAGCCCGGCGCCGCCCTCCGCGAGCGAGACCGTCATGCAATGGAGCACGCTCATCCCGTACAGGTACGGCGCGAACGGGTTGGCAACGTTCTCCTCGAGCCGGCTCGACGCGCGCGGCTCGACCGCGAAATAGACGCCGCCGGGAGCCAGCGCGACCGCGGCCGCGCGCAGCATCGACGCCGGATCGCGCTGGTCGTGAATGGCGTCGAACGACGTGATGAGATCGAACTTCGGCTGGGCCGGAAGGCGCGCCACGTCGACCTTCTCGAAGCGCGCGTTCGTGAGACCCATCGAGCGGGCTTCCGCGCGTCCGTGCTCGATGGCGTCGGACGCGATGTCGTACCCGATGAACGTCGACGCCGGATAATCGCGCGCCATCAGGTTGATCGCGTGGCCCGTACCGCAGCCGAGGTCGGCGACGCGAATCCCGGCGGCCAGGCGCTCGGGCAGCCCCTTCGCGAGCGGCAAGAAACCCTTGATAAGCAGCCCGTCGTAGAGGAGCCGCCACGACGCGTCCTGGTACTCCGTGAAGTCGGGTCGGAACTCCGAGTAGGGCACGCCGCCGCCGTTGCGAAAGCACTCGACGACGCGAGGCAGGCGCCGGGCGAGCATCGAGAGCACCTGGCTATTCGCGCCGAGATTCCGGCTCGACGTGCCGGTCAGACAGACCGCGTGCTCGGGCGGCAACGCGAACGTCTCCGAGCCGGGGTCGTACTGGACGATCCCGCCGGTGACCATCGCGCCGAGCCACTCGCGGACGTAGCGCTCGTCGAGCCCGGCACGGTCGGCGATGCGCTGGCTGGTGTCCGGCGCTGTTGCCAGCGCTTCGAAGAGCCCGGTCTTGTGGCCGATGTCGACCATCATCGTCAGCATGCCGCTCGTGTAATGGCCGAAGAGCTTGCGGGCGAATTCCTGGACACGTTTCCGGTCAGGCGTCTGTTCCATCGGTGACTCCAGGGCGAGATGGACGTTCCTTCACGCTCACTCGTGCAGTGCAATCATCCGGATGCCGAGTGTCGGCAATATTCCGGGCCCGTACCGATTCTTCTTTTACAGCTTCGACTGTCACGAGCCGAAACACGTGCACGTGAGACGCGAGGGCATGGTCTGCAAGTTCTGGCTCGAGCCGGTATCGCTGACTCGCAACCCATGGTTCGACGAAGATGTGAGCGCCGACGGAATGCTCAACGGTCGCCCGGCTCGGCCCCCGAGACAGCGCAAGTGATCGATCGTCATCATCGTGTCGCCGGGTTGCCCGGGTCCGCGACCGGAGGGCGGCGCTTGCCGAATCCCGTCGCTTGCTCGAACGCGTGCGCCAGTTGCAGCACGCTCCACTCGTCCGCATAGCGGCCGACGATCTGGATGCCCACCGGCAGGCCGTCCTCCGTGAAGCCGCCCGGCACCGAGATCGCCGGATGGCCGGTCACGGTGATGTCCGAGCACGCGCGCATCCAGTCGATGTAGGTCGGCAGCGGCACGCCCTCGATCTCCGTGACGTACGGCTGCGTCACGTCGAACGGCGGGACCTGAGTCACCGGCAGCACCAGGAACTCGTGCGATTCCAGGAATTGCCGCATGCGGTGGTAGAGCGCCGTGCGCGTGCTCTCGGCCTCGCCGACCTCGGTCGCCGTGAGGCGCAGGCCCTGCTCGGTGTTCCAGATCACCGTGTCCTTCATCTGATGACGGTGCTCGGTGAGGAGCGGACCGTACCGGAGCGCGAAGGACCACGCGCGGCGCACCTGAAACACATCGCGCGCTCCGCTCAGATCGGGCTGGCCATCCACCACGTGACAGCCGAGTGACTCGAACGTGGCGCGCTGCGCTTCGAGGACACCCGTCACTCTCTTGTCGATCGGCAGGCCGCCCAGGTCCCGGCTCCACGCGATGCGGGCGCCCTTGAAGTCGCGGCCGAGCGGCGCGCGGAACCTTTCGCCCGGCTCGCGAATCGCGACCGGAGAGCGGGGATCCGGTCCCGCCATCGCGGAGAGCAGCAGCGCGACGTCCTCGACCGTGCGCGCCATCGGTCCCTGTACGCTCAAGCTGAACCAGGGCGTCTCGCTCGGCCAGACCGGGACCCGGCCAACCGACGGGCGAAGCCCCACCACGTTGCAGAAGCTCGCGGGATTGCGGAGCGAGCCACCGAGATCGCTGCCGTCGGCGATCGGGATCATTCCGCACGCCAGCGCCACCGCCGCGCCGCCGCTCGAGCCGCCGCACGTCTTCGCCGTGTCGTACGGGTTCACCGTCGCGCCGAAGACCGGGTTGAACGTTTGCGAGCCGGCGCCGAACTCCGGTGTGTTCGTCTTCCCGAGCATGACCGTGCCGGCGGCGCGGAGGCGCTCGACGATGAGCCCGTCTTCGTCCGGAACGTGGTCGCGATAGATCGGCGAGCCGTACGTCGTGCGAACGCCGCGCGTCGGCACCAGATCCTTGTGCGCGATCGGCAGTCCGAAGAGCGGGCCCGACGCTTCGCCGCGCGCGAGCACAGCGTCTTTCGCGCGCGCGTCGGCGAGCGCACGCTCGGGCAGCAGCGTGACGATCGCGTTGACGCGCGGATTCACCCTTTCGATCTGCGCGAGATGCGCCTGCACGACCTCGGTCACCGAGACCTTCCGCTCGCGAATCAGCCGCACCAGCTCCGTTGCGCTCGTGAAGCAGAGATCCGGGCCCATGGCTCAGCGCGCTCCCGGCTGGTGACCGACCGAGTCCGCGTACTTCGTCAACTCCTCCGGCGGCAAGTACGTCTCCTCCCACGCGCGCACCTGGTCGAAGCCGGCGAAGGAGTGGAGGTTGCCGAGCGGATGCTTCCCGAAGCGCTCGGCGAAGCGCTGCTCGGCGAGCGGCCCTTCGTCGCGCAGCGCGACGGCGAGGTCGTAGACGGCTTCGATCGTGGCGCGGAACGTCGCGCCCGGGCTGATGGCGATCGCGATCCCGAGCTCGTTCAGCTCGTCGAGCGAGAATCGCGGCGACACGCCGGTCTGGTTGTAGAACACGCGGCCCTTGACCTCGCGACAGATGCGTCGCACCTCGTCGACACTGGTCGGACCCTCGACGAACGCCAGATCCGCGCCCGCCTCGAGGTACGCGTTGGCGCGCTCGATCGCGTCGTCGAGCGACCCTCCGTGCGCGCCACGCGCGTCGGTGCGCGCGATCAGCACGAAATCGGGATCGAGCTCGCGCCGGACGGCGTCCGCCGCGCGGTACTTGCCGATCGCCTCCTCCATGGGGATCACGCGCCGCCCGGCAACGTGACCGCAGCGCTTGGGAATGACCTGATCTTCGATGTGAATTCCGGCGACGCCGGTCTGGATGTATTCGCGCACCGTGCGGATCACGTTGATCGCGTTGCCGTAGCCGTTGTCCGCGTCGGCGATGACGGGCACCGAGACCGCGTTCGCGATGTACCGCGCGTTCAGGTGCATCTCGGTCATCGTGGCAAGTCCGGCGTCCGGCATGCCCAGGAGCGCCAGCGACGTGCCGTAGCCGGTCATGTAGACGGCGGGGAACCCCACCGTTTCCAGGATTCTGGCGCTGAGCGCGT
>QHRT01000017.1 GCA_003220195.1 Candidatus Rokuibacteriota bacterium | reverse complement strand
CGAGATCGCGTCAGCGACCGGCGTTCAATCCGTGCGGACGACCGTCCTCACCTGCACCGCCGAGCCGACCGGATACGGCGTCACGTCCGGAACCCACACGGTGATCGGGCCTCGCGGTGATTCGACGGTCAGCAGCCCGCGCGAATCCGTGCTCAGCACGCGACCGGTCACGACGGCGTGATCCCCCGGCTCGTTGGCGACCGACGCCGAGGGCTGCGGGCCGCCGCCGACCGCGGCCTGGGGAACGATATCAGCAGCCTGCACGCTCATGGAAACGCGAGCGTCTTTGCCGGCGGAATAACGCGCCGTGTCCGGCTGCGTGACCCAGACAGTGAGCCGCCCCTGCGGCGTGTCGAGGGCGACGACACCCCCGGGATCAAGGGATGCGATCCGGCCGGTGGTCTGCGAGGCGACGACGGGTCCACGCGGGACCTGGATCGGCTTCGGCCCCAGGCGCTGGCCCCTCACCGCCACGGTCTCGTGCATCCGCAATCTGCGGACCTGGTCAGGAGTGACCTGGACCCGGTAGATGTCCGCCCCTTCTCGCAGCGTCACGGTGCTGTCACGCTCGTCCCAGGTCCACACCTCTCCCCGGTACACGTTGCCGGGTACGGGCGCCGTGGCGCATCCGGCGAACATGGTCGCTGCCAGCACGGCGTAGACGGCTTTCATCGGCTGTCCTCCATCGATTGCACCGGGTAAAACTTCCTGTCTCCGTTCGCGTCCACTCGGCGCACGGGTACATCAACGCCAATGCCAGAAACGACTTTGTAAGATCGGACTGCCGGGCGGGGGCGTCGGGACGCGTGAGTACCATCGGCACGAGCGCGCGTCCTCGACAGCCCCTATGTGAGCGTCGCGTGGCGGACACGCCTCACGCGACGTAGCTTCCTCTCGTCAAGGATCGCGGGGCAGCAAAATCTTCCCGCACACGGGAAGAGATCGCTCAAATTGAGAACATGTTTACTCAGCCGGAGGCCGCTTCAATCGCTGGCGCCGAACCTCCATTCCCCGAATCGCTCGCTCCGATCCGGGACGATCGCGGCACTGAGACGGGCGCGACCGGCGCAGTACGCTTCTTCCCGCGACGGATACGCCGTCCACTCTTGCTCCCAGCTGCTTTGCACGACGGCATCATGGACCGCGTCCTTGATCTCCCAGCGCCAGAGCCAAGGATCATCCATCCGTCTCACTTCGACCTTGAATCGCTCGCCCCGTACGTCCCGGACGCGGAAGAGGCAAGAACCGTACCTTCCACGCCGATGGACCTCCCTGCTACACTGGCTCGCCCCGGCGGAGAGCGCCGGAGCAATCGACCCGCGTCGCGGCGACGATCGCCCGACGCCGAAAGGATCCATCGTGCGACCCAACACGCTTCGATCGGTCTGGGCTCGTGGCGAAGCCGTGGTGAACGGATGGCTGTCCATTCCGAGCGCGTTCTCCGCCGAGGTCATGGCGCACCAGGGCTTCGATTCGTTGACGGTCGACATGCAGCACGGGGTCGTCGACTACCAGACGGCCGTGACGATGCTGCAAGCGATCGCGACGACTCCCGTGATGCCGCTCGCCCGCGTGCCCTGGAACGACCCCGCCATCGTGATGAAGACGCTCGACGCCGGGGCCTACGGAATCATCTGTCCCATGATCAACACCGCGGCGCAGGCCGAGGCCCTCGTGCAGGCCTGCAAATATCCGCCGCGGGGCTACCGGAGCTGGGGACCCGTGCGGGCGTCGATCTACGCCGGCGGCGACTACGGTGATCACGCCAACGACGAGCTCATCGTGATGCCGATGATCGAGACCGCGGAAGCGGTGAAGAACCTGGACGAAATCCTTCGCGTCTCCGGCGTCGACGCGGTGTACGTGGGGCCGTCGGACCTGAGCCTCGCCCTCGGGCTCAAGCCCCGGCTCGATCAGACCGATGCGGAGGTCGTGGACGCCCAGCAGCGGATCGTCGAGTTGTGCAAAAGACGCGGCATCGCCGCCGGCATCCACAACGCGACCGCCGCATACGCCTTGAAGATGATCTCGATCGGCTACCAGTTCGTCACGCTGGCGAGCGATTCACGGTTCATGGCGGCGAAAGCGGCGGACGAAGTCGCTGCGGTCAGAAAGACCGGAGTGACAGCGGGCAAGCTCCCGGCGTATTGAGGGGCAAGCCACCCTCCGGGGTTCTAGCGCCAGGCCCAGACCGGCTGCTCGAAATGGTCCACGCGCGTCGCGCGGCCGTGAAGCAGCACCTCACGTACCTGGTAGAGGACCGCGGCCGTCGGAGCGTGGACCAGCGTCGACAGGATCGGGACCTGGATCACCGGCCGGTCGCTCTCCGGAATGGAGATGGTCCGCGGCACGTCCGGATGGTCCAGGTCGTCGAGCGGCACCCGATAGACCGACGCCACTTCGGCCGGGTTCGCCACGGGCTCCGCGTTCGCGCCGGCCCAGACGACCACCGGCGTGATCACGAAGCCCGAGCGCGTGCCGTAATCGTCCAGGACGCCGAGCACCGCCTGCTGATCGAGGTCGAGCCCCACCTCTTCCCGTAGCTCGCGGAGCGCCGCCTCGATCGCCGTCTCCGGCCCATCGATCCGTCCTCCCGGCAGCGCCCACTGCTTCGCGTGGGATCGGAGCGACGCAGCGCGACGGGTGAGCACGAAGCACGCGCGCTGCTTCTCGTCGGGGAGCAACGTGAACGCGACCGCCGCGGGGCGCCGGCCATCGAGCGCCAGCGCGCGCCGCTCGAACGTCGCCAGATGCGTGGCCACGCGGGCGCGAAAGTCAGCGTCGAAACGCGTGGGCGACGAGGCCATCGCGCGTCAGCGCGCTCGCTTCGCGTGTCGCGATGGCTCGGGCGCGGTCACCGCCTGGTGCTCGGCCGCTCGTTCCGCCAGGCCGAGCTGCCGGCGCAGCTCGACCAGGTGATCGCGCAGCCGTGAGATCTCTTGCTCGGTGGCATGAATCTGTTCGTGAAGCCCGGCGACGGTCGCGGCGCCGGGGCTGGCGGTAACCGGGGCACTTAGCACGCGAACGTCAGGCCGCTCCGACACGACGACGACCCAGTGCAATCGGACGTCCTGGTCATGGCCGGGCGGGCGTCGGCGTTCGGGCCAGGGCAGCTGCGCGACCGACCGACCGGCAGCCTCACGCCGCCGATCCACGACGACGACGACGCTCCGGTCGTACGCGAATTGCCGGTTCAGGTGTTCGTAGAGGACTGGCTGATCCTGCGAAACGATGACCAGCGATCGCTTCGCTCGCTCCGCCTCGCCGACGGCGAGACCGAGCCCCCCATCCCTCTCGTGCGGCGTGTCGATGCTGGACTCTAGCACGCGGCGTTTCACCACTGTCAACTTCTGACGGCGCTCGTCGCCTGCGACTGGGCTCTCTGCACGAGTGCGCGATGGAGCAAGAACGACCCGACCGGCGGGAGCTTCTGCCGGTCGGGCTCATCGACGTCGCGTCAGGCGCACGCCAGCGCGTAGACCTGGGTGGCTCCATCGGGCAAGGGCCGATCGGCCCACGTCTCGCCGCCGTCCTGGCTCGCGAACACCTCACCGCCTGTGGTCGCACAGAACATGCGGCGGGGCTGTCGCTCGTCGAAGGCCAGGCCGAACATCGTGGTCTGCGGCTTGACGCCCATGTCCGCGCGCGCCCACGTCGAGCCGCCGTCCCCGCTCTTGAACAGCGCACCGAGGTCGCTCTGAAAGTTCGCGCCGGCGGCGATCCACATCGTCTTCGGATCACCCGGGACTTCCCGGATGTCGCGGCAGTACGTCTGTCCCTTCGCGTTGAGCGCCTCCAGCCGGGCCGTCGTCCAGTGCTCGCCGCGATTCGTGCTGGTGAAGAGTCCGGCCCGCGCGATCGCGAACACGGTCCCGGGACGCCAGCGTCCGACGAGCACGCCGTGCATGTCGACGGTGTCGTCGTTCAGGTATTGCCCGTGGCTCATGTTGTCCCAGGTCTCGCCGCCGTCGAGGCTCCGGATGATGCCGCCGACCTCGATGGCGCCGTAGATCTCGTCGGAGTCGGCGGGATTGACCGTGAGCTCGAGGATGCGCTTCGCGGGATTCGCGCCGCGCGCCACCGTGATTTCCGGAAAGCGCACGGTCACCGGGAGCTGCTCCCAGTGGTCGCCGCCGTCGTCGGTGCGAAACACCTCGCAGTTCTCGTACCCCGCGTACATCACCTTCGCGTTGCGAGGGTCGAACGCGAGCGACCAGACCGGCAGGCCGTGATCGCGGATCGGCAGTCGTTCCCAGTGCTCCCCGTGGTCGGTGCTGCGGTACGGTCCCTGCTGCGTCCCGACGTACACGGTCGCGGGATCCTTCGGGTGCGTCATGATCGCCCGAATGGCCGGCGCCTCGGGAAGGCCTCGAGTCAGCGGCTGCCATCGATCGCCGTCCGCAGCCATTCGATAGAGGCCGGATTTCACGACACGGCCCGGAGCCGTCTCACCCGCCAGGCCCACGTACACGTACGCTTTGTCATTGGTCGCCATCGCGCGCTCCTTCCTTTCGCTTCTCTTGGTGGGGGGCCCCGACATGGCCCCCCACACCCCCCCACGCTCGGCAGCGCCCCGGCAAAGCCGTGGCGCTCCTCGACCACCGTTTACCGGGACGGGCTCCTGTGTGGCAGCCCCGTGCTTTCGCGAGCCCGCTCCTCGCTCCGGCAAGCCCTCTGCGAGCGGAGAATGCGGCGTCGAGCGGCTGGCGTCAAGCCAGAGGTCGCGGCGCCGCCTCCGGGAACTCTACGGCCGCCAGTGTTCCGGGAGAATCGTTTCGACGTCGGTGACGCCGCACTGTGCGGCGATCCACCGTTCGGCGTAGAGACCGTCCTTGTAGCTGGATTGCTCGGATTCGTACACGGTCGCCGGCCCGCGGAGCGCCGCGACCAGGGGCTCGAGGGCCCGCGCATCGAGCAGCGTGCCCGCGGCCCCGGCCATCACGAGCGTCGCGGCCGTCACGCGGGACGCGAACGCGCCGAGCTCGTAGTACGCGAGCGTGTCGCGCACGGCCACCGCGCGCTCCGGATACGTCCGGAGATAGTCGTTGATCTCCTCGAGCGGATACGCCTGCGTCTTGCCGGCGAGCTCCGCGGTCCGGTGGAAGAGCGCCGGCGTCGTCACCACGTGCGTCGCGCCGCGCGCGAGCGCCGCGGCGGCGAGCGCCATGTCGTTCCCCATGACGACGACGCGCGCGGGGTCGAGCTCCGGCCACATCAATAGAAATTCGAGGCCCCGCACCGCGTCGGCGACGATCCCGCGAAAGACGTACGACGCCGACCCGGCGATGCCGTCGGTCAGGAGACCGGGGAACATCGCGGCGTATGGCATGTCGGCGTTACGCTGCCCGCGCGCGGCCAGACTGAACGTGATGTAGCGACTGCGCTGAAGATTCGCCGTCCCCTGCGGGATGATCTCGAGCACGCTCTGGTACTTCGGAGCGTAGTAGATCGCCGGAAACGGGCCGCGGCCCCTCGGCACGCTGAGATACCCGAAGAGCCGATACGGACCGAGGCTGGTGAGCCGCACGTTGTAGAGCGTCGCGAATTCGGTGGCGCGCGACGGAAGAGGGTCGATCTCGGGACACGCCGGGTAGCACGCCAGCTCATCGAGTGCCTGGCGCCAGTAGTCGGCGAACGCCCCGTCCGTCCGGTCCCCGGGCGCGCTCATCGTTCACCCCTCAAATGCTGCGCGAAGAAACGGTCCACGACCGCGCTGTGCTTGATGCGTCCCGCGTCGTGGCCATGCCCGTCGTAGGGATAGAGCTGCTTGTCACTGGCCCCGATCCGCGCGAACAGCTCGTAACCCGTCTCGGGCGGACAGACGTTATCTTGAAGTCCGATGTTCACCACGATCGGACAGCGAATCCGGTCGGCGAAGTTGGTCCCGTCGAAGTAGGCGACGGTCGTCTCGACCTTCTCGCGGCTCTCGGGATGGAGCCGCAGATAGTCGTTGATCTCTTCGTAGGGATACGTGTGGGTGAGCTCGATCGCATCGGCGTACCCGCAGAGGTACGGCGCTCCGGCGGCCGCGGCGCGAACTTCATGCCGCATCGCCGCGGTCGTGACCGTGAGCCCGCCGCCCTGACTGCTGCCGGTCACGCCGATGCGAGTCGGCTCGACCTCGGGTCGCGAGAGGAGAAAGTCGATGCCGCGCCAGGTGTCGACGTAGAAGCCTCGATAGGCGTACGTGTGCCGGTCCACGATGTTGTGCGTCAAGAGATTCGGATATCCGGGATTGAACTGACGCAGGCTCCGCAGCTTGCCTCTCGGCGCCACGGAGAGCGCGATGTACCCCTTCCGGGCCCACTCCTTCGGGATCGGCGGGTCCATCTGATATCCCGGCAAGAGCATGATGGCCGGCGTCCGCTCCGCGCGACGCCTGGGACGGCAGTACCACGCGGCAACGCGCACGTGGTCGAGGCTCGTGTAGAAGACCTGGAACGTCTCGATATCGTCTGACGTGCGCAACGGCTCCGGCACGATCTCCGGCGCCAGCGGAATCTCGGCCGCCTGCCGGAGCACGTCGTCCCAGAACCGGTCGAAGTCGTCCGGCTTCTTCACTCTGGATCGGTACGTTTTCGCGTCGGTCCGTGGCATCAGCCCATCCTCATCCCTTGATGGACCCGGTGGTGAGTCCCTGCACCATGTAGCGCTGGAAGAGCAGCACCAGCAGCACCGCCGGCAGCGCGCCGAGAAATCCCGAGGCGGCGATCACCGAGTAGTCGATGTTGATCTGTCCGTTCATTCCCGCGATCACCGGCGGCAGCGTCGTCGTTCCCGGCTTCGTGTTGAGCACCTGCGCCACCAGGAACTCGTTCCAGCACAGCATGAACGTGAAGGCGCCGCCGGCGACGAGCCCCGGGCCGGAGACCGGCAGCACGACCCGATAGTACGCCTGGAGCCGATTGCAGCCGTCGACGAGCGCGCTCTTGTCGAGATCGCCGGGGATCGTCTCGAAGTACGCCTTCATGATCCACACCGTGAACGGCAGCGTGAACGAGCAGTACGCGATGGTCAGGCCGGAGAGCGTGTTCGCGAGGCCCAGCGCGCGCAGCATCAGGAAGAACGCCGGAATGAGCACGATCGTCGGCAGCATCCGGGTGAAGAGCAGCGCGTAGAGCGACAGCGTCTTCAGCGGAAAGCGATAGCGCGCATAGGCGTAGCCGGCGGTCGTGCCGACCAGCAGATTGATCACGGTCACGACCGACGCGACGATCAGCGTGTTGAGCATGGACGGCAGGATCTTCGCCGCCTGGCCCTCCGCGTGAAATCTCTTGAGCCCCAGCACCATCCGGTAGTTCTCGAGCGTCACCTCGGGCGGGATGAACGAGAGCGGCCGGGCGAGCAGATGCTTCTGGTAGGAGACGCTCGTGACGAAGAGCCAGGCGAAGGGCGCGATCAGCCACACCGCCACGACCAGGACCAGGCCGTACACGAGCGCGCGCCGCGCGACGAAGCGCGCCGCCGAGCGCGATCGCACGGCCACGTGCGCATGGCCGAGCGCGGCGCCGGCGCTGGCGCGGCTCACGCGTCCGCCTCGAACCGCCGCAAGAGCAGCCGGTGATACACGAACGTGAGCGCGAGACAGAGCGCGGTCAGCGTGTAGAGGATCGCGGTGCCCGTGCCGAACTTGAAGAACGCGAACGCCGTCTGGAAGCCGAGCCACGAGATCGTCGTCGTGTCGTGGCCGGGGCCGCCCATCGTCATCACGTAGATCAGATCGAGCATCAGGAATCCGTTCACCGTCGCGAGCACGAGCACCAGGAATACCACGGGCCGGATCGCCGGGAGCGTGACGTGCCACAGGCGCTGCCAGTACCCGGCGCCGTCGACCGACGCGGCCATGTAGTGATCCTCGGGCACCGATTGCATCGCGGCCAGGAACAAGAGCGTCGCGAACGGCGCCTGGTTCCACATGTACACCGACACCAGCACGTTGAGCGCGCTGAATCCCTGCTTGAAGAACGCGATGTAGCTCTCGATCATCCCGAGGTTGTAGAGCAGACCGTTGAGCGCGCCGAACTCGCCGTCGAGGAGACCCTGCCACAGGAGCCCCACCACGACGCGTGACAGGGACCACGGGATCAACAGGAGGCTCCGCATCAGTGGGCGCCCGGGAAACGATTCTTGAAGCACGAGCGCCATGCCGAGACCGACGACCGTCGTCTCCGCGACGAACGCGAGGACGAAGTAGGCGGTGCGCCAGAACGAGCTCCAGTAGAGCGGATCGACGAACACGCTGGCGTAGTTGTCGATCCCGACGAACTTGAAGAGCGGCAGCCGGATGCCGAAGAACTCGAGCGCCGGGCCGGTGGTGCGGAGCAGGTTGACCTGGGCGAGGCTCATCCAGAAGGAATAGAGGAGCGGGAAGCCGACGACGAGCAGGATGCCGAGGAGCGCGGGAAGAACGAGGAACGCGGCGAACGACGCGTCCGTCAGGTGGGGGGCCCCGAGAGGCGCGCGGACGCGCCCGAAATGGCCCCCCACACCCCCCAACGTTCGGAGCACGCCGGCGTAGCCGGACGTGCTCCTCGATCCGCTCGCCGCGATCACGCCCGGACGCTACGCGAGCGACTTCTGCAGCTTCACCAGGTCTTTCAACGCCTTCGGGACGGTGAGGCTCCCGCGGATCATGTCGTGCACGATCGGCACCGCCTTCGTGTCGTACTCGCCGTACCAGGGTTCCTTGTAGGCGGCGATGACCTTGCCCTTCTGATACTGCTGGCGGAGCAATTTCAGGTCGATCCAGCGGTCGTACGACTTCACGATCTCGGGGTGGTCGTACATTTCCGGATACGGGTTGTCGAGTCCGGAGATGAGGCACCACTGGCGCTGCACGTACCAGTCGCCGGCCAGGTTGCCGCCCAGGAAGCGGGCGAACTTCCACGCGTCGTCGAGGACCTTCGTCTTCGCGTTGACCACGTAGGAGTCGGTCCACATGTACGTCTGGCCCGTGCCCGGGTACATCGTCATCTTCGCCTTCTTGGGCGCGAGCTTGCTGTTCTCCGGCTCCCCGGCGATGGTCTTCAAATAATAGGAGTGGTTCGTGTGGTACGCGTACCGGCCCGTCCACATGAGCCGGTGGGTGTCGGTGGACGACGTCTTCGTCAGGACCTCCGGGTTGACCAGGTTCGCCTTGTAGACCTTCTGCCACCTCTCCATCGCCCGCGCGGCGCCCGGCTCCTGGTCTACGATGAGCTGGTTCTTCGCGTCGAAGACCTGCGCGCCTTCGGAGAAGCAGTCGGTCATGAGCTGCGGCATCGTCCCGGAGGGGCTCGCGTTCCAGTTCGGCAGAAACGGCGTGTCGCTGATCTTGTCGCGCCGGAGCTTCTGGCAGTGCTCGACCAGCTCGTCCCAGCTCTTCGCGGGCGCCGCGATGCCCGCGTCCTTCAACATCGGCTCGTTGTACATGAGCACGAAGAGGCTCGTGAAGTACGGCAGACCGAGCAGCTTCGTGCCGTCCTTCGACTTCAAGCTGTCGAGGTTGGCCGGCGTCATCTTCTTCTTCAGCTCGTCGAGGCCGGGCAGGTCGTCGAGCGCGCGGATCAGGCCGCTCTCGAACCAGCGCTCGCGGTTGTTGTGGTTGCAGTACATCACGTCCACGACCTCGCCGGCGAACGCGCGCGTCTCCATGGTCGGGTGGTACTGCGCCCACGGGATCGCCTCGTACTTCACCTGGCCGCTGAACTTCTGGTTGTAGAGATTCACGTAGTCCTTCACGGTGTCGGGCTTGAACACCCATCCCGAGAAGTTGAGCGGTCGGTCCGCGCGCGCCAGGCTCCGGCTTCCGTCGGCGAGGAAAAGAGACGCGCCGAGCACTCCCGCGTGGCCGAGGAACGTCCGTCGATCGATCCCGTTCATGGTGGCCGCCTCCCCCGTCGTGACGACATCGTCATGACGTGGCGCGATTCTGGGGAGCAACCGCCGGGGCTGTCAAGCGTGCGCGGCGTCGCTCACTCGCCCGCGATCAGGTCGAGAAGCCGTGTCGGATCGACCGGCTTCACCAGGTGCTCGTCGAATCCCGCGTCGCGCGCGCGCTGGCGGTCCGTTGGCTGCCCGTAACCGGTGAGGGCGATGAGGCGGAGTCGCGCGGTGCCCGCCCCCGCGCGGATCAGTCGCGCGACCTCGAATCCATCCATGCCCGGCAGCCCGATGTCGATCAACGCGATGTCCGGCCGAAATTCCCGCACGGCACGGAGCGCCTCGTGACCATCGGCGGCCTCGGCAACGTCCTGGCCCCCCGCTTCCAGCATGTATCGCAACATGTCGCGCGCATCGGCGTTGTCTTCCACGATCAGGACGCGTCGGCGCATGATGCCTGACCCCGCAACGGCGCTCGCCGCAGGCACCGAATCGGCCGGCGAAGCGATCCGGGGAATCCGCACGGTGAAGACGCTTCCCTGGTCCATTCCGGCGCTCTGCACGTCGATGGTTCCGCCGTGGAGCTCGACCAGGCGACGGACCAGCGTCAGGCCGATGCCGAGTCCGCCTTGCCGGCGGTCCAGGTCGCGCGCGCCTTGCCGGAACATGTCGAAGACGTGAGGCAAGAGCTCCGGAGCGATGCCGATCCCGGTGTCCCGCACTTCGATGACGGCGCTGCCGTCCTCGTCGGTGACCCGCACGCTGACCAGGCCGTTCTCCGGGGTGTACTTCGCGGAGTTCTCGAGCAGGTTGCAGATGACCTGCTCCAGCCGCGCGGCGTCGCCCTCGACCCAGACGGGATCGACGTCGAGCTCGAGACGATGATGGGCGAGCTTCCCGACGCCGTCGAGGAGACGCACACACCGCTCGACGATGTCCGCGACGTTGACCGGTTGTCGGGCCAGCACGATCGTTCCGCTGGTCACGCGCGCCACGTCGAGCAGGTCGTCGGTGAGGCGGGCGAGACGCTCTGCCTGACGCTTGATCGTCTCCCGGGCGCGCAGGCCGACCGATCCATCGGCCTGATTGGCGAGGAGCGCCGTCGCGGTCGTGATCGCCCCGAGCGGCGTCCGCAGCTCGTGCGCGAGCATCGCGAGGAACTCGTCCTTCGCCTCGCTCGCCTGTTCCGCGTCCGCGCCGGCCTGCTGCACCTTTCGGAAGAGCCGGGCATTGTCGATCGCGAGGGCGACTCTTCCCGCGATGTCCTCCGCGAACGTGACGTCGTCGGGCATGTACTCCCGTCCCGGTCGGGTACTGACGAAGGTCATCGCGCCGATCGTGACGCCACGGGCGGTGAGCGGGGCGACGACGAGGGATCGCGGTCCCATGCGCTCGACGACGACGCGCCGGTACCGCTCGTCCGCGACGGCCGTCGCCAGCCAGTCGTCCGTGACACGACTCACCAGCACGGAACGTCCGGCCTTGATCGTGTCCAGGATCGGATTCGACCCGGTCTGCCAGTTCGCGGGCGGCGCGACGCGGGCGAGGGCCTCCGTGACCGCCTGTCTCTCCGGATCGCCCTCGCGGGGACTGACCCGGCGCATCGTGCCGTCGCGCCGGGCGAGATGCACCACACACCAGTCGGTGAAGTCCGGCACCAGCGCGCCCGACAGGTCGGCGAGCGCCTCGTCGTAATCGAGAGATCCCCCGAGCAGACGGCTCGCCTCGGCCAGGACGTTCGCGCGCGCCTCGCTCCGCTGCAGAGCGCGCTCGCCGCGCTGGCGCTCCCACACGAGCGCGGCGACCACCTGCACCATGACGGCCATCGTGGCGACGAATCCCTGGACGAGCAGCAGCGACTCGTTGGGCGCCACCACGGCGAACGGGCCGAAGCCGTGCAGGGTGCCGGCGACGGCGATGCCGGCGAACAAGACGATCGCGGTCGCCGCTTCTCGGGGTCCGAATCGCACCGCCGACCACACGAGCGGGGGGATGCAGAGGAACGCAATCGGTTGATGCGCCAGACCCGACGGCAGCATGCCTCCGAACACGACGGCGCTGACGGCGATCACCGTCGCGGTGAGGATCACCGTCTCGATCACCCGATCGCGGAGCGCCGAGAGGCGGAAGGGCCGGCTCCACAGCACGAGCAGCGGCGTGATCACGAGCGCTCCCGCGACATCGCCCAGCCACCACGTCAGCCAGATCGACCCGTACGCCGCCCACGCGGCGTACCCCGCGAGGGCGAGCGTGGTCACGCCGACCGTCGCGCTGATCGTCGTGCTCGCGAGGCCGGCGAGCACGGCGAATCGAAACACGTCGGCCGGACGGCTGAAGCACTCGACGCCGCCGGCGAAGCGCCGGACGAGCGCGGCGCCGACGACGGCCTCGAACGAGTTTCCGGCCGCGATCCCGAGCGACGTGAGAACCGTGCCGGCCGTCGTGACGTTCACGAGGAAAGCGCCGACGAACACCGCCGGCCAGACGCGGGGGCCGAGCGCCATCGCGGCGGCCATGCCGATGCCGGTGGGCGGCCAGATCGCCGTCGCGTTCGCCTGCACGACCGCATACGCGAGCCCGATCTTGCCCGAGCAGAAATACGCGGCGGTCAGCGCCGCCTGCACGAGAAGACGCCGGCCGAGCGGTGCGCGGACGCACCGGAGCGCTGCGCGGGCGCACCGGAGCGGTGCGCGGACGCACCGGTCCTCCGCGGATCCCGTTGCGACCGTGCGTGACGCCATACCTTTCGTACAAGCGTACACGCGCCCGTCGCCCCGCGTTTACTCTGGCGACTCCCGATCGCGCGGCCGGACGCCGCTCACGTTGCGGCTCGCAGGGCCCGTCGCGGGAGTGCGCGCGGCGCGATCCAGCGCGGGTGGCGATGACGAAGCAGTCCGACGATCGGCCACGACCCGTGCCCGGCGTCGCCACCACGCCACCGCGACGACGACCAGGGCCGACGCCGCCACGATGCCGATCCAGTGCGTCCATCGCTCGAGGCGTGGCAACTGACTGGCGAACGTGTAGCCGCAGAGACCCATCACGATCGCCCACGAGACGCCGCCGAGGGCGTTGTACGCGAGGAATCGCCCGTACGGCATGCACGCGACGCCGGCGAGCAGGGCGGCGAACATGCGGAGGAAGGCGACGAAGCGCCCGAGGAACACGGTCTTGCCGCCATGACGGTCGAAGAACTCCTGCGCGCGCGCGAGCCGTCGATGGTAGAGACCGATGCGCCGCGCATGACGCTCCAGCAGCGCACGACCGCCGCGCCGACCGATCGAGTAGCCGATCGTGTCGCCGACGATCGCGCCCGCCGCTGCGGCGGCGATGCCGCCCACCAGGTCGAGGCCGCCGTACGCGGCGTACGCCGCGGCGATCAGCAAGACAGTCTCACCGGGCAACGGGAGCCCGATGCTCTCGAGCATCACGAGTCCGCCCACGATGGTGTACCCGTGAGCTGCAAGAAACGAAACGAGCCACTCGACCATCGTTTTCTCGGTGTTTTCTGGGCGTCCTCTCGAGCGTTCTCTTGGCATACAAGCAGCATGCCCGGTGATCAATGGCTCGAGTGACGCTGGCGCGTCAGTCGTATGGACCGTGGCTGCTCGGCCTGGTGGGCGCCGGCTTCGTCTCGTTCGGACTCTACGAGCTGATGGTCGCGTGGCGCCGGCGCTTTCGCGTCGACCTGGGACGTCGCAGCCTCCAGCGAGTCTGGTGACGTTCCGGAGCTCTATTGCGCCGACCGTGTCCACCGCAGCTCGCGGAGAAACGACGCGCTGCGTCGCCAGCGCTCGTCAACAAGATCAAGTCGCTGCAAAATTACCTCGCGAACGGGCGTCGTCCGTTCGGCGCTCCGGGATCTTTCGGAAGCCATCCTGAAATGGAGGAGCCTCCATGGATGTTTCCCGGCGTCACTTTCTCCGTTTTTCTCTCGGGACCGGCGGAGGCATGGCGCTGGCCGGCCTGGCGGGCTCGGGCGTCAATCTCGGTCCCCTCGTCGCGCAGGCTCAAGATCTCCGGATCAAGAACGCCAAGGTGACGCCGAGCATCTGTCCTTACTGCTCTGTGGGTTGCGCCACCCTGATTCACACCGTCGACGGGCAGATCGTCAACATCGAAGGCGATCCGCGCAGTCCGCACAACGAGGGCACGCTCTGCCCGAAAGGCGCGGCGATCTTCCAGCTCCACGTGAACCCGAACCGTCCGACGCAGGTGCTCCATCGGGCGCCGGGCGCCACGGAATGGGAGGTCTGGGACCTGGAGCGGGCCATGAACCGCGTGGCCGAGCTCGTCAAGAAGACCCGCGACGAGACGTTCATCGAGAAGCTGCCGAACGGCAAGCTCGCGAACATGACGCCGGCCATCTTCGCGCTCGGTGGCGCGACGCTCGAGATCGAGTTCAATCACATCCACCAGAAGCTCATGCGCGGCCTCGGCGTCGTGGCCATCGAGAACCAGGCCAGGATCTGACACAGCTCCAGCGTCCCCGGTTTGGGGACACGGTTCGGTCGCGGGGCGGCCACCCTCTATCCGCGAAGCATGGCCGATTCCGATTGCATCGTGGTCATGGGCTCGAACATGGCGGAGAACCATCCGGTCGCGTTCCGCTGGCCCATGAAGGCGAAGGTCGAGCACGGCGCAAAGATCATCCACGTCGACCCGCGGTTCACGCGCACCAGCGCGGTGGCCGACATCTATGCGCCGGTCCGGGCGGGCTCGGACATCATCTTCCTCGGCGGCCTCATCAACTACGTGCTCGCGAGCGAGAAGTGGAACACGGACCCGTTCTTCAAGAAGTGGGTCGTGAGCTACACCAACGCCGCGACGATCATCGGCGACGACTTCAAGGACACCGAAGAGCTCGGCGGGGTGTTCTCGGGACTCGTCGAGTACAGGGGCGGCGTGGCCGAGTGGCCGTTCAACGGCTTCGTCGGCGAGTACGACGGCAAGAGCTGGCAGTACAAGCGCGTGGCCGCTCCTTCTTCAGCTCCACGCACGCCGCCCGCGCCGGCGCCGCCTGACGGCAAGGCCGCATCAGGTCCGCCCTTCGACCAGCTGGTGGCGTCGCTGGTCAAGCCGCCGGTCGTCCGCGACGAGAATCTTCAAGATCCACGCACCGTCTTCCAGATCGTCAAGAACCACTTCAGCCGCTACACGCCGGAGGTCGTCGAGAAAGGCACCGGCTGTCCCAGGGACGTCTTCCTCAAGGTGGCCGAGACGATCCTCATGAATTCCGGCGCCGATCGCACGACGTCGTTCGCGTATGCCGTGGCGTGGACGCAGCACACGTACGGAGTGCAGATCATCGGCTGCTGCGCGCTCTTGCAGCTCTTGCTCGGCAACGTCGGACGTCCCGGAGCCGGAGTGATGGCGCTGCGCGGGCATGCGTCGATCCAGGGCTCCACGGACATCCCGACCCTGTATCACTCGATCCAGGGCTACATGTCGGCGCCGTCGGTGCTGAAGAAGCACGACACGCTTCAGGAGTATCTCGGCACGGAAACCATCCCGACCGGATGGTGGGCCAACATGCCCAAGTACATGGTGTCGTATCTCAAGTCGATGTACGCACTCGCATCTCGCGATGTTCGCCGCGATGCACGCGGGCCGCGTCAAGGGCATGCTCTGCATCGGCCAGAATCCCGCCACGTCGCTCAACGCCAAGCTCGAACGCGAGGCGCTCCGCAAGCTCGACTGGCTGGTCGTGAAGGACAACTGGATCCACGAGACGGCGAACTTCTGGAAGAGCGCGCCGGAAGTCACGAAGGGCGAGGTCAAGGCCCAGGACATCAAGACCGAGGTCTTCTTCTTTCCGGTCAGCCAGGTGGCCGAGGACGAAGGAACCTACACGAACACGCAACGGCTCTTGCAGTTCCACTTCAAGGCCGCCGAGGCCCCGGGCGATTGCCGCTCCGACACCTGGTTCGTCTACCAGCTCGGCAAGAGGTTGAAGAAGCTCTACGCCGATTCCACGCTGCCGCGCGACGAAGGATGGAAGAATCTCGTCTTCGACTACGAGCACGAGGGCGAGAACGAACGGAAGAAAGGCGACCCGTCGAATCCAAAGATCCTGAAGGAGATCAACGGATTCGCCACGGACGATCCGGGCCGCCACATGCCGGGGTTCGCGGCGCTGAAAGACGACGGCTCGACGACCTGCGCGTCGTGGATCTACTGCGGCGTCTATCCGGCGCCCGACAAGAATCTCGCGGCGCGGCGCACCGCCGATCCGCCCGGCACCCCGGGCGCACAGCTCGGCTGGGGCTGGGCGTGGCCGTCGAACCGCCGCGTCATGTACAACCGCGCCTCCGCCGATCCCGACGGCAAGCCGTGGAGCGAGAGAAAGAAGTGGGTGTGGTGGGACGAGGAACAGAAGAAGTGGACCGGGTACGACGTCCCCGACTATCCGGCCACCAAGGCCCCCACCGACAAGGCAAAGCCGGGAGCGGCCGGCATGGATGCTCTTCCCGGGACGGCGCCGTTCATCATGCGGCCCGATGGCCTCGGCTGGCTCTTCGTCCCGAGCGGGCTCGTGGATGGGCCTTTACCCACGCACTACGAGCCGGCAGAGTCACCCGTCAAGAATCCTCTCTACGAGCAGCAGACCAGTCCGGTGATGAAGTACTGGAAGGACGACGCCAATCCGCTCGCTGAAGTCGGTGACCCGAAGTTCCCCTACGTCATGACCACGTACCGGCTCACCGAGCATTACCTCGCCGGCGCGATGAGTCGCTGGAATCCGTGGCTCACCGAGCTCCAGCCGGAGCTCTTCATCGAGCTCAGTCCCGAGCTCGCCGGGGAAAAGAAGATCGCGAATCTCGACTGGGTCACGATCTCGAGCCCGCGCGGCAAGATCCGCGCGAAGGCGCTGGTCACCCGTCGCCTGCGTCCGTTCACCATCGACGGCAAGGTCGTGCACCAGGTCGGCATGCCGTGGCACTGGGGCTACGAGGGCCTCTCCCGCGGCGACATCGTGAACGAGCTGACCGCGCTGGTCGGCGATCCGAACGTGTCGATTCACGAGGGAAAGACCTTCGTGTGCAACGTGGAAAAGGCTTGAGGGGGACGTCGGATGCCTGAGCCGATGGGGTTCTACACCGACACGACCGTCTGTATCGGCTGCAAAGCGTGCGAAGTCGCGTGCAAGGAGTGGAACCAGCTGCCGAGCACCAACGGCGGCCTCAACACGTTGAGCGGCAATAGCTACGACAACACGCGCCGGCTCGACGGGATCCACTGGCGTCACGTCAAGTTCATCGAGCAGTTCCCCGAAGACCGCCGCGACGGGCGATGGCTCCTGATGAGCGACGTCTGCAAGCATTGCGTCCAGGCCGGCTGCCTCGAAGTGTGTCCGACCGGCGCGATCATCCGGACCGAGTTCGATACCGTCGTCATCCAGTCGGACGCCTGCAACGGCTGCCGCGACTGCATCGCCGCCTGTCCCTTCGGCGTCATCGAGATGAACCCGGTCGCGGGCACGGCGCAGAAGTGCACGCTGTGCTACGACCGGCTGCAAGGCGGCCTCGAGCCGGCCTGCTCCAAGGCCTGTCCGACGCAGTCGATCCAGTTCGGGACCATCAACCAGCTTCGCGACCGGGCGCAGAAACGCGTGGCCCAGCTCCATCAATCCGGTGAGACACGCGCATACCTCTACGGCGCGGACGAAAAAATTCTCGGCGGGCTGAATTCGTTCTACTTGCTCGTCGACAAGCCCGAAGTGTACGGTCTGCCCTCCGATCCGAAGATGCCCACGCGTAACCTCAAGCCGGGCGCGTGGTTCTCGGTTCTCGGCGGCATGCTGGTGGGTCTCCTGGGCGTGATCAGTTTCCGGAACCGCGGCTCTGGCGAGCCGCGGCCATGACGGCGGTTCCGCCCAGCACGTTCTTCAGCGAAGCGCCCGACTGGGGCTGGCTGATCGTTCTCTACTTTTTCTTCGGGGGCCTCGCGGGCGGCTCCTATTTCCTGGCGGCGATGATCGATGTCCTCGGGCGCCGCGAGGATGGGCCGCTGGC
>QHRT01000016.1 GCA_003220195.1 Candidatus Rokuibacteriota bacterium | reverse complement strand
TACCTTCCTCCGAGCCTCACCTCGTGGGGCGCCGAAGTGGAAGGAAAGATCCAGGCCGTGAACACCGACGAGCGCACCGTCACGCTCGACAACGGCGCCCGACTCTGGCTGCCGGACACCGCCGATCTCGATGTCCTGAAGGAAGGCGTCGAGATCAAGGCCTCGTACGAGGAGCGGGACGGAAAGAACGTCGTGACAGACCTCGAAGTGAAATAGGCGCCCGGCCGCGCGCCGCGGCCCGCGGGTCGCGGCGCGCGCCGCCGCCCGTCCCGGGACAATTCGAGGCAGGCTGCGGCTTCCTGCGTTAGCATGCCGGCCAAGAGCAGTCGGGAGTTCCGCGACGGCAGAGGCACGAGGAGAGGAGCGACGACATGACCTACGACTTGCTGATCAAGAACGGTCGCATCATCGATGGCTCGGGCCGGCCTGCATTCCACGGCGACGTGGCGGTCAAGAAGGGGACCATCGTCGAGCTCGGACGGGTGAGCGGTCCGGCGCGCCAGGTCATCGAGGCCGACGGCCGCGCCGTCGCGCCCGGGTTCATCGACAACCACTGCCACTACGACGCCCAGGTGCTCTGGGACCCGCTCTGCACGTATTCGTGCGACCACGGCGCGACGACGGTGATCATCGGGAACTGCTCGCTCGCGCTGGCGCCCGTGAAGCCCGAGGCGCGCGAGAAGCTCGCCGGGATGCTGTCCTACGTCGAAGCGATTCCCATGGACGTCCTCCAGGCCGGCGTGCCGTGGACGTGGGAGACGTTCCCGGAGTACATGAGCGCGATCGGCCGCCGTCTCGGCGTGAACGTCGGCACGCTCGTCGGACATTCTGCCGTGCGGCTCTACGCGATGGGACCGGAGTGTTCGGATCGCGACGCCACCGACGCGGAGCTCGAGGCGATGCGCCGCGTGGTCCGCGACGCGATCGACGCGGGCGCGCTCGGGCTTTCGATCACGCGCAACATGAATCACTTCGACATCGCCGGCAAACGCATCCCGGCGGCCTGCGCTCCGGAGTCCGAGCTCTTCGCGCTGGCCGACGTCCTGCGCGAGGCGGGCACGGGCGTGATCCAGTGTGGGGGCGGCACCAATCCCGAAATGAAGGATCGGCTGCTCAGCCGGATCTCGCAAGCGTCCGGCCGCCAGGTCATGTACAACACGCTGCTCGAGCAGGCACGGCAGCCTGGACGGTGGCGCACCCACCTCGCGCACGTCGAGGACACGGTGCGGCAGGGCTTCCGCGCGGTGCCGCTCTGCAATCCCGGCAGCATCGTCAACCGCTTCACGATGAAGAACTGTCAGGTGTTCCGCAGCATGCCAACGTGGCTGCCGATCCTCCAGGGCTCCGATGCGGACAAGCTCTCGGCCTATCGCGATCCCGCGACGCGCGCCAAGCTCCGCGCGGAGGTCGACGCGCCGCTCGGGCCGGACTCGACCTTCTCGAAACGATGGGACCTGATGGTCGTCGAGGAGCCGAAGCTCTCGAAGAACCGCGGTCTCGCGGGCCAGCACATCGCCGAGATCGCGAAGGCGCAGGGGAAGGAGCCGCTCGATGCCTTCCTCGACCTGGCGGTCGAAGAAGACCTGGACACGGTCTTCAGCCTGGGCGAGATCAACATGGATACGGACGCGGTCGGCCAGATCCTGTCGAGCCCGTACGCGGTGGTGGGGCTGTCCGACGGCGGCGCGCACGTGCAGTTCCACTCGAATGTCTCGAATCCCACGCGTCTGCTCGGCTACTGGGTGCGCGAGAAGCGCATCATGTCGCTCGAGCACGCCGTGCGCCGCCTCACGTTCGATTCGGCGCTGGCCTTCGGCATCTACGATCGCGGCCTGCTCATTCCCGGGATGGCGGCCGATCTCGTCGTGTTCGACCCCGACACCGTGCGGCCGGCCAAGGAAGACGTCGTCCACGACTTCCCGAGCAACGGCTGGCGGATGCGGGAACTGGCCGAGGGCATCCACTACACGGTCGTCAACGGCGAGGTGCTACTCGAGAAGGGCACCCACACGGGCGCGTTTCCAGGCCGCGTGCTGCGCAACGCCCGTTACGAGATGGCGGCGAAGCTCGGATAGGAGGTGCGCGATGCCTCACTATCTCTACCAGGTCGCCTATACGCCGGAGTCGCTGGCCGCGCAGATCAAGAACCCGCAAGACCGGCTTCAGCTCGTCGGGAAACAGATCACCGACGCGGTGGGTGCGAAGATCCTCGGCGGTGGATACTCCTTCGGCGAGTACGACATCTCGGTGATCGTCGACGCCGCCGACGACGTGACGATGGCGGCGGTCGCGCTGGCGATCGCGGCCGGCGGCGCCGTCAGAACGGCAAAGACGACGAAGCTGCTGAGCGGCAGTGAATGGGTGGAGGCTTTGAAGAAGGCGCCGACGGTCAGCAGCCACTATCGACCCGCACGATAGCGTGGAGAGGCGGTCGCCGGGTTCCCGGCGACCGCCGAACGTGTGGGGGAGTATCGGGGGCCATTCGGGGCCCCGATGTCATCAGATCTGGATCTTGCGGCGCTCGAGCGTGCGCTCCCAGACGCGTTCGTGGTCGTGAGCGAAGAGCAGATCGACATCGCTCGGTACGGCCGCCCATGCGCCGCGCCGAATCTAGTCCTCGAGTTGACCCGGCGCCCAGCCGGCATAGCCGACGATGAAGAGACTGCGGCGCGGCCCCGTTCGACGTGCGAGCGCGTGCAGCATCTCCGGCGCGACGGTCAGGGCGACGCCGTCGGCTACGCGCTGGCTGGCGGCGACCATCCGGTCGGTGGTGTGCAGGACGAACCCGCGACCTGGCTCCACTGGACCACCATAGTGAACGCGGATGTTGCCCCGCGCGGCGTCGTCCTGCATGCCCAGGCTCGCCAGGAGCTCCGTCGCAGGAACTTCCCCGAGCGGGCGATTCACCACGAGTCCCATCGCGCCGTCGCGGCCGTGACGGATCATGAGGATGACGGTGTGAAAGAACCGCGGATCACGCAGATCGTCCAGCGCGACGAGCAGTTGACCCGCGAGCGTCGTCGGCGCCGGAAGCGCGGACGGCGCGGCCGGGGTACTGTCGACGCGGATGGGCGCGAAAGCGATCCAGCTCAAGGCGATCGCGATCGTCATGCGCTGGGGAGCACTCACGACGTCCAAGGGTATCAGCGGCCGAGCACGGCGTGCTCGATGTCGTCGAGTTGATTCTCGATCCGGTGGAGCTTGGCAGCGATCTGCGAGATCTCCATCTCCGCCTTGCGATTGACGGCGAAGTCGAGCTCGCTGCGCACCCGGTCCTTCGCGTCCTGACGGTTCTGGCTCATCATGATCACCGGCGCCTGCACCGCGGCCAGCATCGACAGGAACAGGTTCAGCAGGATGAACGGGTAGGGATCCCACGCGCGCACGGCGAGCATGACGTTCACCGCCACCCAGACGCCCAGCACCACCGCGAAGGCGGTGATGAACGACCACGAGCCCCCGAATCGCGCGACCGCGTCGGCGACGCGATCGCCCATGCCGAACTGTTCCGCGATCACCTCGTTCGGATTGCGCGCGGCGCGCATGCGCACCAGGTCCTGGGCGGCGCGGAACTGGCGGCCGACCATCGTCAGCATGTCGAGCCCGGCCAGCGGCTTGCGCCGCAGCAACTCGGCGATGTCGTCCCGGTCGATCTCGATCGCTCGGGTCTCCTCGAGCGTGATCGCCGTCGTCTGATGCGGAGCCGCGGACAGCATCGACGAGAGTCCGAAGATCTCGCCCGTCGACGGGCTGTCGATCACGACTTCCTGGTTGTCCTCGTCCACCATGACGACCTGCACCTTGCCGGTCAGCACCACGTACGCCTTTTCGCCTTGATCCCCGGCGCGGTAGATTCGCCGTCCCGCGGCGAACCGACGCAGTTCCACGTGCTCCGCGAGCACGCTGCGTTCTTCGACGTCGAGCAGCGAGAAGATGGGGACATGCTCGAAGACCGACGGATCACACGCCATGGAGGGGACCTCCCCGAGGGTCGATGGTCAGCCGCAGAATGGCGAGCCTCCCGCCAACCCCGAAGCAGTGTACGACTCGAGAGGATGGAAGCCCGCCCAACAATCTCGGCACAACGCTGGGAGGATGCGCCGTGCGAGGCGTAGAGACGTCGAGGGCGCCGCGGTGAATGCCGCGACGCCCCGATCACCTTGCCGGCGTGGACCCGTCGAAGGCCCTCGCCGCGTCACGCATGTCGGCGACTATTGCGCCGGGACGGGGACCCAGTCCTCCGGGCACGCCGGAATGTTCGGATAGTAGCCTCCGGCGCTGGGGCAGTAGTACCAGTAGCCGGCCGGCGCGGGACGACCAGCGGCGCGGCGATGAACGGCGCGACGCCGAAGAAGACCCGACCACCGTGGAACCGCGGATGCCCCGGGAAGAAGCGATGCGGCGGAACGAACGCTCGGGGCCCGGGGAACGGACCACGGAACGGTCCCACGTGCGGCCCCACGAACCCGCGATGACCCGTGAAGCCCGAGTGGCCGCGGTCTGCCGCCTCACTCGGATTGGCGACGGCCGCGACGATTGCAAGACTGACCACGGCGAGTGAAACGAACTTCTTCATCGCCACCCCCACCGGTAATACCCGTAACCGTACACGGGCGCCGGAGCGACGACCACCGGCCGCGGCGCTACGACGACGGGCGGACCGGCAACGTAGGTTGGTCCGGGAGCGGGCACCAGAACGCACCCTGACGTCCCCGCGACGATGGCACTCATCAAGAGCAGCGATCCCCCAAGCCTGACAGGCATCCTGCGTTGGCGCATCCTCCGATCCCTCCTGACAATCAGACGAACGACGGGTCTCGATCATTCGTTCCCCGGCGTCGAGGCGGCAGGGGCTTTGCCGGGCCCGGCGTCGCGAGTAGGATGTTCTCGCGATCCCGGGACCGGGATCCGGAGGTGACGCGGATGAAAGATGGTCTCAGGTTTGTCGACAGCGACATGCACATCATGGAACCCCCCGACCTCTTCGACCGGTACCTGGATCCGAGGTTCAAGCACCGGGTGAGCACGGCGGTGGGCGCGGACGGCCGGCCCGCGCGCGGCATCGTCGGCTCGATTCTCATCGACGGCGAGCCGACGTCCGACTCGGATCTTCAGCAGTATCGAAAGCGCCTGCGTCGCGGGCCGACCCACAGCACACAGCCGCTCAGCGGCTCACGGCTCGCCGACACGGGTCGACTCGACTTCGCGGTCCAGCGCAACTACGACACCGAGGCCCAGCTGATGGGCATGGAGATGGAGGGCGTCGACATCGCGGTCAACATGGATCCTCACCTCTCGCTGGCGATCTGCCAGGCCTACAACAACTGGATCCACGAGTTCTGCCAGGCGAGCCCCGATCGAATGAAGTTCGTCGCGATGCTGCCGATGCACGACGTCCATCTCGCCTGCCGCGAGCTGGTGCGGTGCGTGCGCGAGCTCGGCGCGGTGGGGTCGTTCATCCGGCCGAACCTCGTCAACGGCCACTACTGGCACTCGAACTACTGGGACCCGCTCTACACCGTCCACGAGGATCTCGGCGTGACGTGGGGCTTCCACGAGGGCTCGGGCGCGCTCTATTCGCACATGAACGTGCTGTACGGGGAGAATCGCTTCTACCGGCACGTCGCCAGCCACTGGATCGAGATGCAGCAGGCGCTGATCGCGATGATCATCGGCGGCGTCTTCGAGTTCCACCCGAAGCTGCGCGTCGGGTTCCTGGAAGCCCAGACCTCGTGGGCGCCGGGCCTGCTCTCGCGCATCGAGTGGCGTACCTGACGCTGATGCCGCGCGAGTACTTCCGGCGGAACTGTTGGGCCGCCGTGGAGGGGAGCGAGCCGGAGATCGAAGCGACCGCGGGACTGATCGGCGCCGATCGCATGTGCATCTCGACCGATTACCCGCACTTCGACTCGAACTTCCCGCACGTGGCGGAAAATCTGCTGAAGAACGTGCCGCGAGAGCTCGCGGCGCAGATCCTGATGGGCGGCGCGCATCTCTACGGGTTCACGGACGCCGACTTCAAGAAGGCCGACGCGGCGGCCGCGAAACGCCGGACATGATCAGCGCGGCGCCGGTCCCTCGGTGACCTCGACGAAGTCGGACGGACGGATCCACTTTTTGAACGCGGCCTGCACGTCGGCGGCGGTGAGCGTCAGGTAACGTCCCGCAGCGCGGGTCGGCTCGTCGAGCGGTAAGCCCTCGATCGCGCGCGACGTCAGGTCGCGCGCGATCCGTTCCATGCCGGACTCCGACAGCGGAATTCGCCGGAGCAGCAGGGCCTTCGCCTGCCGTAATTCGTCCTCGGTCACCGGGCTCTCCTGCATGGTCCTGAGCTCCTGGACCACGATGCCGCGCGCCTTCGCCACGTTCGCCGGATCGGCGCCGAAATCCACCAGGTAGATGCCGCGGGTCCGGCTCATCTCGAGCGCGGAGTTGACGTAGTACACGAGGCCGGCGTCCTGTCGCAGGTCGCGGTAGAGCCGCGTGGCGTAGAAGGCGCCGCCGAGCACGTGATTGCCGAGCTCGAGGGCGTAGTAATCGGGGTCGAAGCGATTCAGGCCGAGCAACTCGGCCATCGTCACGCCGGTCTGGACGCGGGCGGCGTTCGGCACGTTCACGGCCGCCGCGCGATTCAACGACACGGGCGGCAGGTCCGTCACCGGAGTCGGTCCCTCGGCCGGCCACCCGCCGAAGTGCTTCTCGATCACGGCCCGCGCGGTGTCCGGCGTGACGCGCCCGATGACGACGATCGTCGTGAGGTCCGGTCGGAACGCCCGTCGATAGTATTCGCGGACGGCGGCCAGCGTGAGCGACGACACCGACTCGACGGACGCCTCGCGCAGCGTGGGGTCGTTCGGCGGCACGAGCGCTCGGCGAAGCGCCATGCGGGCGCGATACTCGGCGCTCGGCAGACGTCCGCCGACCCTCGCCTTGACCTGCTCTCGCACCGTCGTGAATGCGCTCTCCGGCAGCGCGGGATGGAGCTCCGCGTCCGCCAGCAATTCGACGCCGCGATCGAAGTGATCGGCGAGCACCTCGAGACCGAAGTCCACGCCGGCCTCGGCATCGGCGCCGATCTGGTCGAGGGCGCGCTGATACGCCACGCGATCCAGCGACCGCGTCCCGAACTGGAAGAGGCCGTCGAGCACGTCCTCGACACCTTCCTGCCCGGCCGGCACCTGCAACGCCGGTCGGTTCTTGATCCGTCCGTAGACGCCGACGGTGTTGCTGACCGTCTCCGGCTGCACGATCAGGCGGAGACCGTTCGGCAGCGTCGTGACGACGGGGTTCACCGCCGAGGGCGGAACGGTGAGCCGTTTCACTGCCGCTTCGGCCCAGGCCGGCAAGGCGACTGGCCTGGTGTTCGGCGGCGTGAACGATTCCTTGCCGCCGAACGACTTCGTGGCGACGGGGTTGCCCGATGGCTTCGGTGTCAGGACCGCGGTGATCGCGTGTCGCAGATCGATCGCGCGCCGCGCGACGCGGTTCACGTCGGCGACGGAGACGCGTTGAATGGCGAGGACGCGCTCGTCCGGCGAGCGGCGGCCCTCCACGGCGAGCGCCTGCGACCACGCCGCGGCGAGACCGGGGATCGACGTCCTCTCGATCTCCGCCCGCGTGACCGCACGCCTTTTGGCGGCTTCGACGAGCTCGCCGTCGATCCCCGCGGTGGCCGATTTCGTGAGCACCGCGCGAAGCTCGCGGAGCGCCGGCGTCGCGCTCTGGTCTTGCGGAAACGCGACCACCGCGAAGCCGAGACCCGCCTTCGGCAGCGGACTGAATGAAAATCCGGCCTCGAGCACTTTGCCGGTCGCCACCAGCTCCTGGAAATCGCCCCGCTGGCTCGCGAGCGACGCGGCGAGCACCTGCGCGGCCGCGTAGTCCGGATCGTCGTAGCCGGGGAGGCGAAACGCGACGACGGCGAGACCGTACGGCAGATCCGTGGAGAGGGTGAGCGTGCGCGGTGTCACCGGCCGCAGCTTCACGGTGGGCCGCGAGGGCAGCGTCTTCCGCGGGATCGGGCCGAACAGGGTCGTGATCTGTGTCAGCGCCGACGGCGGATCGACCTCGCCCGCGACGACCAGGATCGCGTTGTTCGGCGCATACCACGTGTCGTGGAACTTCTTCAGCATCGCTCCGGTGGTCCGCTGGAACGAGGCGCGCGTGCCGAGCGCGTCGTGCGCGTACGGCGTGCCCTCGAAGAGTGCGTCGAGCAGCTTCGTGTAGAGCTGGTACTGGGGATTCGAGAGGTTCTGCGCGACTTCCTGCTCGATCGCCCCGCGCTCCTGTCGCCACGCGTCGTCGGCGTTCAGGACGTCGCGCATGCGAATCGCTTCGATCCGCAGCGCGACGTCGAGATCCTGCGCGGCGACGGTGAAGACGTATTGCGTCACCGTCTGCTGCGTCGTGGCGTCGAAGTCGCCGCCGAGCGCGGCGCTCACGTACGCGAGCTGCGCCGCGGAGAGATCCGGGCTGCCGCGGAACATCATGTGCTCCAGCGCATGCGCCATGCCCGGGAACCCCGGCGGCGTCTCGTTCGCGCCCGCGAGATAGGTCACGCTGATCGTGACGACCGGGGCGAGCGAGTTCTTGACGATCACCACCCTGAGGCCGTTGTCGAGCGTTGTGCTCTGCACAACGGGCGTCGTGGTCTGCACAACGGGCGTCGTGGTCTGCACGACGGGCGTCGCGACCGGCGCGCTTCGTTCCGCCGTCGTCCCCGTCTCCAGTGACGACGTCGCCGAAAACGTCGCGAGCACCGAGAAGAGGGTCAGGACCGCGAGAGTCACTGTCCGCATGGGGGCACCTTCCTCTCCGTCATTGTCATTGTCCTACGGCATTTGCTCTGATCATGGGAAGTTGGTATGACTCGTCGTCGGATCACCGCGGTCTCGTGATGGCCATCGACGATCTCGTTCTCGAATCCACGACCACGCTCGTGATCGCCGGTCTCGGAGCCGCGTATGCCGTCGGCTGGAGACGCTGGCGGATGCTGGGGCCTGGCGTTCCGTCGTGGCGTGTCGGCGCCTATGTCCTGGGACTCGGCGCTATCGCGGTGGCGCTCCTGTCACCGCTCGAGCGCGCCGCCTCGAACCGATTCTCGGCGCACATGGCGCAGCACCTGATCCTGACGATGTTCGCGGCGCCGCTGGTGCTGCTCGGCGACCCGTTCCCCGTCGTGCTGTGGAGCTTGCCGGCCGCCGCGCGCCGCGCCGTGGCGGCGCCGTTCCGGCCGGGTCGCTCTGCGCGGACGATCCTCGCGTTCCTGACGGGGCTCCCGGCGGCGTGGGTGATCAGCACCACCGTCCTCTGGATCTGGCACGTGCCAGCGTTCTACGATGCGGCGCTGGAGCACGATTCGCTGCATGCCGTGGAGCACCTGACGTTCTTTGTCACCGCGGTGCTCTTCTGGTGGCCAATCCTGAGACCGGCCCCGCACGTGCGCCGGCGAGCGCATCCCGGGCTCCAGATCGTCTATCTGCTCGCAGCCACCGCACAGAGCGTGGCGCTCGGCGGGTTGCTCAGCGTTCCCGAGCGCGTCCTCTATCCGTACTACGAAGCCCGGGCGGCGAGCCTCGGCGTGAGCGCGCTCGACGATCAGATGCTCGGCGGCGGTCTCATGTGGAGCAGCGGGCACATGTACCTGGTGCCCATCTTGATCATCCTGTATCGCTTCGCGCGCCAGGACGCTTGACGAGAGCGTGACGACCGGGACGCCCGCTACCGGTATCGCCGGTCGGCCCGGTCTTCGCGCCGCGGTGGCGATCGGCCCAGCGCTCGTGCTCGGGATCGTGCCGACGCCGTCCGGCCTCACGATCGAGGGGCAACGCAGCCTGACAGCGGTCGCGCTCGCGATCGGCCTGTGGGGTACGGAGCTCCTGCCGCCCGGAGTGACGGGCGTCGTCGCGATCGTCGCGCTCGTCGTCCTGCGCGCGGTCCCGAGTGTCCGCGAAGCGCTGGTTGGATTCGCGGATCCGGTGCCGTACTTCCTCATCGGCGTCCTGACGATCGGCCTCGCCGTGTCGCGCAGCGGGCTCGCCGAGCGCATCGCGCAGTTCTTCGTCGGCCGCGCCCGCGGCCGTCCGCTGGCGCTGTACCTCCAGCTTCTCCTGTCGTTCCCGCCGCTCGCGCTGGTCCTGCCGTCGGCGACCACCCGGACCGGCATCCTCGTGCACGTGTACGATCAGGCGCTCGCTCTCGCGGGCGTGCCACGCGGCGCGCCGCTGGCCCGCGCGATCATGCTCGCGCTCAACTCCGTCAACCGCCTCGCGTCGACCGTTCTCCTGACCGGCGGGATCACGCCCGTCGTCGCCGCCGGTCTGATCGGGGGATTTTCCTGGACGCGCTGGTTCGTCCTGATGAGCGTGCCGTACGCCGTCCTTTTATTGCTCGCCGCGGCGCTGATCTTCTTCGCGTACCGGTCGGGATTCCGGGGGGCGATCGCGCCGGCGCCGGCGCACGAGCGCGGGCCGCTGTCCCCGGTCGAGCTCCGCACGACCCTCATCACCGTTGGCGCGTCGGTGCTGTGGCTCACGGATGCGGTCCACCACTGGCACCCGGTGCTGCCCGCTCTGCTGGCGTGGGCGTGCTTGCTCGCGCCGCGCATCGGCGTGCTGACCTGGACGGAGTTCGAGCGTGGCCTCGGCTGGGCGAATTTCTTCGTCATCGCGGCGTCCCTGTCGCTCGCACATGCGCTGACGCGAACGGGCGCCAGCGCATGGGTTGCCCATCTGGTGGTGGGCGCGACGCCGGCATTCGGGCGGAGCCCGGTGCTCCTGGTCGTCGCGCTGCTGCTCGCCGCGGCGCTGCTCCGGCTCATCATTCCGAACATCACCGGGTTCCTCGCGACGACGATCCCGCTCGCGATCTCGATCGGGGGGGCGAGCGGCGTGAATCCGCTCGTGTGCGCGCTCGCCGTGACGATCGCCGGTGACGCGGTGCTGTACTACCCGGCCCAGAGCGCGTCGTCGCTCGTGGTCTACGAGATGGGGCACCTCGACGTCGCCGAGATCTTTCGATTCGGCGTCGTCATGGCACTGCTCGCGGCGCTGGTGGTGCTCACGGTCGCGCTGCCGTACTGGACGCTGGTGGGGGAGCCGCTTCGGTGACTGCGTGCCCCGGACGGCATCAGCACGCAGGTTTGGTCACACAAACCGAGCGCGTGCCCGCGGAGCGCCCCGGCTCAGCCGGGGCGCTCCGAGCGTGGGGGGCTTGGGGGCCATTTCGAGGCCCCCATGTCGATCACTCTCGGAGCTCTATCGATTTTCGTACCACCGCGCGAGCTCGCGGCGGTTGCCGAGGTTCAGCTTGACGTAGATGTTGTGCAGGTGGTTCTTGACCGTGCTTTCGGAGATCCTGAGACGCTCGGAGATCTCCTTGTTGCGCGCGCCGGCGGCCAGCAACTCCACGACGCGCAACTCGCCGGCGGTCAACGTCGCGATCGGCGCCGCCGGCTCGCGGCGGAGCAGATGGTCGAAGGCACGGCGAAGCGAGTCCTGCTCGACCCAGCGTCCTCCGGCGTGGACGATCTCGATGCATTTCAGGAGCAGCGTCGTCGCCATCTCCTTGACGATGACGCCGTGCACCCCGATCCGCATGGCCTCCATCGCGTCGCTGTCGCGCAAGTCCGCCGTCAGGAGAATGACCCGTGTCGGCAGCTGCTGTTCCAGGATTTCCGCGGCGACCTCGAGACCGGTCTTGCCCGGCATGCGGATGTCGAGGATGGCGATCTCGGGCTTGAGAGAGCGGATGGCGGACAGCGCCTCGACGCCATTCGACGCCGTTCCGACGACCTCGTACCCCGCGCCGGACCGAAAGATGGTCATCAGGCCATCGAGCAGGATCGGGTGATCGTCGGCCAGGAACAGCCGGATCGGCACGGCGGCGCAGTCAGTCGAGCGTCGTCACTGCCGCGCCGCCTGGACCAGAGCCTGGAACAGCCTTCGCGCGGCGGGATCGTGATCGACGAGATCCTCGGGATGCCACTGCACACCGACCACGAGCGTCGGTCCGTCCGGCAGTTCCACGCCCTCCACGATGCCGTCCGGCGCCCACCCGACGTCGCGGAGGCCCTGCCCGAGTCGCCGGATCGACTGGTGGTGGAAGCTGTTGACGCGGAGATCGAGCGCGCCGAGGATCGCGGCGAGCCGCGTCTCGCCGGTGACGGTCACCTCGTGGGTCGGTCGATCGCGCGGCTCCTTCTGCGAATGCGCGATGCCCGAGTCGATCTCGCTCGGGATGTCCTGGCACAGCGTGCCGCCGAGCGCGACGTTCAGGATCTGGATGCCGCGACAGATCGCGAGCATCGGCACCGCGCGGTCGAGCGCGTGCTCGACCAGTTCCACTTCCAGCTTGTCGCGCGCCGGCCACACCTCGTACGTCGTCGGATGCGGCGCTTCGCCGAACCGCTCCGGATCGACGTCGCCACCTCCGGTGAGAAGGATCCCCTGCAGTCTCGGCCACAGCACCCGCCTGGTGCTCGGGTCGAGTTGCGGCGGAAGCAGCACCGGAATCCCGCCCGCCTGCTGCACCGCCTTCAGGTATGAAGCGTTGACGAAGGCGCGCTCGGGACCATCGCGCAGCGACATCGAGGTCGTCACACCGATCAACGGAAGCGACACGCGAACGAGCGTAGCACAGGGTTGGCGTCGCCTCGCCGGTGAGGGTAGTATGCCAAGCCATGAGCCTAGATTCCGTGTCCTCCCAGTCGCGTTCCACGTCGTCCTATGCCCCGACTTCCACCGCGCAGGCGATCGGCAATCGCTGGGCGATCGCCGCCGGGCATCCGCTCGCCGCCGGCGCCGGCGCCCGCATGCTCAATGCTGGCGGCAACGCCGTGGACGCCGGAGTCGCGGCCGGATTCTGTCTCGGGGTCGTCCACCCCGACATGGTGAGCGTCGCCGGGGTGGCGCCGATCCTCGTGCACGTGGCGTCGACCGGGCAGACGTGGCAAGTCTCCGGCGTCGGCCCGTATCCCCGAGCGTCGACGGTGCAGTGGTTCATGACGCGCCACGGTGGGGAGATCCCGCCGGGGTTGGCGCGCACCGTCGTGCCGGCCGCGCCCGATGCGTGGTGCACCGCGCTCGCGCGATGGGGCACGATGTCGTTCGCTGACGCGATCGCTCCGGCCATCGAGTACGCGCAGCGAGGTTTTCCGGTCTCGGCGTTCAGCGCGCATCAGTTCGCCGCGAACGAATCGAAGTTCCTGCGATGGCCGACCTCCGCGCACTTGATGCCGGGTGGCCGCGCGCCGCGTCAGGGGGATCTGATCGTGCAGAGCGACCTCGCCGACACGCTCGGACGGATGGTCGCCGCGGAGCGACGCGCCGGTGGCAGCCGAGTCGACGGCATCCGCGCGGCGCGAGACGAGTTCTATCGAGGCGAGACGGCGAAGCGCATCGCGGAATACCACCGGGCGGAAAGCGGACCGCTCACGTACGACGACCTGGCGGAGTTCAGCGTCGAGGTGGAGCCGGCGCTCCGGACGACGTTCGGGTCGCTCGAGGTCGCCGCCTGCGGATTCTGGTGTCAGGGACCGTCGTTACTCCAGATGCTCAACCTGCTCGACGGCGTCGATCTGCGTGCGCTGGGCCACAACTCGCCCGCGTACCTCCACCGGCTGATCGAGACGATCAAGCTGGCGTTCTCGGACCGCCATGCCTATTACGGGGACCCGAAGGTGATGAAGGTGCCGCACGAGCGGTTGCTCTCGAAGGCGTACGCCGAGGCTCGCCGTCGGCTGATCGGCGATCGCGCGTGGCCCGACATACCCCCGCCCGGCGAGACCGAGCTGACGCCGCCGCGTCCCCTGCTGTCCGTGGCCGGCGGCTCGGACCAGTCGTCGCTGGACACGAGCTACGTCGCCGTCGTCGACGCCGACGGCAATGCGTTCTCGGCGACGCCGAGCGATCCTCACGTCGACTCGCCGGTGATCCCCGGCGTCGGTTGTGTCGTCTCGCCCCGGGGCTCGCAGGGCTGGCTCGATCCCTCGCATCCCGGAGTCGTCGCGCCGGGCAAGCGTCCGCGACTCACGCCCGCGCCGGCGATGATGCTCGAGGACGGGCGCGCCGTCATGCCGTTCGGTACTCCGGGCGGCGACGTGCAGCAGCAGGCGATGCTGCAGGTGTTCCTCAACGTCACCGTGTTCGGCATGGCGCCACAGGAAGCGATCGAGGCGCCGCGCGTGGCGTCGCGCAGCTTCCCGGATTCATTCTGGCCGCACGCCCACGCGCCGGGGAAGGTCGAGGCCGAGCGGCGCATCCCGCGCGACACGCGCGAGAAGCTGGCTGCGATGGGACACGGTGTTTCGGAGTGGCCCGACTGGGAGTGGCGCGCCGGTGCGGTGTGCGCGGTGAAGGTCGGCTCCGGCGGTACGCGCTGGGCGGGCGCCGATCCCCGCCGCGGCGCGCTCGCGATCGTGCGCTAGCGCAGAGTCGCTTCGCCCCCGGGCGTCTCGCTCAGCCGCCCGGCGCGGGCGAGGGGTCCGAGGGCGCGATATCGCGCATGTCGGACTCGAGCTGCAACGTGTCGGCGATCTTCGTGTAGCTCGAGAACATCTGCGTCACGCCCAGGACTTCCAGCACGCCGCGCTCGGTGACGCCGAGTCGTCGCATCTCGCCGAGGTGGAACGCCGCGCCGAAACGCGAGCGGGTGGTCACCGAGACCGCGAAGGCGAGGCCTTCCTTCAAACGGCGCGTGAGACCGCGATCGCCGAAGGCGCGGCACACCGCCTGGAAGAAATCCCGAAGGTACGCGGGATCGTGCGCCAGCAGGCGAAACACGACGGGGACGTCGCTCCGGTCGTAGAACATCCGGATGTCGGCGAAGAGCGCCATGACGTCCGGTGCTGCGCCCGCGTCGTCCACCGCCGGGAACGCGGCCACACCCTCCAGCGAGTCCGCCACGACGTTCATCGCGTTCGTGATCCCGACCACGAACGCGGCTTCGTACCAGACGGCGTCGCCCGACAGTCCCTGCAGCTTCCCGGCTGCAGTGTGCGCCTCCACTCAGTACTGGCACGCGTTGGCGCCGCTCACCACCGCGGCGACCATTTCCTTCTCCGCCCGTGAAAACTCGCCCGGCGCCATCGCGCGCTTCATCGCCCGTCCGTGAGGTCCGCCGAACTCCGGGTCCCATGCCATCACGCGGCTCATCGCCGGCGGGTCGGGGAAGTCGTACGCGAACCACGCCTTCGACAGTTCGAACAGCTTCTGCGCGGCTTCCGGATACTCGGACGCTTTTCTCAGCCTGACCGTCGGCATGCCGATTCCTCCCGGTGCGCTCGAAGTGACGTGATTATTCCACGAGTGCCCCCCCGCGTCGGGGAAGGGAGAGCGATCCCGGAACCGGCGTCGTGCAGAGACGGTCGCCGCACACCGCGACCGGGACTGCGTCCCGAAACGTCAATAAGCGACGATGTCGTCGCGGGGAGCGGAGCGGTGGTGGGGCGCGAGGCGAGCGGCTCCTCGCGAATGGCGAGGGCCAGCGCGGCGGCGACGAGACGCGCCGCGGCGCCCAGCGATCAGCCAGTCGACCGACGAACGGTCCCGAAGCTCCGAGGATCAGGAGCGACATTGCGGCGACGGCGGACAGCGCGCTGCGAGACCAGCCGAACTCGCTTTCAATCGGCTTGATGAAGACGCCGAACGCGGGCGCGCAGGCCGGACGCCACACGGTGAGCGCACCCAGCACGACCCAGGCGGGATGAACGCGGCCGAGCGGCCCGATCACGACGTTCAGATGGTACCCGAGCGCGTATCGATTCGACGTCCGGGCGAGATCGATCAACCGCGAGGCGGGGCGCGAGCACGCTCGCGCCCCGCCTCGCGGTGACCACTTTGGCTCCGCGACTACACGACCTCGGCGGTCGCCGCGCGCGCGAACGCGATCTCGTCGCCGTGCGCGTCGACGGTGATGGTGTCGCCCTCCTTGAACTCGCCTTCGAGCAGGCGGAGGGCGAGCGGATCCTGGATCAGGCGCTGGATCGTGCGCTTCAGTGGCCGCGCGCCGAACGTCGGGTCATAGCCCTCGCGCGCGAGCAACGCCTTGGCCGCGTCGGTGACCTCGAGCTCCATGCGCCGGTCCGCCAGCCGCCGTTTCAAGTGTCCGAGCTGGATCTCGACGATGCGCTCGATCTGCTCCCGATGCAGCGCCCGGAACACCACGATCTCGTCGATGCGGTTCAAGAACTCCGGCCGCAGCGTGTTCCGCAGCTCCTGCATGACCAGCGGCCGCACCTTCGCTGGCTCCTCGTACTCGCGGAAGATGTGGCTGCCCAGGTTCGACGTCATGATGAGCACGGTGTTGCGGAAATCCACCGTGCGGCCGTGGCCGTCGGTGAGCCGGCCGTCGTCGAGCACCTGCAGGAGCACGTTGAAGACGTCGGTGTGCGCCTTCTCGATCTCGTCGAACAGCACCACCGAGTACGGGCGCCGCCGCACCGCCTCCGTGAGCTGACCCCCCTCGTCATACCCGACATAGCCCGGCGGGGCGCCGATCAGGCGCGCGACCGTGTGCTTCTCCATGTATTCCGACATGTCGATGCGGATCATCGCCCGCTCGTCGTCGAACATGAATTCCGCGAGCGCGCGCGCGAGCTCCGTCTTGCCGACGCCGGTCGGGCCGAGGAACAGAAACGAGCCGATCGGACGATTCGGATCCGAGAGACCGGCGCGGCCACGCCGGACGGCGTTCGCGACGGCGCGGATCGCGTCGTCCTGGCCGACCACGCGCTGCGCGAGCCGCTCCTCCATCCGGAGCAGCTTCTGGACCTCGCCCTCGAGCAGCCGGGAGACGGGAATTCCCGTCCACTTCGCGACCGTCTGCGCGATGTCCTCCTCGTCGACCTCTTCACGCAGCATCCGCGTGTCCGGCGCCTGCGCCGAGATCTTCGCGTCGAGCTCGGCGAGTTGCCGCTCGAGGCCGTGCGGCGTGCCGAAGCGCAGCTCCGCGGCGCGGTTCAGGTCGCCGTGCCGCTCGGCCTCGGCCATCTTCTGCTTGGTCTGCTCGATCTGTTCTTTCAATCTGCCGAGCCGCGTGATGCCGTCCTTCTCGAGCTGCCATCGCGCCTTGAGCGCCGTTCCCTTTTCTTGAAGCTCCGCCAGCTCGGCGTCGATCTTCTGCAGCCGGTCGCGGGCACCGGGATCGTCCTGGTCACGGGCCACCGACACCCGTTCGATCTGCAGCTGCATGATGCGCCGCTGGAGATCGTCGATCGGCTGCGGCAAGGAATCGATCTGGATGCGGATGCGCGCGGCCGCCTCGTCGACCAGGTCGATCGCCTTGTCCGGCAGGAACCGGTCCGTGATGTAGCGATGCGAGAGCACGGCGGCGGCCACCAGCGCCGCGTCCTTGATCTTGACCTTGTGATGGACTTCGTACCGCTCCTTGAGCCCGCGCAGCATCGCGATCGTGTCTTCGACGGAAGGCTCGCGCACCATCACCGGCTGGAATCGCCGCTCGAGCGCCGGATCCTTCTCGACGTGTTTCCGGTATTCGTCGAGCGTCGTCGCGCCGATGCAGCGCAACTCGCCGCGCGCGAGCGCGGGCTTCAGCATGTTCGCCGCGTCGACGGCGCCCTCGGCGGCTCCGGCGCCGACCAGCGTGTGCATTTCGTCGATGAAGCAGATGATCTGGCCTTCGGACTCCGTGATCTCCTTCAGCACCGCCTTCAGTCGGTCTTCGAACTCGCCGCGGTACTTCGAGCCGGCGACCATCGAGCCGATGTCGAGCGCGACGACGCGCTTGCCTCTCAGGCCCTCCGGCACGTCGCCGGCGACGATCCGCTGCGCCAGACCCTCGACGATCGCGGTCTTGCCGACACCCGGTTCGCCGATCAGCACGGGATTGTTCTTCGTGCGGCGCGACAGCACCTGGATCACGCGGCGAATCTCCTCGTCGCGGCCGATCACCGGATCGAGCTTGCTCTTTCGCGCCAGGTCGGTCAGATCCTTCGCGTAGCGCTGGAGCGCCTGGTACTTCTCCTCGGGGTTCGGATCGGTGACCCGCTGTGAGCCGCGGATGTCCACGAGCGCCTTGTAGATGGCGTCCGCGGTCACGCCGTTCGCGTTCAGCAGCCGCGCGGCGGCGCCGTCACGCTCCTGCGCGATGCCGATCAGGAGATGCTCCGTCGAGACGTACTCGTCGCGCAGTCGCTCCGCTTCCTTCTGCGCGCGCTCGAACGCCTGGCGGAGCCGATCGCTCACGTACTGTGCGCTGCCGCCGCCGCGAATCTTCGGAAGGCGCAGGAGCTCGGTCGCCAGCTCGCGCTGGAGAGACTCCACGCGTGCCCCCAGCTTGGCGAGCACGGGCCCGACCACGCCCTCGCGCTGCTGCACGAGCGCCTGGAGCAGGTGCTCCGGTTCCACGGACTGATGGTCGTGCTGATCCGCGAGCGATTGCGCGGCCTGCACGGCTTCCTGTGCCTTGATGGTCAGCTTGTCCAGTCTCATCGCCGTCCCTGCATCTCCTGTGTCTATGCCCGCCTCATCCCAGATAGGCGCGCGGATTGTCCTGGCGCAATGTCTTCAGTCGTTCGTACAGCTCGCGCTCCTCGGCGGTGAGCTCGCTCGGCATCACGATGTTCACCGTGACGAGCTGATCCCCATGACCGCCGCCCTTGAGCCGCGGCATCCCGTAGCCTGGCAGCCGGAACGTCCGGCCGCTCGACGTGCCAGGCCGCACCTTCATCGAGACGCGCCCGCGCAGCGTCGGGACCTCGATCGTCGCGCCGAGCCCCGCCTCGGGCGCGGTGACCGGCAGAGAGAGCCGGAGGTCGTCGCCCTTCCGCTCGAACCGCGGGTGCGGCGCGACCGTCACGGTCAGGTAGAGATCGCCGCGGGCTCCCGCCTGACCGGCGCCTTCGCCGCTCACGCGCACGCGCTGGCCGGTTCGGACGCCGGCCGGAATCTTCACGTCGAGCTGTCGGCGCCCGCGCTGCCAGCCGCCACCCCCGCATGCGGTGCACGGCTTGCCGTTGACGTTGCCGGCCCCGTGGCACACCGAGCACGGCTCGTCGGTCTCGAGGACGAACGTCTTGCGCGCGCCCTGGTACGCCTCTTCCAGCGTGATGTCGACGCTCGCCTGCACGTCCTCGCGGCCGGCGCGCGCCCGCGTTCCGCCGAAGCCGCCCCGGAGACCGCCGAAGAGGTCTTCTGGGTCGGTTCCGCCGGTCGCGCTGCCGCCACGCGATCGCATCCTCGCGCCGAGATCTCCGAACATCGTGCGGAAGAACTCGGAGAAATCTCCGAGGTCACCAGCATCCTGTGTCGTGTAGGTGTAGCCGGCGCCCGGCGTGCCCGGCTGCCCGGTCGCATGCCGCTGCCAGTCCGGTCCGAGCGTGTCATAGCGGCGTCGTTTCTCGGGATCCGACAGGACTTCATACGCTTCGTTGATCTCGCGAAACCGGTCGCCCTTGTCCTTTCCCTTGGCAACGTCAGGGTGGTACTTGCGGGCGAGCTTCCGGTACGCCGACTTGATGGTCTTGTCGTCGGCCTTCCGGTCGACACCGAGAATCTTGTAGTAGTCCTTATATTCGACCGCCATGACGGTGAATCCGACAAGAAGTATAGCAGATCATTTGAGCGCTACTGACTAAGCCAAGGCTGAAGCCATGAGTCCCAGGGGCTGGGCGGGTGGCCGGAGGACGGGAGGTATCAAGCCGACAATCCACAGGTGGGACGAGCCAAGCTCGTCACACCGAGGACGGGAGGCGCGAGGCCTCCCGTCCCCCGGCCGCCCACCCAGCCCCGCCTCGCGCGGTCGGTCCAGCGGTACCGGGACCGGCCCCGAACCCGCGTGGCGGGTCAGCGGTACCGGGACGGAAACTTACCCGCGGCCGACCGTGAACGCGACGTAGAGAGACATCGGTCCGCGCTGGACCAGCAGCGTGAGCCGGTCGCCCTCCTTGACGTCGCGTGTGAGGCGATCGAAGTCGGTCATGGACCGGACGCGCTGGCGGTTGACCTCGCGGATCACGTCGCCGCGCTGGATGCCG
>QHRT01000345.1 GCA_003220195.1 Candidatus Rokuibacteriota bacterium | reverse complement strand
ATCGATGATTGCTCATGACCCCCTCCACGGATCCGGACGTGCGGCATTACCGCATCCGGCTCTTGCCTTGGGTAGTGGCGCGGAAGCGTACGAGGGGATAGGGATGGCAGATGCGTGCAGGTGGCAGCCATCGGTCGATGTAGCGTCTCATCCGTTCCCACGACAGATGATGGCTCTGGCTGCGGCGTTCGAGAGCCCACTTCCAGAGCCGGCCGATGGCTTGGCGAAAGGCGACGATGCTGCTCCCGTTCATGGGCACGCCGTAGTACCGCACGTGTCCCATGACGACCGAGCGCAGATAATCCCCTACCGCCGAGAGAGGGTCGTGCAGGCGTCGCCGGAGTTCAGCCTTGACCGCCTTGAGCTTCGCCTGCCATCGCTGGCGCATCGTCTGCCGCAGCACCGTGAACTTCCCTTTCCGCGTCTTCCCGCAGCTATGCGTGAAGCCGAGAAAGTTGAACGTCTCCGGCTTCCCGTCGCCCCGCGCCTTCCGGTTGGCCGCCGCGAAGCGACCAAACTCGATGAGTCGCGTCTTGTCGGGATGCAGCGTCAGCCCGAACTTCGCGAACCGCTCGCGCAGCTCGGTGAGGAACCGCTCGGCCTCCTCCCGATGCTCGAATCCCACGACGAAGTCGTCCGCGAAGCGCACCACCACCACATCTCCGTGCGCCTGCTTCGTCCTCCACCGTTGGACCCAGAGATCGAACACGTAGTGCAAATAGATGTTGGCCAGCAACGGACTGATACTCCCGCCTTGTACCGTGCCGACCTCACTCCGTGTTCGCTGCCCATCCTCCAGCACGCCGGCGTTCAGCCATTTCTGGATGAGGCGCACGACGCGCCGGTCCGCAACCCGATGCTCGACGAACTTCACCAGCCACCCGTGGTCGAGGGTGTCGAAGAACCCACGGATATCGGCATCGAGCACCCAGTTCACCCTCTTCGTCGTGATCCCGACCGTGAGAGCATCGAGCGCCCCATGCGGGCTGCGCCCCGGCCGGAACCCGTACGAGAACCCGAGAAAGTCGACCTCGTAGATCGCATTCAAGACCCCGACGACCGCGCGCTGCACCAGCTTGTCCTCCAGCGCGGGAACGCCGAGCGGCCGCAGCCGCCCGTCGGCCTTCGGGATGAACACTCTCCGGACCGGCTTCGCCCGGTACGCCCCTCGCGTGAGCCGTCCCGCGAGATCCTGAAGATTCGCTTCCAGGGCCTCGCCATAGTGCTCCCACGTCTCGCCGTCGATCCCCGCCGCCGCGTCTCGCTTCAGCGCGTGGTACGCGGTGCGCAAGTGCTCGACGTCGTACACGTGGTGCAGGAGCGCCGTGAACCGCTGTTTCCTATCCCGTTCGGCTGCCTCACGCACCCGGTCGAGTGCACTGAGCGCGCCTGCCCGGCCCGGTGTCCGGAGCGCGTCGCCCTCGCCCGGGTTCCCCTTGGCCCGCCCCCTTCCCTCCACTGCCTCCGCGGCCGGTCCCTCGGCCTTGTTCGGCAGTTTCCCCGGTACTACGGAGCGGTCCGACTTCCCGTGCTCGTTCATCATCGGCGTTCGTCCTTGGACTTCCCGATGCGGTCTGCGGCCCCCTCGGCCACAGACGAGCGCGGGATCTCCCGGTTCCCGTACGCGGTGCTTGGGTACGTGCGCAGGGTCTCTGACCGCGCGGGGTCCGTCAGTGCCTCGCGATATCGGCACCGCCGGTGTCGCCTTCCGCTCGTCTCCACAGCGTCGGCACCCCGAAGTGAGTCATGGATTTCGCGGCTCAATACCCGGCCCGTACCTCCCCCTGTCAACGCTTCGCGTCCGCCCTTACGGGCGCCCACGCATGACTCGGGGCCGGCGTGGCTCGCTATGCCTTCGCCGGATGAAACTTTCATTCACTGCACCGCGCCGGTGTGACCGGCGCACGGAGACGCCCATGGACGACATCGGCCTGTTCGAGGCGATCTACAGCCAGCGCCAGTTCGTTCGCTACAAGCCCGATCCGATACCGCGTGAGGCGATCGAGAAGATCCTGGATGCCGCCGTCCGCGCGCCGAACGGTGGGAACCGTCAGCCGTGGGAATTCATCGTGGTCACCGACCGCGAGCTCGTCCGGAAGATCGGCGAAATCTATCGCGACGTGTGGCTGGGCACGTTCGGACCCTCGTCGCCCCCCGACGAGTCGCGCGTCTATCGCGCGGCCCGCCAGCTCGCGCACCACATGCCCGACGTGCCCGCGATGATCCTCGCGTGCGCCGACCACACGGCCGGGTCGCCTCCTCCGAAGCCGGGCGAGCCGATCGTCAGGAACCGCTACGGGTCATCGATCTGGCTCGCGGTGCAGAACCTCTTCCTCGCGGCTCGTGCGCTTGGCCTCGGGACCCGGCTCACCACGGCGCACCTCAGGAACGAAGAGCCGATCAAGACGCTGCTCGGCATTCCCGAGCACGTGGAAACGATGGCGTTGATCCCGATCGGCTATCCCGAAGGGAAGTTCGGCGCGACCACGCGTCGTTCCGCGAGCGAGGTCACGTCCTACAACCGGTACGGCAACAGGAAGTGATTTCTACGGCCTCGATCACTCCTCTTCGAATGTCGTCACGATCTCCGGATGCTGCGCCAGGCGAAGCACCTCGAGCCCTTGCAAGAGCAACGAGATGACCATCACGGTCATGCCCATGCCGAAGATGAACGCGCCCACGCCCTGGGCACGCTCGGTCATGCCCCACCACGAGAGGATATTGCCCCAGTCGTGCATCGACGGGTCGCTATCGCCGAGGAGGGGCAGCAGGCGATCCCGTCCGTCGGCCGCGTAGATCGCGACGTCGGCGATCGCCTGGCCGACCCAGAACAGCGTGAACGCGCCGGACCCGTACCGGCCTTGCCAGTAGAACGTGGCGGTGCAGATTGCCGGGATGAGGACCTGGTTCAGTGAGCCGCCGAAGACCGTCATGAACCGGCCGAACGGCATGAAGATGAGATGGCCGGCTTCATGGAAGACCAGATGCACCCCATGGATGAAGAAGAACAGGAGATCGCCGGGCCGCCCTTCCGCGAGCTGATCACGATTGATGTACCCGCGCCTCCACACGAGCCACATGACGCAGACGAGCGCGAGGATCCCGAACCCACGCAGCACCAGGACCCAGAGGACGAACGGCTGCGCGTCGCTCGGCCGGCGTTCTCGCACATGATCTTGTCGTCCGGCGACAACCGACGTGTCAACCGGATTCCCGTCCAACAGCGCCTGGCCACGGTCCGGCGAGGGCGCCGATGGCACCGGCAAGGAGTGAGGTGAGGATGACCACGCCCGCAGTGAACCATAGCCCCACGGTGGCGGCTCCGACCTACGACCCCTTCTCTTCGATCGTGTGGAAGATGCAGCGTGAGATCGTCCTGCTCCTCGCCTGGGGGCCGGCGATTCTGCTCCAGCTCGCCCATCCCCTCGTCGCGCGCGGGATCGCCGACCACAGCACGTTCCGCAGCGACCGTCACGGTCGGCTCCGGCGTCTTCACCGCACCGTGGACGCGATGCTTCAGCTCTGCTTCGGCACAGAAGCGGAAGCCCGGGTGGTGCTGGCCCGGATCAATGCCATCCACGATCGCGTGAACGGCCACTTGCCCGAAGCCGCCGGCGTCTTCCCGGAAGGGGCACGGTACTCGGCCCACGACCCGGAGCTTCTCGCATGGGTCCACGCGACGCTGCTGGACATGAACGTGCGCGTCTACGAACTCTACGTGGCGCCTCTGCGCCCGGAGGACAGGGACCGCTACTGCGCCGAGGCGAGCGCGATCGAACCGTTTCTCGGCATCCCTGCCGGACGCTTGCCGCGGAGCTTTGCCGAGTTGGGCCGGTACATGGACGCGATGCTGTCGAGCGAAGCGATCGCGGTCACCGACACCGCGCGAACGCTTGCGCAGGCCATCGTCTATCCGCCGGCACCGCGAATCGCTGAGCCGGCACTGTCGCTGGTTCGGCTGACCACCGTAGGTCTGTTACCG
>QHRT01000346.1 GCA_003220195.1 Candidatus Rokuibacteriota bacterium | reverse complement strand
TTCATCACCAACAACTCGCGCGCCACCGGCGCCGACGTGCGCGAGCGATTGCATCGCCTGGGCGTGATCTCGGCCGACACGGTCCTGACGCCGCTCGAGATCATCGGCGAGACGATCGCCGAACGGTTCGGCGCCTCGCGCGTGCTGGTGATCGGCGCCGCGGAGCTGTCGGATGCGATCGCGCGCGCCGGGCACGAGGTCCTCGGCGTGAAGGACTACCGCGACGCGACCGTCGTCGCCATCGGCAACGACTTCGATCTCTCGTACGAGCGTCTCACCGTCGCCGCGCGCGCCGCAGCGCGCGGAGCTCCTCTCGTCACGCCGAACGTCGATCCACGCTTGCCGATCGACGGCGGAGAGTTTCTGCCCGGCTGCGGCGCGATCGTCGCCGCGGTCGTCGCGGCGGCGGGGGTCGAGCCGATCGTCGTCGGCAAGCCGGCGCCGCCGCTCTTCGAGATCGCTTTGCGCCGTCTCGGTCTTCGCGCCGCCGACGCGGCGATGGTGGGGGACAGCGTTCCGTCGGACATGGTGGGGGCGCGTCGCGTGGGCATGCGCACGGTGCTCTACGCGCCGGACGGCTTTCCCGGCGATCCCTCCGTCGCCGACGTTGTCGTCGGGTCGTTCGCGGAGCTCGCCCGCCTCGCGGGCGTGTGATCGGGAATGTCGTCACTCCCCCGGTGATACAGTTCAGACAACGCGATGGTGACGGTGGTGCGACCGCAGAAGCTGGCGTGGACGCGCGCCGGCATCGTGGCGCTGGCATTGATCGGCGCGGCGTGCGCGATGAGTGCGCTGACGACGGTCGTCGCGTCTGCGCAACCGGCTCCCGGCTTCGCCGGGTCGTGGGCGGGGACCTGGGCCGGGACGCCGCTGTCGCTCCTGCTCATTCCTGATGCGAACGAGTCGTCGCCGTCCGGCATCTACGTCGGTCCATGGCTCGTGCTGGGGCAACCGCGGCCGAGTTTTTCCGGCGTCATCACCTGGAGCCGACGCGGCGAACCCGTGTCGACGCACGCTCACGCCTGGATCACGTATGCGGGCGGCGCGGTCGGCTTGCTGATCCAGGCCGCGCCGACCGACGGGGACCAGCAGTTGAGCCTCAGGAGCGTCGACCCCCAGCGATTCGTCGGTGTCGGGTCCTCGAGCTTTCGCTGGGGCCCGCAGGGCGCGGTCGAGCTGCATCGCGAGGTTCGCTGAAGAGAGACTCAGCTCCCACGATAGGTCACGTACCCGAACGGGGAGACCAGCAGCGGCACGTGGTAGTGGACGGACACGTCGGCGATCGCGAACCGCACCGGCACCTGGTCGAGGAATGGCGGGTCGTGGAGCGGCAGGCCCGTCGAGGCGAAGTAAGGCCCGACGTGGAACGTGAGCTGGTAGCGGCCCGCCGCGAATTCATGCTCTTCGAGGAGCGGCGTCTCCGTCCGCCCGTCGGCGTTCGTCACCGCGGTCTTCAACCATCGCAGGCGACCGTTCGGCTCGACGGCCGAGAGCTCGACGCGCACACCCGCGGCCGGCCGGCCGCGCGCGGTGTCGAGCACGTGCGTGGTGAGCGTGCGGTTGCGCTCCGCCATCACGGGGCCCGCACGATCGCATCGATCCGCATCCGGGCGATCTCGAAGATCTGCGCGACGGCTTCCGCGATCTCCTGCTCCTCGGTGTGACCGAGCCGGCGCTCGAACGCGGCCAGCATGCCGGTCTTGTCGTGCCGTCTCACCGCGATGACGAAGGGGAACCCGAATCGTTCGCGGTAGGCGCGGTTCAATCGATCGAACCGTTCGAATTCCGCGTCGTCGAGACGATCGAGGCCGGCCGACGCCTGCTCGGCGACGGACGAGGCGGTCATCGCGCCGGCGCGCGCGGCCTTGCCCGCGAGATCCGGATGACCGGCGATGAGCGCACGCTGCTCGTCTCGGCTCGCGCGGCGCACGACCTCGCACATCGCCGCGTGCAGAGCGTCGACGCTCCCGAACGGGCGCGCCGGCCACGCGTTTTCGGCGACCCAGGGTGCCCGCTCGAACACGAGGCCGAGCGTTCGGACGAACGCCGCGCGGTCGAGGCCGTTCAGCTGGTCGAGCGTGAGCGACGCGGCACTGACGTCGGCGGGCACGCCGCCGACTCTGGCCGATTTTGCGCGGGCTCGCAAGCCGAGCTCTCTGCTATGGTCGTGCGCATGTCACACTTCGGTGACCTCCTGCCCGGCGCGCGCGTGCTCCTCGGGCCCGGTCCCTCCATGGCGGACCCTCGGGTGCTGCGCGCGATGGCGACGCCGCTGCTCGGCCAGTTCGACCCCGAGTTCACCCTCATCATGAACGAGGTAATGGACCTCACGCGGTTCGCCTTCGAGTCGGAGAACCTCCACGCGTATCCGGTCCCGGGGACGGGCCGCGCCGGCCTCGAAGCCGCCATCGTCTCGCTGGTGGAGCCGGGCGATCGTGTCGTCGTCGGCGAGTGCGGCCGCTTCGGGCTTCTGCTGATCGAGATCGCGGAGCGCTGCGGCGCCGACGTGGTCCCCGTGCGCGGCGAGTGGGGCCGCATCTTACCCACCGAGGCGATCGCGGCTGCGCTTCATGGTGGACCGACGAAGCTCGTCGCGGTCGTGCACGGCGAGACGTCGACGGGCGTGCTCCAGCCGCTCGAGCCGATCGCGCGGCTGGCTCGCGAGCACGACGCGCTCCTCATGGCGGATTGCGTCGTCACGCTCGGCGGCTCGGAGGTCGCGGTCGATCGCTGGGGCGTCGACGTCGCGGTGGCGGGAACGCAGAAGTGCCTGTCGTGCCCGTCCGGGCTGGCGCCGGTCACGTACAACGCCCGCGCGGCGGCGGCGCTTTCGCGGCGGCGCGTCAAAGTGCGCAGCAACTATCTCGATCTCGCGCAGCTCGGCGATTACTGGAGTCCGGCGCGCTTCAACCATCACACTGCGCCGACCACGATGGTGTACGGCCTGCGCGAAGCGTTGCGCGCGTTCCACGACGAGGGCCGCGACGCGCGCTTCGCTCGCCACCGGCTTCACGGCGATGCGATGCGCGCCGGGGTCCAGAAGCTGGGCCTCGAGCTCTTCGGCAAGGAAGCGCCGGAGCATCGGTTGCCGTTCCTCACGCCGGTCGTCGTTCCGCCCGGTGTCGACGAGCTTCGCGTCCGGCGCCGTCTCGTCGCGGACTTCGGCATCGAGATCGGTGCGGCGTTCGGCCCGCTCCAGGGCAAGATCTGGCGCATCGGCACGATGGGCGCTTCGGCCACGCGTCAGAACGTGCTCTCGTGCCTGGCCGCGCTCGAGCACGTGCTCCGTGGCGAAGGCTGGCGCTCCGCGCCCGGAGCCGGCGTCGACGCGGCCGTCGCGTCGTATCGCGACGCGGGGGTCCGCGGCGAGGACGTCACGGAGAGCCTCGGCGCGAGCGGCATCGGTCGCGTATGACGACGTCCGCCTATCCACGCGATCTCGTCGGCTACGGCCGGACGCCTCCGGATCCGAAGTGGCCCGGCGGCGCGCGCCTCGCGCTCCAGATCGTCCTCAACTACGAGGAGGGCGGCGAACGGTCAATCCTGCACGGCGACGAGGAAGCGGAAGCGTTCCTCGGAGAGGTCGTCGGCATGACGCCGCTCCGAGGTGTTCGCAACGTGCAGGTCGAGTCGATGTACGAGTACGGCAGCCGCGCGGGCTTCTGGCGGCTCATGCGCATCTTCGCCGCGCGCCAGATCCCGATCAGCGTGTTCGCGGTCGCGATGGCCCTCGAGCGCCATCCCGAGGCGGCCGCCGCGATCGTCGAGGCCGGACACGAAGTGGTGAGCCACGGATGGAGGTGGATCGACTACCAGTTCGTGGACGAGGCCGTCGAGCGCGAGCACATCCATCGCGCCGTCGAGAGCCTGACGCGAGTCACGGGGAATCGTCCGCTCGGCTGGTACACGGGACGGTTGAGCCCGAACACGCGCCGGCTCGTCGTGGAGGCCGGCGGATTTCTCTACGACGCGGACGCGTACAACGACGACCTGCCGTACTGGGAGGTCGTGGGCGGCAAGCCCCACCTGGTCGTGCCGTACACGCTCGACAACAACGACATGAAATTCGCGTCGGCCGGCGGCTTCGCGACCGGCGACGAATGGCTCGCGCACGTGCGCGACGCGTTCGACGTGCTCTACGCGGAAGGCGCCGACCACCCGAAGATGATGTCGGTCGGCCTGCACTCTCGCCTGATGGGCCGTCCCGGCCGCGCGGCGGCGCTGATGCGCTTCCTCGACCACGTCGCCAGGCACGACCGTGTCTGGCTCTGCCGCCGGGTGGACGTCGCCCGCCACTGGATCGCGCAGCACCCGTTCGCCGGCTGATCGAAAACCTAGACGATCTGACGCTCCTCGACCGTGAACGTCTTGATGCGGCCGATGAAGAGCGCGCCGTCGGCGTGAAGCGCCTTCGCCTCCGGTGACGCGTGCGCGCGCGCCATGCTCTCGCGATCGTCGTACCAGAGCTCCGCGATGCCGTCGACGTCGACGTCGATCGCGGGGATGTCCGGCCTTTTCCGCTCCTCCACGATGTGCGATTGCACGTAGCGCCGTAGCCCCGGGACCTTGTGCGCGAGCGGGGCGTGGATCTCGCCCCAGTGCTTCATGAACTGCTCGTGCGTGAGACCGTCCTTCCGGCGCAGCAGGGAGATGCTCTTGATCATGGCTCACACGCGCTCGTACGCGAGCCGTTTCACCCGGTCCATGTTGGTGCCTTCGATGCGGATCAGGCGGGTCGGTCCCTCGCGCCGCGGTGAGTGGAGGTCTCCTTCGTTGTAGACGTGCGCCATGCCGGGCTTCAGCGTGTAACTTCGCACGTGGCGAACCTTGCCCGGTGTGTCCGGTTGAGCCGCCGTCACCAGTTGCCAGTCGTTCATGATGGTCTCGCCGCGCGCCTGTCCGTAGATCGCCCAGGACGGTCCGTGATCGTGCGGCTGGCTTTCCCGCGCGCCGTTGTAGACATGCGCGAGGATGCAGAAGCCGAGATCCGGATCCTCGTAGAGAAGCTTGCGCTCGGGCACGTCGCCGGTGAGGTGCGTCGCGACGAATGCCTCGTCACGCAGCACGTCCTGCAAGAGCGCGCAGACTTCGTTGCGGCCCTCCGGCCCCTTCTCCTTCGACAAGATCGCGTGGCACGCGGATGCGAACTGCTCGAGCGTGTGACCCATGGCGCCCTCCTTTTGAGCGATTTTTACATCATCGACGCCTTCCTGCGAGTGCCAGGTCCGACGGCAGCAGCATTGCACTGACCTGCACGTGCAAGAAGGAGGTCCTGTCATGATGAGTCGTAGCGTTCGCCTTTCACTCGTCGGAATTGCGGTGGTCTTGCTCTTCGCGGCGAGCGCCTGGGCGCAGATCGTCGACGTGAGCGGCATCGTGCAGCGCGTCGACGTTGCCGCGCGGACGATTTACCTGACGGACGGTCGCGCCGTGGTGCTCAAGCCGGATGCGCACCTGATGATCAACGGCCGCGAGATCGCGCTCGGCGACGTGCAGCCCGGCGCGACGCTGGTGACGACGGCGACGCCCGCGACGGCGTTCCGCCGCCTCCCATGGCGCCACCGGTGGCGGCGCCGCCCACCGCCGCGATGCCGACCTACGCCGCGCCGATCGACGCGACCGGAGTCGTCTCGCAAGTCGACCCGCGCACCGGAACCGTGACGCTCGCCGACGGCCGCGTGCTCCGCGTCACCGGCGGGACCACGCTGTGGCAGCCCGTCCCGATCACGTCGGTGACGCCGGGCGTGACGATTCACGTCCGCAACGCCGAGCCGGTCGACTTCCAGCCGGGCATGCAGCGGAACACGCAACCGACCTCGCTGATCCCGAGCCGTCACGCGTACTGGATGGGGACGGTGAGATCGGTCGATCCGGCGACCTCGCGCGTCTCCCTCGCGGATGGAACGACCGTGCAGGTCCGTCCGGGTTCGCGCGTCAGCTTCCACGGCCAGTCGTTGTCGATCGCCGATCTGAGGCCCGGAGACGAGATCGTGATCGGCACTCCACGAACGACTCGCACGGCCGGCCCGACATCGAGCACGGTCGAGGAGAGCGCGCTGCCGCGGCAAGTGGTCGGTGACGGCGTGGTGGTCGATGCGGACGTGGTTCGGCTCGTCCAGCGGACGCGGGTGCGGTGATGCGCGCGGGAAGGACCTGGCTCCCGGGTCGGATCGCGCTCGCGGCGATGCTCGTCATCGTCGCGAGCGCAGCGCCCGCCGGCGCGCGCACGATCGGTGAGATCGTCGACGACGCCCGAATCGCGGCGGAGATCAAGGCGAAGCTCACCGCCGACAAGCTTTCGAACCTGACAAAGATCGACGTGAAGTCGGACACCGGTGTCGTGACGCTCGGCGGCACCGTCGATTCGATGGAGCGCCGCGATCGGGCCGCGCAGATCGCCGCGGCCGTGACTGGCGTCAAGGGCGTCGTGAACAATCTCCAGGTGAAGGGTGGCGCCCCCGGCGAGTGGGCCTCCTCCGGCGGGCCCACCGCCGACGGTCGGTGGGCAACTCTCGGCCATCGACGCCACCGGAACGGTCCAGAGCGTCGATGCGGCCAGCGGAACGATCACGCTCACGGACGGTCGGGTGATTCGTGCGACCGATCGCACGACGGTCTGGCAACCGACGACGGTCGGTCAGTTGGCGCCCGGCACGGACGTGTTGATCCGCGGCGTCGCGCCGGCCGGGTTCCAGAGCGGCGCGACGGGCCAGGGCTCGGACTGGATGATGGGAACGGTCTGGCGCGTCGATCCCGGCCGAAACCAGATCACGCTGACCGACGGAACCCTCGTGCGCGCGGCGCCGGCGACCGTGATCTCTGGCAATGGCCAGCGCCTCGCGCTCTCGCAGCTCCAGCCTGGATCGGAAGTCGCCATCCGCGCGCGCGCCTCCTACTACGGGACCTCTGGGGACGGCAACGCGCTACCGCAGCCGTCGGCCACGGCGGCGACGATCGACGCGAGCGAGATCCAGGCGCTGTGGACGCCACCGAGTTGATGGGGGGCCTAGAAGGGCCCCCCCAACCCCCCAACGCTCGGAAGCGCCGCGGCGCAGCCGTGGCGCTCCTCGATCACGCGCGAGGTTGGTTGCCGAGACCGCGCGCCCCACCCCCACCGCTCGCCGGAGCGGGTAGGATGAGCGCGCGATGGGCTACCGCATCGTCCGCGCGCTGACGCTGCTCCTGCTCCGGGTGTTCTACCGCCGCATCGAGGTCGTCAACGCCGAGCGGATTCCGGCGCGCGGCCCCCTCGTCATCGCGGCGAACCATCACAACGCGCTCGTCGATCCGATGCTGATCATGGCGATCGTCCCGAGACCGGTCACGTCGCTGGCCAAGGCCCCGTTGTTTCGTCATCCGCTGATCGCGCCCTTCTTGCGACTCGCGGGCGCCGTGCCCGTGAATCGCCGGGCGGAAGGTGGCGACGATCCGCGGAGGAACGACGCGATGTTCGCGGCGGCCGCCGCCCGGCTGCGGGCGGGCGGGGCGCTCGTGATCTTTCCGGAAGGGCGTTCGCAGGCGCAGCCGACGCTCTTGCCTCTCCGCACGGGGGCCGCGCGCATTCTGGTGGCGGCCGAGGCGGGCGACGGTCGCCGGGACGCCACGCTCTTGCCCGTGGGACTCGTCTTCGGCGAACCCGGAACCTTTCGCGACGCGTCCGCGCTGGTCTCGATCGGGAATCCCGTCGTGGTGGACGACTGCATCGCGTCGTACGCGGCCGCGCCCGAGGCGAGCGTCCGGACGATCACCGACCGGCTTGCCGCCGCCATCCGCGAGCAGATCGTCGAGGCCGACGATCAGTACACGCTCGAGCTGCTGGGCGCGCTCGAAGACGCGTGGCGAGAAGAGCGAGGGAGCCCCGGTGATTCTCGCGCGGCGCTCGCGTGGAAGCAGGACGTCATGCGCGCGGCGGCGCAGCTCGCGAGGAGCCATCCGGAGCGGCTCCTCGACTTCCGCCGCCGTCTCGAGAGCTACCGCACGCGACTGCGCGAGACCGGGCTCAGCGACGCGCAGATCGGTCAACCCTACACGGCCGGTCTCGTCGCCCGCTACGTCGTGGAGAACCTGGTCGCGCTCGCCCTCACGTTTCCGCTCGCGGTGTGGGGCATGATCTGCCACGCGGCGCCGTATCTCCTGACCGGTCGCGTCGTGCGATGGCTCGGGCGTGAGCCGGACGAGGAAGCCACCGACAAGATCGCGGCGGGCGCCGTGCTCTACCCGGTCTTCTGGCTGATGGAGGGATGGCTGATCGCGGCGCTCCTCGGCACGTGGCCGCTGCTCGTCTTCATCGTTCTGCTCGTGCCGTCGGGGCTGCTCGCGCTCGCGTGGCGGGAGAGGCTCCAGCGTGTCGGCCGTCAGGCGCGAGCGTTCGCCCGCTTCATCCTGAATCGCCGCCTGCACGACGAGCTGCGCGCCGAGCGACGAGCTCTTCTCGGTGAGCTGGCGGAGCTGGCCGAGCTGGCCGGCCGCGCGTGACGGATGTAGCGGCGCATGATGCGCGGTCGTGGCGCGAGTCGCCGCGCGTCGCGCTCGCGGCGCTGACCGGTCTCAACTGCCTGAACTACCTCGATCGCTACGTCGCCGCGGCGACACTGCCGCTCATCCTGCACGACCTTGGCATCTCTGACGCCGACGCGGGACTGCTCCAGTCCGCGTTCATCATCACGTACTCGCTCGTGTCCCCGGGCGTCGGATGGCTCGGCGACCGCCTGCGCCGGATGAGACTGGCGGCCGCCGGCGTGCTCGTGTGGAGCGTGGCGACCGTCGCGTCCGGCCTCGCGCCGACCTACACGCTGCTCTTGCTCGCGCGTGCGGTGATCGGAGTCGGCGAGGCGAGTTACGCGGTCGTCACGCCGTCGATCCTGTCCGACCGGTACGCCGCGGATCGCCGCGCCCGCGCGCTCGGGATCTTCTACGCGGCCATCCCCGCCGGCACCGCGCTCGGCTACGTCGTCGGCGGTCTGGTCGGAGCGTCGCTGGGCTGGCGTGCAGCGTTCTTCGTCGCCGGCGGTCCTGGCATCGTCCTGGCGTTCGTGCTGCTCGCCCTCGCCGAGCCGCGACGCGGAGCGCTCGATGGGCCCGCCGCGCCGGCGCCGACACCGCTCGGACTCGGCGATTCGCTGCGCGCGCTCGGGTCACGACCGAGCTACGTCGTGAACACGGTCGCGCAGGTCGTCTACACCTTCGCGATGGGCGGGCTCGCGACCTGGATGCCGACGTACTTCGTTCGCGAGCGGGGGATCGGGCTCGCGACGGCGGCCTCGACGTTCGGCGTGATCCTGGTGGTGGCCGGATTCGCGGGCACGCTCATCGGCGGACGGCTCGGGGACGCGCTGGCGAAAAGGGTGCGCGGCGCTCACTTCACGCTGTCCGGCGTGTCGCTGGTCGTCTCCATCCTCTTCACCGTCCCCGCCGTCCTGTCGCAGAACCCGTTTGTCTTCTGGCCCGCGATGTTCGTGACGCTGCTCCTGCTCTTCATCAACATCGGCCCGTTGAACGCCGCGATGGCGAACGCGTTGCCCGCCGATCTGCGCTCCCGCGGCTTCGCGCTCACGACCATGGCGATCCACCTCTTCGGCGACGCCGCGTCGCCGTGGCTGATCGGCGTCGCGTCGTCGCACGTCGGACTCACGATCCCGGTGCTCGTCACGGGATGTCTGCTCGCGGTCGCGGGTCTCGTGCTGCTGGCCGGCCGCGGCACGCTGGACCGCGACGTGATCGGGACCGGGCAGCGTGCCGGAGCGTGACGTGACGGGTCGATCGAGTACCGGCGGGGGACGCCGACCTGCTAGAGTCGGCGAGCACTCCTGGAGGAATCGATGACGGACGTGCTGAGCGGAATTCGCGTGCTCGACTTCGGCCGCTACATCGCCGGGCCGTACTGTGCCGCGCTGCTCGCGGATCTCGGTGCCGACGTGATCCGAATCGAGCGGCGCGGCGGTGGCGAGGATCGGTGGGTCGCGCCGGTGGGCGACGATGGCG
>QHRT01000344.1:952-5249 GCA_003220195.1 Candidatus Rokuibacteriota bacterium | reverse complement strand
CTTGCCGCGAAGACGGCGAAGGGCTTCGTAGACGGACCGGCGATCGATCAGTTCACGGAGCGCGATGTCGACCGTCTCGCGTTTCGTCCTTGCGCCACTGATCTTCATCGCCTGCTGAATCAAGCGGTCGTCGAGCACGATGTTGGTCCGTCCCATCCGCAACCTCCTCGATCGATACACCACTTTACCACAAGGAGGTGTATCCAATTGCAGACACTCGGCGGGGCAGACCTGGCAGTATCCGATCTAATACGGCTCGCGCACGAAGATGAACGTCGTCCCCTGCACGATCGGCGCGCTCGCGCCGACGAACGAGACGTTCACGTCCTCGACCTGACGCGCGCCCGCGCGACCCGACGCCTGCAGCGCGCCCTCGATGATGTGCCAGAGACCGTGGATGCGTCCGGTGCTGAGACTGCCGCCGAACGTGTTCAACGGCAGTTCGCCGTCGAGCTCGATGCGGCCGTCCTGGATGAAGTCGAGAGCCTCGCCCTCCTTGCAGAACCCGTAGGACTCCAGGCCGTAGATCACCGACGCGGAGAAGCCGTCGTAGATCTGCGCGACGTCGACGTCGGCCGGCGAGAAGCCCGAGCGCTCCCACGTGAGACGCGACGAGCTCCGGCCGCCCTCCATGTAGCTCGACAGGCTTCCGATGCGACCGGTGACCTCGAACGCGAGGCGCTGACCGTACCCGGCCAGGTACGCCGGGCGCGGCCGCAGATCACGAGCGCGGTCGGCCGTCGTCAGCACGATCGCGACCGCGCCTTGCACGGGGATGTCGCAGTCGTAGAGGCAGAACGGGTAGGCGACCATGCGCGAGGTCAGATAGTCCTCGCGCGTCAGCGGCACGCCGTGAAAGTACGCGTGCGGATTGGTCTGCGCGTGCCGGCGCTGTGTCACGGCGAGCGTCGCCATCTTCTCGCGATTCTGCTTGTGCGTTTCGAGCCACCGCGTGTACGCGACCGCCATGCCCTGTCCCGGCCCGCCGAACCCGTACGGGGCGGTGAACTGCGCCGGGCCCTGCGCATACGTGCCGGGCAAGTTCTGATACGTCCCTTTCGGGTTGTGCATCGCGCGCCAGACCACCGCGTACCGGCACACGCCGGCGAGCAGCGCGTTGACGGCCTGCTGCACCGCGCCGCCGATGTTCACGGTCTCCACCTGCACGTGCCAGGCGAGGTTCGGAAGCTTCAGCATCGCCATCATGCAGTTGACCGAGACGATCGTGACGCCGTCGATCACGGCGTGCCCCGTCGCCGGCAGTTCCGGGTACGTCGCGAGACCGTCGATGTCCGACATCGCGAGACCGGAATCTTCGACGGCGCCCTTGACCGCTTCGAGCGCGTGCGCGGCGAGCGGGATCTCGGCCGAGCGCGTGACACGAGAAAATCCCACGCCGCTGACGGCGACCTTGCACCGGTGCTCCCACATGTGGCGGGTTCTCCTCGTCTACGACGCGCCGCGCGCCAGGCGGAACTGCGGCAAGGTGACGTCGTCGTTCAGGCGCTCGAACGTCACTTCCACGCGGCGGCCCACCTTCGCCTCGGTGTACGGAGCCTCCAGCAGATTCGCCGCCATCAACGCGCCCGGCGCGTTGTCGAGCTCGACGATGATGCTGGCGTACGGCACCGCGGACGCGAATCTCTTGTCGCCCGTGTGATACATGATCGTGTACGCGTAGATCGTCCCTTTGCCGCTGACCGGCTCGAACGCGAGGTCGATCGCCACGCAGTTGACGCAGGTCGGATACGGCGGGTGCTGGAAGTGTCCGCACGCCTGGCAGCGCTGGAGCTTCAGGACACCTTCCTTCGCCGCGTCCCAGAATGGCTTCGTCCACTCGTTCGGGACCGGAATCGGCCGCGTGACCTTGCTCCAGTCGCTCATCGCCATGAATCTCCTGCCTGGTCGCTGGATGTTCGGCGGCTTATGATACGGGACCGCCGAGCCGGCCAGCTCGTCGGCGCGAAGTCGCTACGCGCGCGGACGGCCGTCGGTTCCGGTGTTGGCGGCGGCCGTCAGCGCGTAGCGCGCCAGCTCCACGCCGTTCACGAACCACACCCCCTCGGTGTCGCGCATCTCGTCGACCAGCTCCTGCAGCATGTTGAGCCGCGACGGGCGTCCGGTGTACTGCGGATGCAGGATCAGCATCGTCAGGCCGCCGACGGCGCGGATGCCGCGAAACTCGTCGCGCCATACCGAGAGCACCTGCGCCGGCGGAAAGATCTGCCGGTAGAGATTCGGCCGGAGACCGAACGCGAAGAACGGACCGTCGTCGAGGATCCACGACGCCGGCAGCTCCACCAGCGACGGCGCCTCCGGATGGCGATAGGGCCAGAGCGAATCTTGCAGGTTGCTCGCGTAGAGGAAGCCGTGCTTCGCGAGCAGGCTCGTCGTCTCGGGCGTGATCTCGTAGAGCGGTGCGCGATAGCCGACGGGTCTCGTCCCGGTGATGTCGGCGAGGATCCGCGAGCTGCCGGTGAGGATCAACTCTTCTTCCTCGCGCGACTTTCCCTCGAGCGCTTCGTGCAGGTAGCCGTGGTGGCCGATCTCGTGGCCGCGGCGGTGGATCTCGGCGACGACGTCGGGCCAGCGCTCGGCCGTCCACCCGGGCACGAAGAACGTCGACGTGAGCCGGTTCCGATCCAGGAAGTCCAGGATGAGCGGCACGCCGACCTTCGGCCCGTACGCGCCCTGCGACATCACGCTGAGCCGGTTGATGTTCGCGGCATCGCGCGAGATCCACGCCGTCTCGGCGTCGAGATCGAACGTGATCGAGACGGCGGACGTCGTTCCGGACGGCCACGTGATGGGCGGCTTCATCGTCATCCTTCTGTCAGGAGGCGCGGGTACGTCGTCAGCACCTCGCATCCGCTCTCGGTGACGCACACGGTTTCGCTGAACCCGACCGAGCCGAGCCCCGGCAGCAGGAGATACGGGACGAGATGGAGCGTCATGTTCGGCTGGAGGATGCTCATGGCACCGGCGTCGAGACTGACGCCGCCGCGCTCGATCCACGTGAGGAACTCGATCCCGATGCCGTAGCCGGCGCGGTGCAGGAAGAACTGCGCGCACCCTTCCTTCGCGATCGCGTCGCGCGTGGCGCGATACACCTCGGACGCCGGGATGCCGGCGCGCACCGTCTCGATCGCCGCCGCCAGGCCCGCGATCGACGCGTCCGCCGCGCGTCGCAGCTCTGCGGTCGGCGGTCCGACAACCGCCGTGCGGATCAGCGCCGCATCGTAGTGACGCACGTTCGCGCCCAGCTCGAAGAAGACGACGTCCCCACGCTCGAGCGTCTTGCCGAGCCACGTCGCGTGGGCGAGCGCGGAGCGCGGGCCCGCGGTGATGTAGGTCGGGTTCCGCACGAAGTGGCTGCCGGCGAGGATGCGCGCGGGAAACACGGCGGCGGCGATCTCTCGCTCGTTGACGCCGTCACGCACGGCGGCGAGGCCGGCGCGCATTCCCGCGGCGACGGCGGCCGCCGCCTCTCGCATGTAGGTGATCTCGGCCGGCGACTTGACGGCCCTCATCAGCTCGACGAGCCCCGACACGTCGACGAGCTTCGCGCTCGGCAGCTTGTGCGCGAGCCCTTCGAAGAGCCGCACGGTGAGCCACGGCACGGCTTTCTCGACGCCGATGGTCCGGTCGGCGATCCCGAGATCACGCAGCGCCTGCGCGAGGGCGTCGGCCGGGTCTTCATCGTCGCGATACGAGCGGCACGCGAGCGCGTACGCCGCGGCGGCGTTGCCTTCTTCGAGCCGTCGCGTGACGAGCAGCGGCGGCGCCGTGCGCGGGAAGATCAGCGTTTGCGGGAACGAATGGAATCCGGTCGTCTCGTAGCCGGTGAGGTAGTACTGGTTCTCCGGTCCGGAGAGCAGCACGACGTCGAGTGAGCGTTCGTCCATGCGAGCGCGAAGCGCCTGCTGGCGCCGCTCGTACTCGGTCGCGTCGAACGGGAGCCACGAATCGGCCATGAGGGTGGTGCCAACGTCGGATGGTCCGGCCCACGCGCCGGCGTGTCAACTGGCGTGGTGTATCCTCTCGCCACTGTTCTCCTCGGGGAGAGACGCATGAGCACGAGCGACGTCAAACAGCAGCTCGTCAAATGGATCGACGACGACCGCGACACGATCATCGGCATTCTCGGCGAGTTCGTGCGCGCGAAGAGCCCGAACCCGCCCGGCGACACGCGGCTGGCCGCCGCCCACGTCACGCGCTTCCTGGAGCAGAGCAAGCTCCCGTTCCGCGTGATCGCGCCCGAGCCGACCATGCCGAACATCGTCGGCTCGTTCGACAC
>QHRT01000344.1:0-932 GCA_003220195.1 Candidatus Rokuibacteriota bacterium | reverse complement strand
GTTCCCGGCCGATGCCGAGGCCGAGGGCTGGATGCACGATCCGTGGGGCGGCGTGATCGTGGACGGCAAGATCTACGGCCGCGGGGTCGCCGACATGAAGGCGGGGACGTCGGCGTCGATCTTCACCTACTACTACCTCCACCGCGTGCGCGAGCACGTGAACGGCAAGCTCACGCTCACCGCGGTCTCCGACGAGGAGACGTTCGGCCCGTGGGGCGCGCGGTATCTGATGGAGCATCATCCCGAGGTTCACGGCGACTTTTGCCTGAACGGCGAGCCGTCGAGCCCGTTGACGATTCGCTTCGGCGAGAAGGGGCCGTTCTGGCTCAAGTTCACGCTGCGGACGCGCGGGGCGCACGGCGCGTACACGCATCTCTCGCCGAGCGCGACGAAGCAGGCGGCGCGCTTGATCGTGGATCTCGAGGAGCTGACCACGCTCAGGCCCTCGGTCCCGATCGACGTCGCCGACGCGCTCGCCGGCGCCGCCGCGGCGATCGACGAGGCGCAGGGGCCGGGCGCGAAGGACATCGTGGAGCGTGTCACCGTGAACGTCGGCGTGATCCATGGCGGCGTGAAGGTGAACATCGTGCCCGGCACGTGCTGGTTCGAAGCGGACGTCCGCGTCCCGCCGGGCCTCGCCAAAGAGGAAGTCGTGGCGAAGATTCGCGAGATCGTCGCCCGCTATCCCGAAGCGACGTTCGAGGAGCTGAACTACAGCGCGCCGAGCGTCTGCGATCCCAACCACGAGATGATGACGATCCTGCGCGCGAACGCGCGGGCGCTCGGCCGGCCGGATCCGGCGCCGATCGTCAGTCTCGGCGGCACCGATGCGCGTCTCTGGCGCCAGCGGGGAATCCCGGCGCTCGTGCACGGGCCGTTCCCGCGCGGCATGGCGCAGGCGGACGAGCACGTCGAGATCGAGGAATTCCTGC
>QHRT01000343.1 GCA_003220195.1 Candidatus Rokuibacteriota bacterium | reverse complement strand
TTCCCGCTGGCGCGGACGGTGATGCGCGGGTCGACCTTCCACGCGATGCCCGGCGTGATGCTGTTGCTGTACGACAGGAACCGGCCGGTCCCGACGCCTTCGGTGGTGGCCTGATGGGTGTCGCGCGAGAGCAAGAACGCCTCGTCCAGGTTGAGCGTGAGCGTCTCGGTCAGACGGTAGGAGCCGTTCAGGAGAAACGTGATGCGGGAGAGCACGTTGCTGAACTCGTCGTGATCGATGAACTTCTCCCCGGTGGCGCTGACGCGTCCGCCGATCCGGTACGTCGGGGTCTGGTGGGCAAAGTCGATCCCGGGCGTGTAGCCGATGATGAAGTCGTCGATCTTGTTCCGGTTGTCCAGGACGATGTTGTCGTTGTACTCGCCGCTGATCGTGAACGACGGAATGATCAACGTGCGTGCGGGCGGCACGCGCTCGGTCAACGGCGGACCGATGAGGGGAGGCTGCGCCTGGGCGGCGACGGGAGCAAACGCGATCACCAGCGCGACGAGCAGACTTCCGCGCCACGTCCGGCTCATCGGCGCCGCTCGGCCAGACGCATCACCGCGTCCTGGAAATGCGTCAACGCTGTCGGCTTCGTGATGATGTCGACGGCGCCCATCTGACGCGCTGCCTCGATTTCGTTGTCGGTGCCGTGGCCCGTGATCACGACGACCGCGAGCGCGGGCTTGATCCGTTTCACTTCGGCCAGGACGTCGAGGCCGTTCATGCCGGGCATCGACACATCGAGGAACATCGCGTCGAGCGGTGTCTCCCTGAGCACCCGGAGAGCGTCCTCGCCGGAATGGACGACGGTCGCGGTGTGCCCCTGGCGAGAGAGCGATTTCGCCAGCACTTCAGCGACATCGGGTTCGTCGTCGACGATCAAGATGTTCATTTCCTGTCCTCCGTCGATGTAAGTCCTACATCACATGATGTGATCTTTCTACAAAAATAATCTCGCAAATTGCTGGTGCCCCTTCCAAATGCTTGTAATCGTTGCTTCACGTCCAGGAGAAAACCTTGGCACTCACCCTGCAATTCGGCTTCCCAGTACCGGTAAAAACATCGCTGAGGAAACAGGATAAAGCATGCAAGACGAAAACCGAGACTTCACCGCGCCAGGGGAGAGTGCGATGACAGACGGCCTCAATCTGTGCAGCAGCAGCAAGATGCAACCGGTTCGCGAACTGGTCGCGAAGGTCGCCGCGACCAACACGACGGTGCTGCTGCGCGGAGAGAGCGGGGTCGGCAAGGAAATCGTCGCTCGCGCGATTCACAAGCTGTCGCCGCGAGTCAATCGGCAGTTCCTCAAGGTCAACTGTGCTGCGCTGCCTGGCGAGTTGCTGGAGTCCGAGCTGTTCGGTCACGAGAAGGGCGCCTTCACCGGCGCGTATCGTCAGAAGCCCGGAAAGTTCGAGGCCGCGCATCAGGGGACGCTCTTGCTCGACGAGATCGGCGAGATGCCCATGCGCCTCCAGGCAAAGCTGCTCCACGTGCTTCAAGACGGCGAGTTCTCCCGCGTGGGCGGTGAGAGGATCATCGGCACCGACGTGCGGCTGCTCGCCTCGACCAATCGCGACCTCGAGGCGGCGATGCGCGCCCATCAGTTCCGCGAGGACCTCTACTATCGGCTGAACGTCATCGAGATCCGGATTCCCCCGCTGCGCGAACGCCGCGAGGAGATTCCGGTGCTCCTCGACCATTTCAAGAGACGGTTCAACGCGCAGTACGGGCGCGCCGTCGAGATTCCCCCAGACTCGATTCGCGCGTTCATGGAATATCACTGGCCGGGGAACATTCGCGAGCTGGAGAATGCGGTGAAGCGGGTCGTCGTGCTCGGCAGCGCGCGTCCCGTCCATCAGGAAATCGTCGCGAACGTTCAGCGCGCGGGGTATCGGAGTTCCGGCACGGCGGCCCCATCCGGCGCGAACCCCGATCAGGCGATCAGCCTGAAGGAGATCGCCCGTCAGGCCGCGAGGGACGCCGAGCGTGTCGCCATCAAGGAAGTGCTCGACCGCGTCCACTGGAACCGGGCCAAGGCGGCGCGGCTCCTCCAGATCAGCTACAAGGCTCTCCTTTACAAGATCGTCCAGTGCGGCCTCGTCAGTCACGACACCGAGAAGGAAAAGGAAACGATCGCGTCCTAGGCATCCGAGCGCGGTCAGAGCAGCAACGCGCGTGCCCGCCCGGGCCGCGCGGGAATTGCCGCCATGATCGATTCCGCGATCGCAACGGCTTCATGACCGTCAACGCGGTAGCGAAAACCTCTTCCAGATTCGAGTAGTCGCGTCACCTGCCTTCGCGCCGGGCGGCGGTGTACTCTAGGCCCATGTTCGATATCGGCCTCCAGGAAATGCTGGTCATCGGCGTGCTGGCGCTGCTCGTCTTCGGGCCGTCGAAGCTGCCGGAGTTGGGCCGTATGCTCGGTCGCGCGATGCGCGAGCTCAGACGGGCCAGCGACGAGTTTCGCTCCACGGTCGAGACGAATCTCCACATCAACGAGACGGAGCCCTACAGGCCTCCGCCGACTGACGATGTGGTCTCGTCTGCGCCGGTGGCTTCCGACGCGGCCGTGTCGACGCCGCTACCGTCCGAGACCGAACCCATCACCGATCGCGAGACGTCGGTGGCTGTCGCGGACGAGCCAGGCGAGCCGTACTGCTCGCAGCGAACCTCCCGCCTCCTGCACCGTCGCGACTGCGTCTGGGCCGGTCGCATCCCTCCCGCAGACCGCATCTACTGGAAGCGCGTCGCCGACGCGACCGCCGAGGGACTCATGATCTGTCCGGTGTGCGAGCCGTGGGAGCCCGCCTGAACGGCTGAGCGAAAAACCTTGACCTCCTCAACACCCGTTGAGTATGTTGACGGAGGAGGCGGCGAATGCGGGAACTCACCAGTCGACAGCAGGAGATCCTGAACTTCATGCGGACGTTCACCGCGACGCACGGGCTGCCGCCCACCGTGCGCGAGATCGGCGACAAATTCCGGGTGACCCCGCGCGCGGCGTTCGATCATCTGCGTGCCCTCGAGCGAAAGGGCGCGCTCCAGCGTCGCGCGTCCGCCGGCCGAACCTCGCGCGCCCTGACCGCGACCGACGTTCCGGTGGGCGAGTTCCGGCGAATTCCGATCCTGGGCCGCATTGCCGCGGGCACCCCGTTGCTCGCGCAGGAGAACCGCGAAGGCGACTTGCCGCTCTCCGGCACGTGGCTGCGTGGCGGAACCGATGACATGTTCGCGCTGCGCGTCCGCGGCGACAGCATGATCGAGGCGCACATCTGCGACGGAGATCTGGTGCTCGTTCGCCGACAGGACACCGCGCAGCAGAACGACATCGTCGTCGCGATGGTGGATGCCGACGCGACCGTGAAGAGGTTCCTGCGCGACGGGGACCGTATCGTGCTGAAGCCCGAGCATCCGACGATGGCGCCGATCGTCGTCGACGCCCATCGCTCCGAATTCCGCATCCTCGGCAAGGTGATCGGGCTACTTCGCGGTTTCTGACTTTCTCTGAAGGAGATCCTCATCATGTCCTCGTCCGTCGTGTCGTATGCGTCTCCGTCGTTTCGCCGCCCTCGGCCGCGCGCATTTTTTTTGGCCGCGCGCACTCAACAGGTGAGGAGCGTCGCATGGCTTCCCGAGCTCGTGCGCGCGCTCCTCGCGCTCGGCAACGTGGTGCTGTGGGCGACGGTGTTGCTCGCGTGGAGCGCGTGAGCGGCGCTCTCCTACAATGAGTCGGTGACACGCTTTGCAGAGCTCGCCGCCCTGTGTCGCCGGCTCGAACAGACGGGGAGCCGGCTCGAGAAACGACGGCTCACCGCGGAATTCCTGGGGCAGGTCGACCCGGGCGAGATCGAAACCGCGGTGGCATTCCTCACCGGTCGTGTGGTTCCCGTTTCGGATCCGCGCGTGCTGGGCGTGCGAGGGTTGCCGCGGGTCTCGGCTCCATCGGAGGGAGAGCCACTGGAGCTCGACGACGTTCGCCGCGCCTTCGGGGCGATCGCTGAGGCGACCGGCGCCGGATCGCGCCAGCTCCGACAGCAGCACTTGCTGAAGCTCGCGCTCCGCGCGTCCGAGGACGAGCGGGTGATCCTCCATCGCATCATCGGAGGCGAGATGCGCACCGGCGTCTCGGAAGGCGTGATGCTCGAGGCTCTCGGCGCGTTGGCCGGCGGTGACGTCGCCGCCGTGCGGCGGGCCGCGCTCTTCCTCGGAGATCTCTCGGCCGTCGCCGCCATCATCGTGTCGGGCGGCGCTGGCGCGCTCACCGCCGTCGAGCCCCGGCCTTTCGTCCCGCCTTCGACGACGTGCTGGCGGCGCACGCCGGGGTGACGGCGCTCGAGTTCAAGTACGACGGTGCCAGGATGCAGCTCCATCGCGACGGCGATCGGGTGCAGGTGTGGACGCGCCGGCTCTCCGACGTCACGCGAAGCCTTCCGGACGTCGTCGAGGTCGCGCGACGCGATCTCACCGGCGCGCCCTTCATCCTCGATGGCGAGGTCGTGGCGCTCGATGCCGAAGGGCGCCCGCTGGCGTTCCAGGAATTGATGCGTCGGTTTCGCCGCGTGCACGCCGTCGAGCAGCTGCTCGGGGAGATGCCGCTGGCGCTCCATTTCTTCGACTGCCTCATGGCGGACGGTCGCTCGCTCATCGACCGGCCGTACGCCGAGAGGTGGGAAGAGCTGACGCGCGTCACCGCCGGCCGCTATCTCGCCGAACGCGCGATTGTCAGCGCCGCGGACGAGGCCCTCCGGTTTCGCGACCGCGCGATCGCGGCCGGGCACGAGGGCGTCATGGCGAAGGATTTGAGAAGCTCCTACGAGCCGGGCGGGCGGGGCAAGAGATGGTTCAAGCTGAAGGTCGCCGAGACCGTCGACTGCGTGATCATCGCCGCCGATCGCGGGTCCGGGCGACGCGTCGGATGGCTCTCCAATTATCACCTGGCGGTCCGGGACGGCGAACGGTTCGCGGACGTCGGCAAGACCTTCAAGGGGCTCACCGACGCCGAGTTCGTTCAGATGACCGAGCGTCTGTGGAAGCTCGCCGAGGCCGATGACGGGTACACGGTCCGGGTCCGGCCGGAGGTCGTGGTCGAGGTCGAGTACAACGAGATCCAGCGAAGCCCGACGTATCCGTCCGGCCTCGCGCTGCGCTTCGCGCGAATCGCGCGCATCCGCGACGACAAGGCGCCGGGACAGGCGACGACGCTCCCGGAGCTTCAGAGTCTGTACGAGCGTCAGTTCCGCACGAAGGGCATGTACAATCCCTCCCCATGACCGAACGGGTCTCCACCGGTCTCACCAGGCTCGACGAGATGCTCGGCGGCGGTCTGATCCCCGGGACGCTGACCGTCGTGTACGGCGCGACGGGCATCGGCAAGACGCATCTCGGCCTCACGTTCGCGGCGCACGGCGCGGTGGCGGACGCCGCCCGCGGCATCGTGCTCGACATGAACGGTCGTGGGGACTCGCAGCAGCACGACGAGTACGCGGCGCGACTCTTCGAGTGGTCGCTCACCCCGTGGCGGCACACGGTGACGCCGATGAGCGAGCCGTTCCCGGGCGCCGCCGATATGCGGGCGTTCTACTCGAACGCGCTCCGCTGGGTCGGCCGCGTGCGCGACTTCCAGGTCCCGACGAGCGACGGCGCCTGGGAGTTCGACTGGAACTGGAAGGCCACGTACAACCACGCGCTCTACACGGTGCGGCCGTTCATGTATTTCCATTTCGCGGCCGGCACGCGGCGCGTCGTCGTGGACGGCGTCGAGCCGATGGATTCGCCCGCGGACTCGATCCAGTGCCACATGTTCGACGACGTCTACCGCACGATCGTCCATCGCGACGGGGAGACGCTCGGCATGGAAATCTGCCTGCCCGTGTGGAAGCATCGGGAGTTCATCGACACCCACCGGTACGACCCCGGCCGCATCACGACCGTCTTGCTCGTGACGACCGAAGAAACGCGCATCGAAGATCTGCTCGCGCGGAAAGTCGCGGCGGGGGACATTGGCGCCACCGCGAACACGATCCTCGTGATGGGCAGCGAACGCGTCGGCAATCGCCTGGCGCGCATGCTCGCCGTCGTCAAGCATCGCGGCAGCGCGATGACCGACGAGATCGTGGACTATCGCATCACGGCGAACGGTCTCGAGCCGTAGCTTCCGTTCGGTCGCCGACGCGGCTCGCGCCGATCGACGCTTCTGCGGAGTGCAACCCGGGTGTGAAACCAGCCGATGGCCGCGTCCGCCACGGTACTCTGAATCGTCCATGGCCACGATCCGGCTCGATCAGTTCACGCCGCGCCAGGTCCGGGCGCTACGCGCGATCGCCGACGCCGCGCGGTGCGGGATGCCCGTCTCCGACGTGTCGAGCTCGCGGCCGGTGTGGACGTCGACGTCGCGGTGCCGACCGGCGCGCTCGCGCTCGGGCGCCGCGTCGCGCGGAGCCTTGGCGGCGCGTTCGTCGAGCTCGACACCGATCGTGGCGCCGCCCGCGTCGTCGCCGACGGCACGCAGGTCGACCTGACCGACTATCGGGCGCCGACGCTGGCGGACGACCTCGCGGCTCGCGACTTCACGGTGAACGCGCTCGCGGCGTCGATTCCGGAGCTGCTCGTCGGGGGCCGGGCGCGCATCGTGGATCCGACGGGTGGTCTGGCCGACCTCCGCGCGCGGCGGCTGCGTGTGCCCGACGAGCGCGTGCTCGCCGACGATCCGCTGCGTGCGCTGCGCGGCGTGCGGCTCGAGGCCCAGCTCGGTTTTCGACTCACGCCGCGCACGGTCCGCGTGATCCGTGGCATGGCCCCGAAGGTGGCGACGGTCGCGCCCGAGAGGGTGCGCGACGAGCTCATCGCGCTCCTCCGGATTCCCGACACCGCGCGGGCGCTGCGCCGCCTGGATGCGCTCGGTCTGCTCGCCGTGGTCCTGCCAGAGCTTGCGCCGATGCGCGCGACGACCCAGCCTGCGCCACATCGCTTCACGGTGCTCGAGCACTCGTTGCGCGCCGTCGCCGGCGCCGACCTCGTGGTCGCGCGGGTCGGCGATGTCACGCCGTTCGGCGAGGAGCTCCGCGCGCACCTCGACGAGCCGATGGGCGGCGGTCTCGGTCGCAGCCACGTGCTGAAGCTCGCGGCGCTGCTCCACGACGTTTCCAAGCCCGAGACGCGGCGGGCGATCGCCGGCCGTGTGCGGTTCTTCGAGCACGACACGATCGGCGCCGGCCGCGTACGCGTGATCGGCGAGCGCCTGCGGCTGCCCGCGCGCGTCACGGAGCTCCTCGAGCGACTGGTCCGTCATCACCTCCGGCCGATGCACCTGGCGCAGGCGGGACCGTTGACGCGTCGGGCGCGCTATCGCTTCTTCCGCGACCTCCGCGAGGACTCGCGGGATCTCTTGCTCCTCACCATCGTGGACGCGGCGGCGGTGACCGGCGAGTCGCCGTTTCGCGTGTGGCGGCGAGCGGGGCTGGTGCACGAGCTGATGCGAGGGTGGCAGGAAGAGCAGGCCGTGATCGCGGTGCCCCCCCTCGTCCGCGGCGGCGACGTCATGGAGCGGTTCGGGCTCTTGCCCGGGCCGGAGGTCGGGCGACTCTTGCGCCGGGTGCGCGAGGCGCAGGACCTCGGCCTGGTCCACGACCGCGAGGCCGCGCTCGCGTACCTTGACTCGTCACGTGGCGGCCCCCTAGAGTAGCCGCACCCGCGAACGCCCGAGTCCTCTCGGGAGGAGGCTCCAATGACGACGTGGATGTTTGCGCTGCTTTCCTGCCTGGTGGCCCTTGCGCCGGTCGTGGCGAGCGCGACACCGGCCGGCAAGATCGTGATCGCGCAGGGCGTCGACCCGACGACGCTCGACATGCAGAACCAGTCCGAATCACCCGCCTCGAACGTCGGGCGGCACATCTTCGACGCGCTCTGGGAGCGGGATCAAAATCTCAAGATCGTTCCGAACCTGGCGACCGGCCTGCCGAAGCTGGTGGCGCCGACGACGTGGGAAGTGAAGCTCAGGAAGGGCGTCAAGTTCCACAACGGGGAAGACTTCAACGCGGAGTCGGTGAAGTTCACGCTGGAGAGGCTGGCCGGCGGGCAGGGCAAGCTGCGCGGCGCGACGTTCTTCCAGCCGATCGATCACGTCGACATCGTGGACGCCTACACGGTGCGCGTGCACACGAAGAAGCCGTGGCCCACGTTCGCGCAGGTCCACGTCTTCGTGCAGAGCGGCATGTACTCGCCGAAGGAATACGCGGGGAAGGACTCCGCGTACATCTCGAAGAATCCGATCGGGACCGGTCCGTACAAGTTCGTGCGCTGGGCGAAGGACGAGGAGATCGTGCTGGAGGCGAACCCGAACTACTGGAGGGGCGCGCCGAAGATCAAGACCGTCGTCTTCCGGCCGATACCGGACGACGCGGTGCGCGTCGCGGCGCTGCAGAACGTCGAGATCGATCTGGCCGTGAACATCGACCGGCACGCGAAGCTCTTTCTCTCCACGGCCCCGTCGATCCGCACGATCCAGCTCATGTACTACACGCACCAGATGGACAAGGACCACAAGCCGATCGGCCCGTACCAGGGCCCGACCGCGGACAAGCGCGTGCGGCAGGCGATCGCCTATGCCATCGACGTCGACGAGATCATCAAGGGCGTGCTCGACGGCAAGGCCATGCGCGTGGCCACGATGTTGCCGCCGATGCACTTCGGGTACGACGCGAGCCTCAAGCCGATCAAGTACGACCCGGCGAGGAGCAAGAAGCTGCTCGCGGAGGCCGGATTCCCGAACGGCCTCGAGGTGGTGCTGAACGGGCCTCAAGGTCGGTACGTGCGCGACAAGGAGGTCGCCGAAGCCGTCGCCGGCCAGCTGACGAAGAACGGCATCAAGACGACGCTCCGGACGTTCGAGTTCGTGAACTACCTGAACAACATGGTCTACGTGCACAAAGCCGGACCCATCTGGCTGATCGGCTGGGGCACGAACACGATGGACGCCGAGACGATCTACGTGCCGCTGTTCAAGGCGCCCGGCATCTTCGTCAACTGGCACAACGAAGACTTCAACCGGATGGCGGACGAGGCGCAGACGATCATGGACGAGCGGAAGCGTCTCGAGCAGTACCACCGCATCAACAAGCTATGGGTCGACGAGATGCCGGCGGTGCCGCTCTACCAGCAGGTCGACCTCTACGGCGTTTCGAAGCGCGTGAACTGGAAGGCGCGCAGCGCGACGAGGTGATCCAGGCCTACGACATGTCGCTCCGGGAGGGGAAGTAGCCGGGGAGCGCGCGGGAGTCGCTCTCCGTCTTCGAGGTATAATCGGGGTCGCCGGGCGGCCGTAATTCAGTGGCAGAATGCCAGCTTCCCAAGCTGGACGTCGCCGGTTCGAATCCGGTCGGCCGCTCCATTTCGCGACGGGGGTTACGGGATCTGGGCCCGTAGCCCCCGTCGCATTTTCGCCCTGAATTTTGCCCTTCGGGAGCCGTCGACAAGGGGGCGGGGACTCTAGCCTTCGGCCTCGCCGATCGGAAGATAGCCAATCCGATGGCGCGCATCCTCGACTACGGTTCGCTTACGGTCTCGACTACACGGAGGCTCGTAACAACCTGAGCGCCGCCCAGACCAGCCTGGGGCAGTTGCGAGACAGACTGTAGCTGGTAGAAGGAGGGCCGCCTTCGCGTATTTGACAATTCGCGGCCGTCGACTCAGAATCGCCGATGCCCGTGACGACGTGGACTCCGACTGTTCGGTTGTGGGCCTCAAATTTTCACTGGTCCGTCGTTCTCGTCCTCGGCGCCGTCGCGATCCAGGCTCTCGAGATCTACGCGTTCGAGCTCCCGAAGCACCGCCGCCTCGTCCGCGACGCCCCCGAGTTCGCGATGCGCGTCGCCGGACTCAGTCATTTCGTCGTCGCCCTGTTCTTCCTGCTGACCGGCTCGCGTGCGCGCGGTGGCGCAGCCTGGGCCCGTCTCGGAGCGCTCTCCCTGGGCGGCGCCGGGGTCTGTGTCGCCTTCGCATGGCTCGGGGGGCCCGCCAATCCGCTGTGTCTTGCCGGGTTCTACGTGATCTTCATGGCGCACGCGTTCCGCGACGAAGGCTTCTTCCACCGGGAGCACCTGGCGTCGACCGCGACGTCGCACTCCGACTCGAACCGGCTCTGGCTCCAGGCGATCGCCGTGGCCGTTCTGGCCACGATCGTCGTGCCCGTCTACGTCTACGTCGCCTTCGCCGCCAGTGATCCGGCCGGGAACGCCTGGCTCGCAGCGTTCCCGATCAAGGCGGGAGAGCGGGAGATGTCGATGATTCGCGCGCTGCTGCCCGGATCGTGGTCGGCGACAGAGATCTTCGCCATGTTCGGACTGCCGTTTGCGCTGGTCGCCGCTGCGGCGGCCATCCCGGTCGCGACTACCGGACCGGCCTGGCGGGCGCACATGCCGCTGCTCAAGGTGCTGGCGCTCAGCACCGCGCTGGTGGTGCTGGGCGGCCTCGTGGGCGGGGTGCCGCTGCGCCTCGTGATCCTGATGCACTTCGTCGCCTGGTTTCGTTTCACGACCGCGAGACTCCAGCGCGCCGAACGCCTCCGGCCCGCGGGCGTCACGATGTCCGTGACGGCGTGGCTCCGCGGCACCGTCCACGGATTCCGGGTGCTCCACCTGGGCGCCGCCGCAGTCTTCCTTGCGCTGATCGCAGTGAATCACTATCTCGTGAGCGCGCCGCCGCTCCACTCGCTCGCTGCCCACG
>QHRT01000342.1 GCA_003220195.1 Candidatus Rokuibacteriota bacterium | reverse complement strand
TACAGCGGACTCACGAGACCCGGCGCAGCTTGTCGACCGCGCAGAGGAGCGCGGACAGCCGCAGATAGACGAGATCGACGCCCGCGAGGCCCAGCACGATCTCGGCGTTGAGCACCACACCACGGGTGAGGACGTTGTCGACGAGATCGAGCAACGTGGCGTCGGCGTCGTCGAAGATCGACGCGACATCACGGCGCGCCGGCGGCGTCATGCTTCCTCCGCCACGAAGTGATAGGGCGGCCACGGGCCGGTGAGCGACACTTCGAAGCCGCGGTCGGTCAAGGGCCGCATCGCCGCGGTCGCCGCCTGACGGAAGCGGCGCGCGGCGCGCCGCGGCACGAGAAACGCGGCGTCCAGCAACATCCGGCTGGTCGGACCCTCCACGGCCGGCGTGCGCCGTCGGCTATCGTCCGCGGCGCGGGCCAGCGCGTCGAACAGCCGATCGGCCTCGGCGAGCGCGTCCGCCACCAGCCGCTGCCGCGCGTCCTTCGTCGCCTTCTTCTTCAGGAGGAACTCCGTCCCGCTGGATGCGGCCGCCGGTGCGGCGATCGGCGCCAGCGCGCGCCGCTCGTCCAGCAGCATGCGGACGCCCCATTCCTCGCGGCCGGCCACCTTCGCGAAGAGGCGCTCGATGCGCCGGCGCGCACGCGTCACGTGCGCGAGCGCGCGCTCGTCGGTGGTGAACAGCGTGAAGAGCTTCATCGGAATGGTCGGCGACTCACGCGAGAAGTGCTCGACCAAGGCCTCGTGCGCGACCGCGCATCGAGACACCCAGTCGAGATCGGCGAGCCGCGCGTCGATCGTCTCGCCCGCGTAGCGATCGAGCGGCGCGCTCGCCGCGATCACCCACACGCCCCCGTGCGCATCGAGCGCGCGTGGCGCGCCCATGCCGGGCAGACCACGCGGGCGGCGGGGAGCCTCGCGTGACGCGCGCGACGGTGTCCCGCGAAGCGGGTCGCGCGCGCTCTGCACGACACAGTACAGGTAGGTCGCGGAGGCGGTGGCGATGCTCATGGCTCGTCGACCGTCCACGCGCGCAGCCACGCGGTGAGATCGGCAGGACCGCGCGGCGGCGGAGCGATGGCCGGGGCCAGAATCATAGCGCGATCGCTCTCATGGGGGGCGAGCGTCGCGCGGACGCGCCCGTACGGGCCCCTCCGGCCCCCCGACGCTCGGCGGCGCCCATGCTCAGCCGTGAAGCCCCTCGATGTCATGTCGACCCGCATTGTCGCCAGCGTCCGCTTTTCGGCCGCCGCCACGCGACGACACCGGCCGCATCCCTCTCCGGTCACGGCGTTGACGACCACCGCGCTCACGTCGATCTCGAGCGCACGGAGACCGCCGATCAGCCGGCGCGTTTCCCGGCGCGGCAGCTCCGCCGGCCGCGTGACTGCGACGACGGTCGCGCGCTGGCGGTCGGTGAGGAGCGCGCGGAGCGTCCGGAGCTCGCGGGCGAGCGTGACCAGATCCTGCCCCAGCTCGCCGAGGCCCATCACGGCGCGGTACTTCAGCAAGATCGTCATGAAGGCGTGGACCCATTCGAGCGCGACCTCCGGCATCGCGAGCAGGCGCAGCGCGTGTCCCGTCGGCGCGGTGTCGACGATCGCCACGTCGTGCGCCGCGGCGCGTCCGTCGAGACCCAGCGCGTCCGTGATCGACAGGATGCCGAACAGCTCGTCGAGCCCGGGAGGCGCCAGATCGATGAGGTCTTCCACCACCGCGCGGTCGTAGGCGGGGTCGAACGCCGAGCCACCGCGCAGGGCGTCGAACACGGCGTCGACGGTTTCGAGATAGCGGCGGCGGCGCGCCGCGAAGAGGCTCGCGGCATCGATCTCTCTCGCGCAGAGCGAGGGCGGGGCGCCGCGCACCGGCGTCGGTGTGTCGCCGAGCTCGACGTCGAGGACGTCGCCGAGCGAGTGAGCGGGATCGGTGGAAAGAAGCAGCACACGGGGAGCGTCGGCGCGCGCGGCGACCGCGAGCGCCGTCGCCGCCGCACACGTCGTCTTGCCCACGCCACCCTTGCCGGCGAACAGCACGAGCACGCGTCCCGACGGCGCCACCATGGACCGCCAGCGCTCTTCGACGACGGACGCTTTCGTCCGGACGCTCCGGCGCGACACGCGTGGAGCCCGCGCGCCGGCGACGTCGGAAGACGAGCGTGCGATCGCGGAATCGCTCCGCGCACCCGTGCCGGCAGCGCCGGCGACTCGCGGCGCGAGGGCACGGAGCGCGCTCACGCCGCGGGGCTCGCGATCGAGCATGGGGACGAGGCGCATCGGTCGCTGGCCGAGCTCCTCGCGGGCCAGACACATCGCCCTGGCTTCCGCGATACGCCGGCCGTCGCAGAGCGCGCACGGTCGAGGCGGCCGGGGCGTCATGCGATTCACGATCAGCTCGTCGACGCGAATGTCGCTCGTCTCCAGCGCAGCGATGCCGTCACGTGCTTCGGCGACGCTCAGCCTTTCTGCGAGCAGCACCCAGGAGACGCGGACACGTCCGGAATCGCGCAGCATCGACGCGAGCTCGCGGCCGGCCGCCGCGACCTCGCCGACCAGCTCGTCGGCCGCGTCGGGACGGTATCGACCGCCGAGCGTCTCGAAGAGCACGCGGTGCTTGGCCTGCATGTCGTCGAGAACGACGGCGATCCGGGACAGCGTCGCGGGCATCGCCAGAAGACGCAGCGTGTGGCCGGTTGGCGCGGTGTCGACGACCACGAGGTCGAAGGACCCGCTCGCTGCGAGTCGGTCGAGCTCCCAGAGCCCGATCAGCTCGTCCACGCCGGGGAACGAAAGTCGCAAGATCGAGTCGATGTCGTCCTCGTCGAGATACGTTCCCCGTCCGACGATCCGCGCGAGCGCAGGGCGCCGCTCGGCGATCCATCGTGTGAGCGCGGCGTCGGCATCGAGCTCGAGCGCGGCGAGCGTGCCGCGCGCACGAATCAGCGGCAGGCGCCGGGGCGACGTCCAGGCGCCCGAGCGGCCGTCCGGCGACTCCTCGAGAGCATCTCGCAACGAGTGAGCCGGGTCTGTCGAGACGAGAAGCACCCGCGCCCCGCCGGACGCGGCGGCGAGGGCGGCCGCCGCGGCGCAGGTGGTCTTGCCGACGCCGCCCTTGCCGGCGAAGAAATGGAAGGAGGAAAGCTCAGCGGCGGGCGTGGCCCGCGTCGTCGCCGTCGTCCTCCTCACTCCACACACTGGCCTCGATGCCGGTGATCTTGAGATCGCCGGGCTCGGCCTCACCGCCGGTACGGCGCTCGCGAATCTCGCGGATGGCGGCGAGAAGCTGTCGCTCGACCTCCGCGAATTCTGCCTCGGTGATCTCGCCGAGCTCGAGCTTCATCTGCGCGGCCAGGAGCTCTTCACGAAAGATGGAGTCGTCGTTCATCTCCGACTCCACCGCGGCGGCGATCTTCCCGAGCACGAACTTGATGCCGCCGATCAAGAGCGTGTCGAGGATGATCACCCCTCCGCGGCCTCGCGCGCGCGCTCGAGCTTCAGGCGGATGTTGACGAAGTTGTAGGGCGGCCAGGGGCCCGTGTACCGGAACGTGAGGCGGTCGTACTTGGCGCCCAACGTCTTGACGCGCGCGTCGAAGTCCGCCTCCTGCTCGCGCGAGACCAGGAACGCGGCGTTCATGATCATCTTGTCGCCGATCGGCTTGTTGGCGCGATAGGCCACCGAGACGTCGCGGAGCTGATCGACGATCTCGCTCAGGTAGCGCTCGGAGCGCGCCTGGAGCGCGGCGTCGAGGAGGCGGCCATACTGCATCCGCGCGAAGTACGTGGACCCCTTCTGCGAGGCGATCTCGTTCTTCAGGCGCCTCACTTCCTCGTCTTCCTTCTCGATCTCCCGGACGGCCACGTCGCGGTCCCAGAGCAGCTTCAGGCCGAACTCGAGCTTGTCCTGCATCTTGTGGAGCACGTCGTCGAACGCGTCGTACGCCCCGCGCAGGAGCTCGACGATATCTTGAGGAGTCTTGAACACGGTGCCGAACGACATCGGGATCACCGTGTGCGTCC
>QHRT01000341.1 GCA_003220195.1 Candidatus Rokuibacteriota bacterium | reverse complement strand
GGAATTCTTCGGGCCGATGAGCGGCGGCATCGACTACTTCACGCACAAGGACCCGGCCGGGCAGCACGATCTCTGGGACGGCGAGCAGGAGTCGCACCGCACCGGCTACGTGACCGACCTGATCTCCGATTCCGCCGTGGACTTCGTCAAGCGTCGAGAGGGGCGCGCGGCGCCCTTCCTACTCTCGGTTCACTACACGGCGCCGCACTGGCCGTGGGAGACGCGCGACGACGAGGCGGAGGCGCTGCGCATCCAGAAGCTCGCGCATCTCGACGGCGGCTCCGTCGCAACCTATCTGACGATGATCCGCCACATGGACGAGGGCATCGGCCGCATTCTCGAAGCGCTCGACCGGACCGGCGCCGCCGACGACACGCTCGTCGTCTTCACCAGCGACAACGGCGGCGAGCGCTTCTCGGACACGTGGCCGCTCGTCGGCAAGAAGATGGACCTGCTCGAAGGCGGCATCCGCGTGCCGTACATCGTGCGCTGGCCCGCGCGCGTGCGAGCCGGCCGCACGACGGCGCAGCTCGCGATCACCATGGACTGGGTGGCGACGTTTCTCGACGCCGCCGGTGTCGCGCCCCATCCGGACTATCCGCTCGACGGCATCAGCCTCCTGCCCGTGCTGGACGACGCCGACGTGCGGATCGAGCGCGAATTGTTCTGGAGAATGAAGTTCCGCAACCAGAAGGCGATGCGCGCGGGCAGCTGGAAATACCTTTCGCTGGACGGCGACGAGTTCCTCTTCGACCTCTCGCAGGATCAGCGCGAGCGCGCGAACCACGGCGGCCGCGAGCCGGAGCGCCTGGCGGCGATGCGGGCGCGCTACGCCGAGTGGGAGGCGACGATGCCGGCGTTGCCGCCGGACGCGATGTTCTTCATCCCCTACACGAAGGCGGAGCTGGCCCAGCCTTCTTGATCAGGGGCCCCGAGGGGCGCGCGGACGCGCCCGAGGGGCGCGCGGACGCGCCCGTAATGGCCGTACCCCCATACCTTATTGTCGTAGCGATCCACGCCGAAGTAGATGATGCGGTGCTGGTTCCACGGCCAGTCCGACCGTGGCCTTGAGCGCGCTCCGACGCGAAGGCGCGGCACACCACGGTTCCGGACCGGACGGGTGCGATCATGCGCGCGGCGAACGTTCGCGCTGCCGCCCGGGCCGGTCAAGGGCGAACGTGTCGGGTGCTGTTGGCGCGTCGGCGACGGGTGGCGTGTGGCCCCCGGGCCGACGCGTCAGCGAGCATCGAGGCAGCCTCGATGACATCCGGCAGGCGAAAGGTTGTGGTTCGGATGACGTCACGGTCCGCACGGCTTCTTGCCGCTGTTCTTGCTGGCAAGGGTGAGAAGGTTGCCTTGATTGACGACGAGACCGCCGATGACGTCGATGGCCTCGGCGCCGTTGCACGAAATCACGTTACGATCCGCCGGCGTCTGTCCACCTATGGTGTTGGTTCCTGGTGGCGTCGGCGGCACACCGCTCACCACGCCGTCTTCCCCATTGCCGGGGCCGGAAGCATTGCCGCTCGGATCGGTGCCGATGAAGTTGCCGGCAATCGTATTGCCGTGGGACTGGACGGCGATGCCATTCCCGCTGAAGCGGTTGATGACCAGTCCCCGCACGCTGGAGCCCCCACTGCCTCCATCACACAGAGGAGGGGCCAGCTGCAGGCCGTTGGCCCCGGCGCCCGCGCTCTCGCCGTTCAGCTGGATGAGCAGAACCGCGTTGTCACCCTCGTTGATCGCCACAGGTCTGATGATGTCGGGCAGGGGAATGCCTGACGCGCTCGCATCAGTCCCGATCGTGATCGTGTGAACGCCCGACCCGGGAATGTTGAAATTGATGGTGTCGTTGATGCCGAACACTCCCGGGCTCTGAGCAGTGATGTCTGGGTCGCCGAGATCGTTCCCCGCGTTGACCGCGGTGATCGCTTCCCGTAACGACACCGACCCGTCATTCGGCGTGATGTCGTCCGCTGCAGTCGTGACCGTCAGCACCGCCGCCAGAGCCGCGGCGGTGCTGACCGCCAGCAGGACCGTGCCGACCGCGATGACTCGCGCCACCCGCACTGCGAGGCTTTCGACGTGCCCGATAACCGACCGGAAGTGTCTGATGTTCGCCATGGGAGATCACCTTTCCCTCTCGGGTTTTCTGAACCGGGATTTCCGATATGGAGCGACTTCCGCCCGCCGGGGGCGTCCACCGAGGTGCCGTCCCGTCGGTCATCTCGTCCACGTTTCCCCGCACGTCCGTGGTCTCCGGCGCGTACCGCGTGGTCTGCTCACGTCATCGGCAGCGGTAATTTGCCACAGCACGGACGTGGACGGGATATCAAGATCACGGTCGCCGAGAAGTCGTAACCGCTGGGGTCGATTGGTGAAGCAAAGGCAAATGGCCGATAGCACCGTCCGCGTCTACTCCCGGCCCGGCTGAAGCTCCTGCGCCAAGTCTGCCGCCGGACGTGATGTTCGTCATCCCGTACACCAGGGCGGATGGCGCAACCGAGCTGATCGTCGCCCCGGCACCCGACGAGTGGGGGTATCGGGGCCGCTACGGGCGCGTCCGCGCGCCCCTCGGGGCCCCTGATCCAGGAGATCCGGACATGAAGATCTGCGCGTTCCACCTGATGCCCCATCGCGAGCTGCCGGCGGACTTCGAGCAGCGCTACCCGAGCGTGTGGGTGACGCCGCCGTGGTCGGAGCTCGCGGACGCGCGGCGCGTCGGGCAGTACTACAACTGGACGCTCGACGAGCTGCTCGCCGCGGCGCGAGCGGGATTCGACGGCGTGTGCACGAACGAGCACCACCAGAACGCCTACGGCTTCATGCCGAGCCCGAATCTGATGGGCAGCGTGCTCGCGAAGCAGACCAACGACCTCGACGTCGCGATCGTCCAGATGGGCATGACGCTGCCGACGACCACGCCGCCCATCCGCGTCGCCGAGGAATACGGGATGCTCGACTGCATCAGCGGCGGCAGGCTCGTGGCCGGGCTGCCGCTCGGCAGCCCGATGGACGTGAACCTCGCGTACGGCATCACGCCGATGGAGCACCGCGAGCGCTATCGCGAAGCGTTCGAGCTGGTGCTGAAAGCCTGGCAGGCGCCCGACATCTTCGCGTCAGGTGAACCTGTGGCCGCGCCCGATCCAGACGCCGCATCCGCCGGTCTGGGTGCCGGGCTCCGGCAGCATCAGCACGTTCGATTTCGCGGTCGAGCGGAACGTCTGCTACTGCTTCCTGAGCTACGCCGGCGGCAAGGCTGCGCGCACGATGATGCAGGGGTACTGGGACGTCGTGGCGAAGCACGGTCTCGACGCGAACCCGTATCGCGCGGGCTTTCTGCAGCTGGTCGCGGTCTCCGAGACGGACGCGAAGGCCGAGGCCGAGTACGCCCGGCACGTCGAGTACTTCTATCACAAGTGTCTGCACGTGCCCCCGCACTGGCTCTCGCCGGCCGGCAACCAGGATTACCGCAGCTTGCTCGCGGCCAATCGCAATCCGGTCCGCCGTCAGGAGAATACGAAAGAGCTGCGCTATCGCGACTTCCTCGAGAAGGGGTACGTCATCGCCGGCAGTCCGGCGACGGTGCGTGACCGTTTGATGGACGACGTGGTCAAGGCGCTCCACGTCGGCAATCTCATGCTGCTGGTGCAGATCGGCTCGATGCCGCACGAGCTGACGCTGAAGAACATCGACCTGCTCGCGCGCGAGGTGCTGCCCGCGCTCCGGGACGTGTGGGAGGACGAGGGCTGGGAGAACCACTGGTGGCCCGAGCGACTTCGCAAGCCGCGTCGCGACCCGGTGGGCGTGGCGTGACGTCACCCGAGGCGCGGACCGTCGCGGTCTGGCGCAAGCTCGTTCCATTTCGCGTCCACGTGAAGGGCCAGGGACCGGCGGTCGTCTTCTTCCACGGCCCGTGGGGCCTCACCTGGGATGCGTTCCTCGACGCGCTGGCGCGACGATTCACCGTCTACGCGCCCGAGCACCCCGGAACGACGCCGGGCGAGCCGGAGACGATCCAGCACGTTCAGTCGCTGTGGGACCTGGTCCTCTGTTACGACGAGCTGCTCGATCAGCTCGGCGTGTCGACGGCCTCGTTCGTCGGGCACTCGTTCGGCGCGATGGTCGCGTGCGAGGTGGCGGCCCTTCGCCCCTCGCGGGTCGGGAAGCTCGCGCTCCTCGATCCGATCGGCTTCTGGCGCGACGATGCGCCGGTCGTCAACTGGACGCTGGTGGCTCCCGCGGAGCTTCCGAAGTGGGTCTTCCACGATCCCGACGGCGCCGCGGCGAAGAAGCTGTTTGCGATCCCCGACGATCGCGAAGAGGCGGCGCTCGCGCGGACGCGGCTCAGCTGGGCCATGGGCTGCGCGGACAAGTTCGTCTGGCCGATCCCGGACAAGGGACTGAAGAGGCGGATCCACCGGATCGAAGCGACCCCGACGCTCTTGATGTGGGGCGAGCACGACCGGCTCGTGCCGCTCGTGTACGAGCAAGAATTCCGTCGTCACCTGACGCGGGCTCGTGTCGAGATCGTCAAGCGTGCGGGCCATGCCCCGCACCTGGAGCAGGCGGCCGAGGCCGCCACCGTGGTCGCGCAGTTCCTGGCCGGTTGATCCGCTGACCGCCTGAACGTTCGAGCAGCATTGCAGCTCCCGGTAACGCTCTGCGAAGGAGCCTCGCGATGTCTCACTCCACTTGCCTCGTCGTCGCCGCCGCGCTGATTTTCTCCGTCTCTCCCGCGTGGGCCGCGCCGTTCAGCTTCTCCACCGGACAGCCCGATGCTCCGACTCGAATGGCCGCCGCCACCCGCGTCGAGGGCAGCGGGCTCATCGAGATCGAAGCCGCCGACGACTTCATCACGACCGCCGAACAGACCACGATCACAGCCGCGTCGTTCTTCGGCTTGCTGCCCTTCACCGCGATCGTCTCGAACATCGACCAGGTGGCGGTCGAGATCTACCGCGTGTTCCCGCTCGACTCGGCCAATCCGCCGGACGGCAGAGTCCCGACTCGAACGAACTCGCCCTCGGACGTGGCGTTCGACGTGCGAAGTTCGGATCAACCGGCAGCGCTCACGTTCGCGGTGACCAACCTCGGCAACGCCTCGACCACGAACTCGGTGCTCAACGGGATCAATCCGATCCCGCTCCAGACGACCGGAGGCGAAGGGCCGGCAACCGGCGCGCTGATCAGGATCGACGTGACGCTCGTGTCCCCGTTTCGTCTGCCGCCCGGCCATTACTTCTTCGTTCCCCAGGTCCGCACCAACAATGGCGTCACGTTCTTCTGGCTCTCCGCCGCCGGCAATAACCCGCCGCAGTTCACCGGGGATCTGCAGGCCTGGATTCGCAACGCCAACCTGGACCCCGACTGGCTTCGCATCGGCACGGACATCGTCGGCGGCGCCCCGGCGCCGACGTTCAACATGGCATTCTCCTTGACGGGAACGACCGAGGCCGCTCTCCCTGCAGTCGCCGCGGCCATCTTGCCGAGCAGCCGTTCGGTGCAGGTGGGTACGCCGGCCACCGCATTCGCCACGGTGATCAATCCGGGACCGACGACCGTGAACGGCGTCGGGATCTCGATCAACGCGCCGGGCGGCATTCCTGCAACGTTCAGCTATCAGACGACGGACCCGACCACCAACCTGGTCACGGGCACACCGAACGCACCGGCCAGTATCCCGCCCTTGGACAAACAGACCTTCGTCATCGCGCTCACGCCGACGGCCGCGATTCCGCCGACCGACGTGTCGTTCTCGTTCGGCGGCGGCAACGCGCCCGTCATTTCGGGCGTGAACACCCTCCTCTTCTCCGCGTCGACTACGCCGGTAGCGGACATCGTGGCGCTGGCCGCCACGGCCGGCAACGACGGCATCGTGAACATCCCGGGATCGAACGGGAACGGGGCGTTCGCGGTGGCGATCGTGAACGTGGGAGCGAGCGGGACGATCAGCGTGTCCGTCGATACCGGGACCGCGCAGCTGCCGGTGATCCTCTTCCTCTGTCAGACGAACTCGGCCACCGGCCAGTGTGTGAACCCGCCCGGCCCGACGCCGGGTCCGATCGCGCTGAACGTCAACGCCCAGGGAACGGCGACCTTCGGGATCTTCGTCGCGGGGACGGGGAACGTGCCGTTCTTTCCGGGGACGAACCGCATCTTCGTGCGCTTCAAGGATGCGGGCGGCGCGATCCGTGGCACCACCAGCGTGGCAGTGCGCACCCAGTGATGGCAGGAGGCTCGATCGTTGCAGGAGCCGATCCCGCAACGGTCAGCCGAGCGCGGGCATGACCTCCTTCGCGAAGAGATCCATCGACCGCAAGACGCGGTCGTGCTCGAGGTCGCCGAACCAGAAGCTGCAGTTGAAGTGGCTGATGCCGACGAGCTCGCGGATGCGCGTGAGCTGACGGATGCACGTGTCCGGCGTTCCGATGACCAGGAAGCGATCGAGCAGATCGTCGATGCTCGGCTCGTTCGGCGCCGGGATCGGAATCGCGCGGCCGTTCTCGACGCGCTCGTAGTGGTTGCGGAGACTCAGGGTCACCCGCATGTTCCACCGCGCCTGCTCGGCGGCGGCCCGCGCGTCGGCCTGGCTGTCGGTCACGTAGACGGCGCGCTGCACACCGACCTCGAGCGGCCGCTCCGGCTTGATCTCCGTCACGAGCCGGTCGAAGAGACGACGGAACTCCGCGGTCCGCTCGATCGGGATGCCGAAGCCACCGGTGAGCACGTTGAATCCGCGACGCACCGCCGCCTCGATGGATCCCGGGCTCTGCGCCGTGATCCAGATCGGCGGATGCGGACGCTGGACCGGCTGCGGGAACACGGTCGTCTCGGGAATCGTGAAGAACTTCCCCTGGTAGCTGAACGGCTGCCCACCGAACGCTTTCAGGATGACGTCGACGGCTTCTTCCCAGCGGTCGCGGCTCTGCTCCAGCTCGAGGCCGAAGCGCTCGAACTCGTAGTGCTGGTAGCCGCGGCCGAGACCGATGTCGACGCGTCCGCCGGCCAGGAGATCGAGCGTCGCGATCTCCTCGGCGATGACGAGCGGATGGTGCAGCGGAACCACGATGACCGCCGTGCCGACGCGCAGCCGCGTCGTCTTCGCCGCGATGTACGTCGCGAGCTGCACCGGGCGCGAGAGATAGCCGTACGTCGAGAAGTGATGCTCGGCGAGCCAGATGTTGCGAAAGCCAAGGGCCTCGGCCTTCTGCGCGACGTCGAACGCGCGCGAGTAGATCTCCGCGGACGATCGCGCCGAAGGAGACTGCATGAGCAAGAAGGTTCCGAATTCCATGTCAGCCTTTCCG
>QHRT01000340.1 GCA_003220195.1 Candidatus Rokuibacteriota bacterium | reverse complement strand
AGAGATCGTCGAGCGCACCGTGGAGCAGGCCACGATGACCACCCTCGCGACCGAGAGCAGCACGACCTCGCAGGACGAGCTGTCCGACGCGGTGAAGGATGACAATCGCAGCGACACCAAGCTCGGCGTGAACGTGTCGGGCAGCCAGCACTGGGTGTTCGGCAGCGCCACCGAATCGGCGAGCTTCGGCCTGGACAACACGGCGCAGCATGCGCGCGAGCAGACCCACAAGTCGATGCGGCAGCAGACGCAGAAGCTCTCGAGCCAGATCCAGAAGAGCTTCAAGACCACGTTCCGCACGGTCACCGAGACGACCGACCTCTCGAGCAAGCGCTACACGCTCGCGAACACCACCAAGAACCTCATCAACTACGAGCTCCGGCGCAAGATGCGCCAGGTGGCCGTGCAGGTGCAGGACGTGGGGACGTACCTCTGCTGGCAGACGTACGTGGACGATCCTGGCACGCAGCTCGGCCTCGGCATGCTCGTCCACGTGGGCGCGCCTCCTGACCTCGCCGAGATCCCGGCGCCCGAGCTGGTGGTGCCGCCGCCTCCGATGACCGAGGAGATCACCGTCACGATTCCGTTCCTCAACGCCGACAACGCGTCGAACGACGACACGTTCGAGAAGGGCGCGGAGACCAGCCTCGGGACTGCGGATGGCGTGAACCACATCATCTGGCAGATCAAGCAGGGGCCCGTACGCTGCAGCCAGCCGGAATTCAGGCTCGCCAACGTCCTGATCAACACCGACGGACAGGGCGCGGTCATCAAGGTGCCGCACGCCTCGATCTACGAGGACAAGAACGAACCGGGCGCGTTCTACTTCACCACCCGGCTCGACCACATCAACTTCGGCGGCAAGGATTCGATCGCGGTCAAGGCCCAGCTGCACTGGATGCCGCTCGTCGACGAAAGCGCGATCAAGGCGGAGAACGCGAAGCGGCTCAGCGCCTTCACCGCGCGAGAGCAGCAAGCGTTCCGGCGCGCCTTTCTCACCGCGACGCGCGAGCGGATCAAGCTCGCCAGCACGATCACGAGAAGGCGCCCGGAAAGTCTTCGCGAGGAGGAGCGGACGGTCGTCTATCGCGCGCTCGTGCAAGGCATGCTGGCGCCGCAATCGAAAGTGCCCCAACCGGACGCCCAGTCGCAGCACACGGTGGCCGAGCTGCTCGACTCCATCTTCGACGTGGACAAGATGCTCTACTTCGTCGCGCCGGAGTGGTGGCGGCCGCGCCTGCACCGGAGCCACCAGGAGCTCGGAGGCCTGGAGCCGGTGCCGGATCCGCAGACCGGCGCTCCCATCGCGACGCCGCCCGTGATCCCGAAGCAAGACATCATCGGGTGGGGCGGCACGCGCGAGCATCGCGACGACAATTACTTCATCACCGAGGACTCCTCGCCGGCGCCGCTGGGCGCGTCGCTCGGGTGGCTTCTGCAGCTGGACGGCGACGACATGCGCAACGCGTTCTTGAACGCGCCATGGGTGAAGGCCGTGCTGCCGATCCGCCCGGGCCGCGAGAAGGCGGCGTTGAACTGGCTCACCCAGGTCGAGGGCATGAACGGGATCGGGCCACAAGACATCTACCAGGGCCCCGAGCCCGCGTGGAAGAACAAGAAGACCGTGTTCGAGGTGCTCGGCATCCTGGCCGAGACCGTGCGGGCCAAGCACGAGGCGGAGAGCCAGGTCAAAGCGTACAAGGACCCGCTCGATCCGCAGCACACCGTCAGCGCCACGCCGGTCGATCGCGTGTACGAGCATGGATTCGATCCGCTCACGGGCGGGTTTCAGGCTCGTGTGGTCGAGCCGTTCGAGATCTTCGATCAGTGGATCGAAGTGCTGCCGACGGACCAGGTGGTGGCGGTCGAGGTCAAGTACGATCCGAAGACCGGAAGGATGTTGTAGCAGCCGCCATGATCACGAACATCGATGACGCGACCTTCATCGATTACGGATTCTTCCGGAAGGGCGACGCGCTGACCCTGCGCGTGACCGTCTATTCGCTCGACAAGGCGGTGCCGCAGCTCTACATCGGCGGTGAGAGCATTCCGCTCATTCCCGACGATCGCTACGCGCCGTCGAACACGCCGGCCGGCAAGATTCCGCCGTTTCTCTGGAGGTTCGAGCATCGGCCGGGAACGCTGACGCTCCCCGATCCGCTCGAGATCGATCTGCGTAGCCATAGCTACAAGGAGTTTCTCGCGCACGACGTCGGTGTGGAGGTTCCGTCTCAATTACCCGATCGAGGAGGGCCGGACCCGCCGCGGCTCGTGGAGCTCTTGAACCAGGAGATGCTCACCGACGGCGGAACGGCGCCGTCCGACGCGCAGGGGCTGGTCCAGGCGATTCTCGAACACATCTTCGGCCGGCTCACCGGAGGCCTCGACAAGATCTGGCTCGGCCCGGATCTGAAGCGCATGGGCATCGTGCCGCTCGAGTGGCGCGATCCCGACGAGCTGGGCGCCTCTGACGCCCAGCGCGCGCGCATGCAGGAGCTTCTCGAAGAGGAAGCGTGGGCGCGCCAGGTGACGGAGATGCTCCTGTGCCACCCCTACGCCGGTCCGGGAGAGACGTACTTCGCCGCCGGGGCAGCCGACAACGCGCTGTACGAAATGCTGATGAATCCCGACGACCGCGCGTATCCACTGGTCGCGGCGTGCCAACATCTCTGCGATCTCATGGCGATCACCCGCGGGCACGATCTGCCGCCGGGACCGGCGGGCCTGGCGCGCTACAACGCCGGTCCTTCGAGCCGCGCCATCGTGAAGCAATTCGGCGGCGCGTGGCGCGAGGAGAAAGCCGACGCGGAAGTGAAGCGCGCGATCGAGGAGGGCTTCGGGCCCGGAGGGGTCTACACCTTCAATCGCCAGCTGGACGGGAAAAACGAGAACGACCCCGACAACATCCCGCACGTCGGGTTCGCGCTCCGCGTGATCGATCGCAAGGGCGCGAGGAAGCTCCAGTGCTTCGACACCGGCGGACTCGGTGCGACGGGGCGCGACACCGAGGTCCTCAAAGGCGGCATGACCGGAGAGATCCAGGGCGGCATCTTCGATGACCCGCCGATGACGAACGTCCCGGGTCCAGTCCGCAACAAAAAGGACGGCTCCCAGGAGCACAGCAAGTTCACCGGCTGGGGCTCGCTGCCCTTCCGTCGTGTCGCGGACGCCTACGGTAACGCGCCGGACAAGGGCGTGCCGGACGTACTCGCGCGAGTCCGCGAGATGCGCAAGGCGCGGCCTCTCGGACTGGCGCGGCTCGTGATCGTCAGTCGCGACGTTCCGCCCGAGCAGCGGACCAGGGCGAACCAGGACAAGTGGCTCCTGTTCGAGAGCCCGCTGCTGTTCATGCACTACAAGGAACATGTCTTTCCACTCTCGCGGTTACTCTGGTCGCTCCGACAGCTGCCAGGCCGTGATCGCGCGCTGGCGGTCTGGATGGTCGACTTGCCGGCGGTCTTCCTGAACACGGGGGCGGCGCTGATGCTCGCGCTCTGCAGGCCCCGCGAGCAGAACGCGCACTTGCTCCAGGCCGTCGCCGCCGAGCTCTCTTCCCAGCTGCCGAAGACCGGAGGGAAATTTCTGGGGCCCCGGGTGCTGGAGCTGATGAAGGGCGTCCAGAAGAGCAAGAAACCGGAGGACGTCACGAAGCGACGCGCGCTCATCGATCTCGGCGTGGACACGAAGGGACTCGTCCACATCCTGCGCCGGTACAAGCTTCCCGACGGATCGCCGAGCCGGAAGACGGACAAGCGCGATCCCGATCACGTCGAGTACGACTCGTCCGAGCGTCCGCTGCCCGGCATGGGCGGCGTGGTGAAGGCCGACGGATTGACAGGACTGTCCGCGGGCGCGCGCGACTATTTCACCGCGGGCGGCGGCACGGCCTGATTCGCGCCGCGCCATCGAAGCGGACTCGCGGCCGCTGGACCGGGTCTCGTTGAAGCCGGGTTGACACCCGGCAGCCGCGAGCCGATGATCGCTCCCACTGTCGGCCCGAACCGAGATCTCTCTCGACGGCATGATCACCTCGCTGGTCACCGAAACAGGAGAGGAGACACCCATGACCTGGAAGCTCTGCACGGCCGGGATGCTCGCGGCGATGCTCCTCGCGACCGCACCACCAAGCTTTGCCGATGACGTCGTGATCAAGCTCTGGTCGCGCGCCGATCGGTCGGGGCCACTGCGCGCCGGCAATCTGGTCGCCGCCGGCGACACGCTGAACAAGATGCTCGCCGCGACCGGCGGCGACAAGCGCGTGAAGATCGAGCTCAACGAGACCAACGCCAAGATCTCATGAAGGCGTTCGCCGTCGACAAGGGCCCAGACCTGTTCGTCCTGGCGCACGAATGGATCGGCGCCTTCGCCGAGGCGAAATACGCGCTGAACCTCGAAGAGCACATCACGAAGAACCCGGAGCTCTACGGCGACATCATCGGGCCCTTGTGGCAGTCGGTCACGTACAAGGGCGCGCGCTACGGCGTTCCTCAAGACTCCGAAGTCCGGATGTTCTTCCTCAACAACGACAAGCTGCGCAAGCTCGGCAAGACCGATCGGGAGATCGCGGCCCTCCCCGCGAAGGTCGAGGCGGGCGAGTTCACCGCGTACGACCTGTGCGACCTGGCCGGGCAGGCCGTGCAGAAGGGTGTGGTGAAGTACGGCATCCTGCATCGGCCGAATGCCGGGCCAGACTTTCAAATGCTCACTGAAACATTCGGGCTCGAAGCCTACGACAAGACCTCCGCCAGGCTCCAGGCGTCGAAGACGGCGCTCAAGGAGTTCTTCACCTGGATGAAGCACTGCCTCGACAAGAAGGCGCTCTCGCCCACGAACACCGCGATGTCGTGGGATGCTGGGTGGCGAAGAGGCGCTGGCCTTCTTCCACGGCGTGTGGCGCGTCGGCGATCAGACGAAAGCCTTGAAGCTCTCCGGCAAGGACGCCTACTTCAAGAAGTTCACCTGGATCAACGCGCCGGCCGGCAAGAAAGGCGGCAAGCCGGCGAACCTGTCGCATCCCATCGCCTATGCGGTCTCCGCGAAGTCGAAGCACAAGGATCTGGCGGCGTTCCTCATCGCGCTCGCCAGCCAGCCGATTCCGAACACGCGCCACGCGGTGACGACGAATCACACCCCGATCAACTACGGCCAGCAAGCGATGCCCGAGATCCTCGAAAAGGGCTGGGCTCTCGCGGCCGCGACGCCAATGCTCAAGTACGCGAGCTTCATGCCCAATCACCCGAAGATCGGCCAGTACAACGCCATCATGTTCAAGGGCATCCAGGGTCTGGAGACCGGCCGGCTCAGCGCACAGGCCGCGACGGACTTCGTGATCGGCGAGCTGGAGAACGAGCTCGGCAAGGACGTCGTGATCAGGAATTAGCGGCGGGACGCTCGTGCCCGACTTCGCGCACGCGCAACTCCGGCGCCAGCGCGCCAACTTCGCCGTCTTCCTGGGACCGGCGCTCCTGCTCCTCGCCTGCTTCTTCGTCGCGCCCGTCGTCGTCGACCTGGTCCTGGCCTTCACCGACATGGATCGCACGCTCGCCGTCTCGAAGCTGACCCTCGACAACTTCGAGCGCATGGTCACCCGCGATTCGCGCCTCCTGGCCTCCCTCGGGATCACCGCCATCTTCGTCGTCTCGACGCTCGGCATCTTCAACGTGACCTTCGCGCTGCTGCTCGCGCTCACGACCACGGCGGTCCCGCGGGGGATGGGCGCGTTCTTCCGCGCCGTCTGGCTCCTGCCGCGGATGAGCCCGTCGGTGGTGTACGCGCTCCTGTGGCTGTGGGTGGTCGATCCGAACGAGCGGGGCCTGCTGAACCAGATCCTCGTCCACGCGCTCGACATGGCGCCGATCGACCTGCGCAACAGTCGTCCGCTCCTGGTCATCGTCGTCGCGAACGGGTTCATCGGCGCGTCACTCGGCATGATCATCTTCACGTCGGCGATCCGGGCCATTCCCGAGCACCTGTTCCACGCCGCGCGCGCCGACGGCGCCGGCGCTCTCGCGATCGTTCGCCACATCATCTTTCCGGCGCTCCGGTGGCCGATCTCGTACATGACCATCCACCAGACGCTGTCGTTGCTCGTGAGCTTCGAGTACATCCTGCTCATCACCGCCGGCGGCCCGTTCTACGACACGACCGTGTTCTCGCTCTACGCCTACCGCCGTGCGTTCGAGAACGGCCAGTACGCGTACGGCGCCGCGCTCTCGCTCATCCTGATCGTGATCGGCGTGATCGTGGCCCTCGGCATGTGGCGCCTGATGGACATGCAGCGGATGCTGCAGGCGCCGCGGATCGAGGTGCATTGATGGCGGTCGACGCGGCGACGGCGCCGATGGCTGCGGCGGCGCGGCCCGACTGGCCGGTGCTGGCGCGGCGCGCGCACGTCAGGCGCGTCGCGGGGCAGTCGGCGCTGCTCGCGTTTCTGCTGGCGGTGTCGGTGCCGATCATCCTGCCGTACTTCTGGATGGTCGTGATCTCGCTCACGGCGCGCAGCGGCGGGGTGTCGACCCGCGTGCTCTGGACCACCTGCGCGGTGATCGTCCCGGCGGTCCTGGTCTACAGCGTCGTGCACCTCCTGAGTCCGTCGCCGCGGGTGCGCCTGGTGGCCGGCCTGGTGCTGCTCGTCAGCGCCGGCGCCCTGCTCGCGGCGCTGGTCGGCGGCCACCTGCATCTCGCCAACTATCGCTTCCTGTGGCGCACCAACATCATCGAGGAGATCCGCTCGAAGGCGACGGCCGGCGGCCAGTTTCCCTCGGTGTGGATCGCGTTCCGGAATTCGCTCGCGCTGGCGCTGTCGCAGACACTCGTCATCCTGACCGTCGCGTCACTCGCCGGGTATTACGTCTCGCGCTTCGCCTTCCGCG
>QHRT01000339.1 GCA_003220195.1 Candidatus Rokuibacteriota bacterium | reverse complement strand
TGGTGTTGCTCAGCGCGGCGCTGAACTTCGTTCAGACCTACCGCTCCCAGCAGGCGGCGGAACGCCTGCGTGACGTGGTCGCTCCGCGCGCGAGCGTCCTGCGCGATGGCCAGTGGGTCGAGATCCCACGGCGGGAGCTGGTCTGCGGCGATGTCATTCGCCTTTCCGCCGGCGACCGCGTTCCGGCCGATGCCCGTCTGCTGTCGACGCGAGACCTCCACGTACAGCAAGCGGCGCTCACCGGCGAATCGATGCCGGTCGAGAAGGATGCCGACGACCACGCAGATGAAACCGCGAACGGAGCGCTCGCTCGCAATCGCGTGTTCCTCGGGACATCCGTCGTGAGCGGCACGGCGACGGCGCTCGTCGTCGCGACGGGGCCGGCGACGGCGTTCGGCGACATCGCCGCGCGATTGAGCGCTCGCCCGCCGGAGACGGAGTTCGAGCGTGGTCTCTGGCAGTTCTCGGTCCTGATCATGCGGACGGTGATCTTCCTCGTGTTGCTGGTGGTTCTGGCTCGCCTGGCGCTCCATCGCCCGGCGCTCGAGTCGCTCATGTTCGCGGTCGCGCTGGCGGTGGGGTTGACGCCCGAGTTCCTGCCGATGATCACGACGGTGACGCTCGGGCGCGGCGCGGTGCGCATGGCGCGCTGGAAGGTGATCGTGAAGCACCTCGCCGCGATCGAGGACTTCGGGAGCATGACGGTCCTGTGCTCCGACAAGACGGGGACGCTCACGACCGGCCAGATGGTCCTGGACCGGTCAGTCGATGCCCTCGGCGCGGCGGCGGAACGGCCGCTCTTTCTGGCCTACCTCAACAGCGCCCATGAGACCGGCATTCGAAGCCCGCTCGACGCCGCGATCCTCGAGCAGCGAACGCTGGACATCGCCGGGTACGAAAAGCTCGACGAGATCCCGTTCGACTTCGAGCGTCGACGCCTCTCCGTCGTGGTGGCCACGACGACGAGCACGCGACTGCTGGTCACGAAGGGCGCGCCCGAGGGCATTCTGGCGGTCGCATGCGACTACGAGGTGAACGACCACCGCGGTGCGCTCGACTCCGACTCCCGCGCGCGCTGCACGGCCGTGTTTCAGGACCTGAGCGGCAAGGGCTATCGCGTGCTCGCGGTCGCGTATCGCGAGGTCCCGGAGCAGCCGCGGTATACCGCTGCCGACGAGCGAGACCTCGTGCTGGTCGGCTTCGTCGCGTTCGCCGACCGGCCGATGGCCGGCGTCGGCGAGGCCCTCCAGGCCCTGGGGCGCGACGGCGTCGCCGTGAAGATCCTCACCGGTGACAACGAGCTGGTGGCGCGACACGTGTGCACCGACACGGCGCTCGCGGTGGTCGCCGAGCGGACATCGGTGTTCGCGCGGGTCTCGCCGGCGCAAAAAACGCGCATCATCCTCGCGCTGAAGAGCCGCGACCACGTCGTCGGCTTCCTGGGCGACGGGATCAACGACGCGCCGTCGCTGCACACCGCGGACGTCGGGATCTCCGTCGCGAACGCGGTCGACGTCGCGAAGGACGCCGCGGACATCATCTTGCTCGAGCGGAATCTGTCGGTCCTCCACCGCGGCATCCTCGAGGGCCGGCGCGCGTTTGCCAACGTGATGAAGTACTTGCTGATGGGCACCAGCTCGAACTTCGGCAACATGTTCAGCATGGCGGGCGCCGTGCTGGTGCTGCCCTTCCTGCCGATGCTGCCGATCCAGATCCTGGTGAACAATTTCCTCTACGACCTGGCGCAGGTGACGATCCCGACCGATCGCGTCGATCCAGACTTCGTGGAGCACCCGCAGCGGTGGAACATCAAGCTCATCCGGAATTTCATGCTCGGGATCGGCCCGATCAGCTCGATCTACGACTTCCTGACCTTCTTCGCGCTCCTGCGTGTCTTTCGGGCGTCGGAGGCGTTGTTTCACACCGGGTGGTTCGTCGAGTCGCTGGCGACGCAGACGCTGGTGCTGTTCGTGATCCGCACCGCCGGAAATCCTTTTCGCAGTCGCCCGAGTGGGCCGCTCGCGGTGACGACAGTGCTGATCGTTCTGGTCGGTCTGGCGCTGCCGTTCTCCCCGCTCGCGGGCGCACTCGGATTCGTGCCGCTGCCGTTCGAGTACTTCGTGTTTCTCGCCGGGGTGACGGTGACGTACCTCGGACTGGTGGAGCTCGTGAAGCGCCGGCTGATGGTCCGTTCACCCGGCCGTCAGGCGATGGGCGGCTCGGCAGGGTGAGGACGGGACACGGTCGCGACGGTCGTCTCGTCGTGGAAGACTCGAGGGGCGTGCGCCATCAGCTCGTGAACGCCGAGGTGCTCGTCGTCGACCGGCCGCGGGCGGCGTAGCATGATGCGACGAACGGAGACAGGATGACCGTCGAAGAGGTGATGACTCGCGAGGTGGTCACGGTCGGCCCCGAGACGACGATCCAGCGAGCCGCGCGGCTGATGGTGCAGCATGGCGTGAGCGGGCTGCCGGTCGTCGAGCACGGGCAACTCGTGGGGTTCATCAGCGACGGCGATCTGATACTTCGCCAGAGACGGCGCGACCCACAACCGTGGTGGCACCGATTCTTCGAGAACGGTGCGCAGCTCGCGCGGGAGTACGAGAAGGCGGTCGGCACGACCGTCGGTGAGGTCATGACTCGTCCGGTGGTCACGATAAGCTCGGTGTTCGGCATCGCCACCGCGGCAGCCATCATGACGAACCGGAACATCCGCCGACTGCCGGTTGTTCGTGACGGCCAGCTGGTGGGCATCGTCACCCGCGGCGATCTCATCCGAGCCCTCGCAGACGAGTCGGCTTCTTCCCCTGAGGCCGCCCCGCCACCGCAGGCTTCCTCCTGACACACTCACATCCAGAGGAATGACCTCATGCGACGACGTGCGAGAGCGTCGCTCTGTCTCGGTATCGTCTTGCCGGCCGGCTCGATCGTCACGTCGGCGGTCCAGGCGAAGCGCCGCCGACTGGTGTGGGAGATCCAGAAGAAGCTCGAGGCGGATGTCGCACGACCGATGCTCGGCTGGCGCATCGAGTACTTCACCCAGTGGCCGTACGTCAGGAACCTCGTCGCGCACCACTCGCTCTACAACTGGGGCCGGATGCAGGATGTCTGGCTCGACAAGTGAGCGCGGGCGACGATGGTGTCGCTTCCCGCCTGAGATGGTCCGCCCGGTTCTGACCCTGTCGCTGCTCATCTACGCCATCGTGGCCGTGCTCGTCGCACGATGGTGGATCTCCGGCGTCGTGGCTCCTCTCGTCGCCGCGCTCTTGTGGATGCAGCATCCTCGCGCCCGCTTCGCCGCGTACATCTTCTTCACCGTCGCGGCCGTGCGCGGGCTCTTCCGCTGCGCCTGGCCGGTCACCGCGTTCGCCATCGCAGCGATCCTCCTCCTGCAGACCCCCGCCGCCGCCCGGGCGTGGCCCCGGTTACGCGGGAGCCCCTCGCGGGGCGGTGCCCCTCGCGGGGGCGGTGATACACTGGCGCGTCCATGAAATTCCTCTGCCTCGACTGCGACGAGCCGATGAAGCTCGTCGCCACCCAGGGTCCCGACGAAGGCTCGCTGTCGGTCACGTTCCGGTGTCCCGAGTGCGGGTTCCGCGTCGCCATGCTCACGAACCCGTTCGAGACCCAGCTGGTGAAGAGCCTCGGCGTGAAGGTCGGCGGGCGGACAGCGCCGGCGACGCCGTTCGAGCATCTGCGATCGGCCATGGCGGATCAGCGAGTCGACGCGTTCACCGGAACCGTGGACGCGGGCGGCAACAGCTCCGGCGCGCCGGATGACGCCCCCGTTTCGGGCTGTCCGTTCGCGGCTGCGCTCGCCGACGACCGGGCGCCGGCGCCGGCCGCGAGCATCGTCTGGGACCGCGAAGCCGAAGCGCGCGCCGACCGCATCCCGTCATTCATCCGCCCGATGGCCCGGCGCGCGATCGAGCGTTACGCCGAGGGCAAGGGGTACACGACGATCACCGAGGCCGTGATGGACGAGGCTCGCGGCGTCATGGGCATGTGATGACGCGATCCGACCTCGTGCTGAGGATGGCGGACGCCGCCGGGTGGTCACGCGCGGCGACGGGCCGCGCGCTGCGTGACATGCTCTGCGGCATCACCCGATCGCTGAAGCGCGGCGATACCGTCACTCTGGTCGGCTTCGGAACCTTCGGGGTCGCCCGCCGAAAGCCGCGGAAAATCAGCAATCCACGCACGGGGAAGGCCGTGACGATCGCGGGGCGGATGCCCAGGTTCAAGCCGTCCCGGGAGTTCAAGCGCGCCGTTCGTTGAACCCGCAAGTCCGCACTTTAAAATTGCTCAGCGCGAGGCTGCCCGACTAGAATGCTCATGGTGCTTCGCGCGCGCGTCCTGATTGCATTCAGTTTCTTTGTCGTCGGCCTCTCGCTCCCGTTCTCGGCATCGGCAGTACAGAACAATCGGTCCCTGCCGCTGAGCGCGGAGTCGGTACTGCTGCTCGACCCCGAGGGCAAGGTCATCTACGCCAAGAACGCCGAGCTCGACCACGCGCCGGCGAGCCTGGTGAAGCTGATGACGCTCTACCTCGCCTTCGAGGATCTGGAGGCGGGCCTGGTCACGCTCGACGAGCCGGTGATCATCAGCCACGCCGCGGCGATGACTCCGCGATACCGGATGGGGCTCCGCGCCGGGCAGCAGGTGCCGTTCCACGTGCTCATGGAGGGTGTGGCGATCGCCTCCGCCAACGACGCCGCCACGGCGCTCGGAGAGCGGCTGGGCGGCACCGAGGCCGACTTCGTGGCGCGGATGAACGCCAAGGCCCAGGAGCTCGGCCTCGCCAGCACCCGCTTCGCGAATCCTCACGGGCTGCCCGACCCGCACCAGCGCAGCTGTGCGCGCGACCTGGCGCGGTTGATCGGACGACTCGTCACCGACTATCCGGAGTCCCGAACTATCCTGGGCGGCCAGACGTTCCTCCACAACGGCCGCCTGTACGCGCGGCACATCTCGCTCTTCAACGATCCGGGCGGCGTGCAGGCGCTCAAGACCGGCTTCACGAGAGAAGCCGGCTACAACCTGGCCGTCTCGGCGTGGCGGAGTGGCCAGCAATTCCTGATGATCGTGCTCGGCGCGCGATCCCGCGCGCTCTCGTTCTCCGACGCAAAGAAGCTTCTGCGATACGGCTTCGTCGAGACCGGACTGGAGTCTCCGGCGCCGGAGCCGCGCCCGCGGTTGATCCCGAAGCGTGCGGTCAAGACGCGACGGGTCGTCGCGGCGCGCTGATCCCGGTAGAGGCGGGCGCCGGGTTCCCCGGCGACCGCCGAACGCTGGGGGGTATCGGGGGCCATTACGGGCGCGTCCGCGCGCCCCTCGGGGCCCCTGATGAAATCGATTCGCGGCTACATCTTCGACGCCTACGGCACGCTCTTCGACGTCCACTCGGTGATCGACGCCGGCCGCGCCATCACGGCTGATCCCGCGGCGCTGTCGGTCCTCTGGCGGCAGAAGCAGCTTGAGTACTCGTGGCTCCGGGCGCTCATGGGAACGTACGAGGACTTCTGGACCGTGACCAGGTCGGCGCTCTCGTACAGCGTGCGTCGGCTCGGCCTCGCGGCATCGGCTGACGACCTTGACCTCTTGATGAACGCGTATCTCTCGCTCGCGTGCTTCCCGGACGTCCGACACGCTCTCG
>QHRT01000015.1 GCA_003220195.1 Candidatus Rokuibacteriota bacterium | reverse complement strand
TCTCCTGTAACCCGAACCTCCTGATCGCGGACGAGCCGACGACCGCGCTCGACGTGACGATCCAGGCGCAGATTCTCGAATTGCTCAACGAGCTCAAAGAGCGGTTCAACATGGCGATCATGCTGATCACGCACGACATGGGCGTGATCGCCGAGACCGCGCAGCGCGTGGCCGTGATGTACGCGGCGCAGGTCGTCGAGGAGGCGTCGGTCGGCGAGCTCTTCAAGGAGCCGCTGCACCCCTACACGCAGGGCCTCTTGCGCTCGATTCCGCGCATCGATCTCGCGGCGACGCAGAAGACCAAGCTCGAGCAGATCCCCGGCACCGTCCCGACGCTGCGCGGGGAGCTCAAGCCCGGGTGCCGGTTCGCCCCGCGCTGTGCCTTTGCCAAGCCGATGCACTTCGAGAACACTCCGCCCCTCAAGGAAGTCAGGCCCGGCCACAAGGTCGCCTGCTTCCTCTATTGAGAGCTCGTGAAACAATGAACCGCTCCGCACTCCATTGTTTCCACGAACTGAGGTAATAACGCCATGGCAGAACCGCTCCTCCGCGTGAAGGGCCTCAAGAAGTACTTCCCGATCCGGGGCGGGCTCCTGTCCCGCGAGATCGCGCGCGTGCACGCCGTCGACGACGTGTCGCTCGAGATCATGCCGGGGGAGACGCTCGGGCTCGTCGGCGAGTCGGGCTGCGGCAAGTCGACGACGGGACGCTCGATCCTTCGGTTGATCGAGCCCACCGCAGGCGAGGTGTGGTTCCAGCAGAAGAACGTCACGACCCTCGACAAGAGATCGCTACGGGCCTTACGCAAGGAGATGCAGATCATCTTCCAGGACCCGTACGCGTCGCTCAATCCGCGAATGACGGTCGGCTCGATCATCGGCGAGGCGCTCGTCATCCACAAGCTGGCGCCGACGCGCAAGGCGCGCGAGGAGCGCGTGGTCCAGCTCCTCGAAACCGTGGGGCTCTCGGCGGAGCACCTGCGCCGCTATCCTCACGAGTTCTCGGGCGGTCAAAGGCAGCGCATCGGCATCGCGCGCGCGCTCGCCGTCAGTCCGAAACTGATCGTGTGCGACGAGCCGGTGTCCGCGCTCGACGTGTCGGTGCAGGCGCAGGTCATCAACCTGCTCGAAGACCTCCAGGCGAAGTTCGGTCTCACGTATCTCTTCATCGCCCACGACCTCTCGGTCGTGGAGCACATCTCCACGCGCGTCGCCGTCATGTACCTCGGCAAGATCGTGGAGATCGCGCCGGCGAGAGAGCTCTACACCAACCCGAAACACCCGTACACCGAGGCGCTCCTGTCGGCGGTGCCGATCCCCGATCCGACCGTGAAGCGCAAGAGGATCATCCTGGAGGGCGACGTGCCGAGCCCGATCAATCCGCCGTCGGGCTGCCGGTTCCACACCCGCTGCTCGATCCGCGTGCCGTCGTGCTCGCAGAACGAGCAGACGCTCCGCGAGATCTCGCCGGGCCACTGGGTGGCGTGTCAGGTGCGGACGGGACTGGCGAGCGCCTGACGTCACGCGCCCGGGCGCGGATGTCGTCGCCGCCCGAGCTTCTCGCCGGCGACCAGACGCAGAAAGCGCAGATCCTCCACCAGGTAACGGCGCCACAGGCGCCTCGGCTCCATCGCGAGCCGCCACGACCATTCGAGCCCATGACGCTGCATCCACACGGGGGCCCGCCGCACGTCGCCGGAGACGAACTCGAAGCTGACGCCCACCCCCATCGACACGGGAACGGAAAGCTCGGCCAGATGGCGCGCGATCCATTTCTCCTGCCGCGGCGCGCCGAGCCCCACGAACAGGACGTCAGGCGCGGCCGCGCGAACGCGTTCGACGGCGCGCGCGTTCTCGAGCGGATCCCGATCGAAGCCGAACGGCGGGGCGTACGTGCCGACGATGCGGAGCCCGGCGTGCCGGCCGCGAAGGACGTCAGCGGCACGGGCGGCGGCGCCGGGACGGCCTCCGAGGAAGAACAGGCGGAGACCGTTCGCGGCCGCGATCGGCGCGAACGCGGGGAAGACATCCGAGCCCGAGACTTTGCAACGGATCGGGGTGCCGAGGAGCCGGCTGGCCCAGATCAGCGGGACACCGTCGGCCAGCACCAGGTCGGCGCGGGCATAGACATCGCGGAATTCGCGGTCGTCCTGGAGCTTGACCAGATGGTCGACGTTCGGCGTCACGACGTAGGCCGGCGGTGTCCCCCGTCGCGCCAGCATGACGAGAGCCTCGAGCGCCTCCGCCATCGTCACGTCGTCGATCGCGATCCCGCACATCTGGATCCGACGACGGCGTGCAGGCTCACCACCATTCGGCTCCGACGTGGAAGCGGGCAGGAACGGCTGAAGCCGGGAGGTCGATGTCGTCATCATCGAGCGGCCGCCACGACCGGGATCACGAGGCCGCCCGTCTACGCGCACGACGGTAGAGACGGTGCAGTTCCGGATAGACGGGAAGAAGCTGAAGCACGAAGCGACTGAACCCGTGCTCCGCCGCGACTCGCGCGAGCGCGAAGACCGAGTCGTGGAACGCGGGGCCGGCACACGCCGCGTCGTACCCGGCCGCTTCGACCGCGTCGCACTCCCGCGGGCCGTGGATGTTACGCGGGTAGGCAAACGTCTGCACGGGAGAACCGAGCCGGTCCTCGAGTTTCTTGCGCGAGCCGAGCACCTCGTCCTGAAGCTCGACCGTCGAGAGCGCCGGCAGATCCCGATGCGTCCGGGAGTGCGACCCGATTTCCATGCCGGCCGCGACCCACTCGCGGATCTCGGACCAGCCCATGAGCGGCGCCGGTTCGGTCCAGTCCGACGTCTGCCCCACCCGGTCGGTGACGATGTAACACACCGCCGTGAACCCGAATTCCTTCAGGATCGGTAAAGCGAGCGTCAAGGTATCGCGGTAGCCGTCGTCGAATGTGATCGCGATCGATCGAGGGGGCAACGGCGACCGGCTCTGAAGCGCCGTCGCGAGCTCCCGCGGGGACACCGATCGATACCCGAGCGCACGCAACATCCGGAGGCGGCTCCGGAACCGCGCTGCGACAGTGCTGCAGTGATGTGCATCCCTCCCGAGCGTCACGCGGTGGTACATGAGAATCGGCGCGAGCACGCTCCACATCTCTCGCCATGCGAGCGGACGCGTCGTGCGTCCGGTGTCGTCGGCCTTTGGCGCGCGGCCGCCTTCCCACTCCCCGGGGCCAGAAACGATCTCTCCGTCAGCTCGCAACATCAGTGAGCCCCCGTCTCTGCAATCCTTGCGCCTTCCACCGGCAGATGCGATTGCCGCAAAAGGTGCTGATAGACGCGCCGCATGCCGTCCACCTTAGCGATGGCCGCGCGACAGGCGGGCGTGGGGGCGTCGCCGCGGCAGAGCTCCTCTGCGGGTGCCGCGCGGGCATAGGCTCCCGGAGGACGAAGCAGCATCGCCGTCTCCGGGGCGCACGACTCCGCCTCGCAGCGGCCGGAGATCATTCGCAGCAGCACGTCGGGCAGTTCGTACTGCGCAATGTTGCCGAGCGGCACGGGCTTGCCGTTGCGCAGGACCAGAAGGAACGTCCGTCGCTCCGTCACCGGGCGACCGGGATCGAAGCCGCGATACCCGCCTGTCAGTAGGATTGCGTCGGACACGGGAGGGAGGTGATCGCCGAACAGCACGACGATGGAGTCGCGCCCGAGCTCTCCGATCGCCCCGAGATATTCCGCCAGCGCCACCAGCGTGTAGTGGCTCATGTTGACGATCTTGCGGAGCATCGGCTCCGCCGGCACCACGCCGATCCGGTCAGGCCGGCGCGCCTCGTTCCGCTCGAACGGGAAATGGCCGCCGACCAGGACGACGTAGTTGAAGAGCGGCCGCTCCGGTGTCGCCGCGATCCTTCGCCTGACGAACTCGAGGCTTTGCCGTAGCGCGCTGCCATTGGTCAGGTACGGGCCGTCCCTGTCGTCGAAGGTGAAGCTTTCCCGGAGGAGCCGTTCCTCGAACCCGAGCGCCTGGTAGGCCTGCTTGATGTTGAAGAAGCTCCCGGGCATCGGCGTGGTGACCAGCGTCCGATAGCCGGCGCGCCGGAGGAGGTTCGGGAGGCAATCGAACGGGCTCGACCCCATCTGATTGAAGGTCACGGTGCCGAGCAGATCGAAGTCGGGCACGCCACAGAGCACCTCGAACTCGGCCTTCGCGGTCTTGCCTCCAACCACGGGCGAGTAGCTGGCCGCGTTGCGCCGGGCGATCAGGTCGGCGATTCCGGGCGGGGTCGGCTCCCGGTCGAAGCGGAGTGCCGTGAAGTCGTGCGGCTCGATGAAGCTCTCGAGCAGGACCACATGGATGTCCGGGCGGTCGCGGACGGGCTCGAGGCGCAATGTGCGGATGTCGCCCGGCGGAAACGTCTCGAGCAGCGGGAAGCGTTCCATGTCGAGGCTGAGCCACCGAAGGTCGACCGCGGCAGTGGCGAACGAAACGAAGAACCCGTGCTGCTGGAATTGGGACGAGACCAGCCAGAACTGCTTGTACTGGTCGAACAGGAGCTCGCTCTTGACTTCTCGCGGCCGATCGTAGGCCACGGCCGCGAGCGCCGCCCAGACCGCCAGCCCCGCGACCCTGGTCTTCCAGTGGCGGCGATTGGAGAGGAGCCCGAGGGCGAGCACCGCCGTCGCGAAACCGACGACCATGACGATCTGGATCCGAAGGCCGCCGCCGACGAACGCTTCGTGCAGGTTGACGAAGTCGGACGGGATCAGGCCTTCGCGCAGGAAGAAGAACTTCAAGTAATTGGCGGCCAGGAGGATCTGGAGAATCACGAGGCTCGCGATCGCCGATCCCGAGAGGAAGAGGAGGACGGAGCCCGCACACGCGGTCGCCACGAGCTCGGGCACGGTGACGAGAGGGTTGTAGTAGATCCGGTGGAACACGTAGACCGGCACCTGCAGCAGCGCGATCCCGGCGGCGATGACCAGCAGTGCGAGGAGATAGCGCGGCGGTGTCCTCGTGAGTGTTTCGTCCCAGGACTTCAGAGGGCGTAGAAGGCGCATTCCCTGCTCCGCACGTACCCCGCCGGCCAGCGAGCACGCGACCGGGAGTGACTTGCCCCGCCGGCCGAGAGATGCCGGGACAGCTGTTCGGCGGTGTAGCGGGCGCCGGTCAGGAACCTCATGACCGGTCCGAACGTGTTCGTGGCCATCACGCCGACGAAATAAAGTCCAGGCGCGGAGGATTCGAAGTTCGCGGACAGCACCGGCTGGCCGCCGGCGGTGCGGATCCGTGACTGCACGTCGGAACCGAGAAACGGCAGCCGGCGGAGGTCGACCTGGTACCCGGTGGCGGCGATGACGTGTTCGGTCACGATCGCGCTGACGCCATCCGGGCTCGCGAGGGACAGCGTGAGTTGCCCGGCGCCTCGTCGCTCGGCATGCCGCACGGCAGCCAGCTGGATCGGCACGTGTCCGGGGAGGGCATCGCGCAGGTGCCAGCCGCCGGCAGGGCCGAGCTCGGTCCGCGCCAACCAGAGGCGGACCTCCTCTGGGAGCAGCCGGAACAGCATCGGCGCGTCCGAATAAAAGCGGAGCCGCCAACCGGTGCCGAGGTCGGACAGGGGCCGCCGAAACCGGCTCCATGCACCGCGCTGCTCCCGTGGTGGAACGCCGAGGATCGGCGCCTGCCGCGCGATCACGCGCACCCGGGCCTGACGAAGGAGCGATCGACACCCTCCGTCGTGACCGGCAACCCGAGCTCGTAGCAGCACGCGGCGAAGGGGATGTTCACACCGTAGAACGTCGCGATCTCCTCTTGCCAATCCGGACGACCGACGGTGGGCTCGATGATGATGAAGCGGCCGGAGCGCGCGTCACGCTTCCATTCCATCCCGCACAGGCCCTCCACTCCGATGAAGTCGAAGAGTCCGGTGGTCAGGGACTCGAGCTCTTTGGCCACGTCCGGCGCGGCCGCCGTGGTCGTCGCGGTGCTGCCCGCGCCGGGCGGCCAGCTTCGAAGCTTGCGGCCGGTGAAGGAGGTGACCGTCGCGCCCCCGTCGCCCCGATACTAGAGACAGAAATAGATCTCGGAGTCCGGGCCTTCGATCCATTCCTGGACGATGACGTCGTCCTTGATCCCGTGAAGGAGCGTCCGGCACACGCGCTCCGCCTCTCCGCGAGACCACGCGCGGCGGGCCCGCAGGACTCGCTCGCGCTCGACGTGGTCGGTCGTGCAGGGCTTGACGATGACGGGGAATCCCAGATCGGCGAGACCGGCGAGGTCGCGCTCCCCACGGATCACGAGCGCACGCGGCACCGGCAGGCCGTGCTGTTCGGCAAACTGCTGGAACAGCACTTTGTTCACCAGCATCTCGACTCGGTCGCGTCGCGGGAGCCGGAGTCGATAGCGCTCGGCGACCAGCTCGCGATGCTCGGACACCGTTCGCACGGTCCAGTCGGTCGTGACGAAGAGCGACCGGCCGAGGTGCAACAAATCGTCGAGGAAGGCCGGGCCGTGGAGCGCAGCGAATCGACGCGCCCCGGTCGCGTAGCGCGAGTGGAACGCCGGCTGCCACGGTGACGTGCCGGCGACGATCACGTCGACACCGGCCTGTCCGAGGCTGCGAACGATGCCCAACCCGTTGATATTGGCGCCGACGACGACCGCTCGTGGCCTCACGGCGACGTCGTTTCGAGCGTGACCGTCGCGGAAAGTCCCGGGCCACCTCGGACCGCGTCGCGCGCGGCCGGCCGCCAGATCCAGATTCAACGACGTCATGCCGCCACGCGAGCGATCCCGCGCCTCACGAATCCGGTCACGGAGCGAACGAAGGGCAGCGGGTCGGTCGGATCGAAGACGCGATAGCGCTTGTCCTTCGCGTGCGACTTCACGTACGACGAGAACGTCCACTCCCCCGTCCGCCGGTAGCCGAGCCAGAAGGCGCGGACGTCCTTGCGGAGGTAGAGCATGTGGAGATCGTCGGCATAGTCGCCGCCGCCCGTCGTCGCCAGTCCCTTTTGATGCTCGTAGGCCAGGAACGGAAGATTCACCCCGGCGTACGCGCCGAGGAGATGCCAGAACTGGTAGTGTGGCTCGATCTCCATCACCACGACGTCGTTCGAGCGCGCCTCGATCTTGTAGTCGATCTTGACGATGCCGCTGATCCCGATGCGGGTGAGGGAGTCGATGCTGCGCCGGGCCAGGGCGGGATCGTGGATCGTCCGTGAATAGACGCTCTCCCCCGTGCCCGGCGGATCCGTCCGGACTTCCTGGCCGAGGAAATACCCGAGACAGTTCGACTGGTCGTCGAAGTACCCGTGGAACGTTGTGATCGCGTCGTCCCCGCCTTCGACGTACGACTGGATCAGCAAGCCGGCGGCGCTCGGGGGAAGCGCGTCGCAGAACTCGAGCAACGCCTCTTTCGAATCGAACCGACGGAGCGCGCGCTTGTAGGAGGGCAGACGCTTCCGCTCCTCGGGAGTCCTCCAGAACCAGTCCCCGTTGAACGACGGCTTCACGATGCACGGGAAGGTCAAATCGTCGAGTCGCTGTTGCACGTCCGCCGCGTCGGCGAAGAGCTCCGTGCGCGGAACCGGCAGGCCGTGCTTCAGGGCCAGTCCGTGGAAGAGCGACTTGTTCATCAACGCCGTGAGGACGTCGGCGGTCGGCAGGAGGAAGTGGAAGTACGGCCTGAGCGTTCCGCGGTGCCGGTGAACGAACGCCAGTTCCGCGTCGCCGACGTAGAAGAGCGGCGGTCTCTTCGGCTGACCGCGACCTACGCGCTGGAGCCGGTCGACGATTGCGGCGTCGTTCTCCGGAGAGAACGCCGGCAGCTGGACTCCATCGCAGGTATGGCGCGAGGCAAACGCGATGTCGTCCTCCTGGGACGAGGCGACGATAGAGGGGATTCCCGCGAGGCCCAGCGCGCGAACGATGTCGTACGCGCCAGGCGATCCCCCGCCTGACACGATCACCGCGGGGACCATGTCCCTATCTCGGGGCGCCCGGACGAGTCATCCGGCGCCGAGGCCCGCGCCGGCGACGAAAACCGCCGCACGTATGTCCGACCGACCGTGCGCAGGACGGCGCACCGGGCCCGCACGGATCGAAGCATCGTCATCGCCGACGGCTTCTCGGTGAGGACGAACCTTTTCAGGTCGTAATACTCACGACGCAGCCGATCGAGCGTCTTCGCGAGGACTTCCCGGACGAGGAAGACGCGAAAGCGGATCCGCGCCGTCCGGGGGCGGTCGACGGCCCGGATCAGCCAGTTGAGACTCGACGTGCACCTGAGCTCTTCGTACTTGTAGGCTTCGGTTCCGCGGAGCAGGTCGTAGATCTGCATACCTTCGGCGATGCCGCGCTCGATCGCCACCGCCCGAATCAGGAGCCCCGGGCTCAGCTTCATGACCTCGTCCGGACCGTGGGCGTGAGAGAGGTAGACGTGGATCCGCCGGCCGAAGTTGAAGTCGAAGGTGACCGCGACCCGACGGCCGTCGATCGTCAGGAAGAAGAGCCTGAGCCAGCCGCGGCGCGCCAGCTTCCGGCTGACCTCGAAGTGGAACGCGCGGTGTCGCGGGTCATCGAACGCGCTCCGGAAGCCGAGGCTCTTCCAGCGCTGCTCGTGGACGGCGATGAATTCCCGCACCGCCAGGTCGATGTCGTCGGACGGCGACTGGAAGAGCTCGACCTTCCACTGGTGTCGCTCGTCGAGCTTCGCTCTTTTCCGCGTCAGGTGATACCGCGTCTTCTGGCTGAGTTGCTGACGAAACTCGTGCCACGTGTCCGGGAGCCTGGTGTACGGGCAGACGCTGCCCTGATAGCTGTAGGTGTCCATCCCCTGTTCGCGGAGGAGCCAGGGGAAACGTTCAAAGACCGGCGAGCGCTCGTTGACGTCGGCGAGTTCCACGATGTCCCACCGGGCGGCGTGCTGCCGCAGGTGGCGAGCGAAGGCGTCGAGGACCGCGTCTTCGCAGCCGCGGGCGACGATGACGTCCATGTAGTCCGAGATCCCGCAGCCGAGGAAGCGGAGCCGGGTGACGATCCTGATGCCGAGGATCCGGACGTCTTCGAGAAACAGCGGGGCGATGCCGACCACCCGATCGTCCCGCGTGAAAACGAGGCAGTGGAGCTTCCGGTGACCGGCGAAATAGCTCCACCAGGTCCGCAGCCATTCAAACGTCTGGAAGACGGACGCCTCGGCGTCGCCGAGGAGCAGATCCCAGGACGGTTCGAGCGCATCGAGCTCCGCGTCGGTCCGGACGACCCGAACCTCACACCGCGGCTCGGGCGGATGGCCACTGGCGTCGGCGTCGAGCTCTTCGGCGACCGGGACCTGCGTCTTCATCGTGCGCTCACCGGCTCACACCAAGGGCTTTGAAGGCGTCGCGGCCGACGAGATCGCAGAGCTTGCGGAGGCGGCCGCGATCACGGAGACCGAGCGCCCGCACCAGAATCGCCACGCCTCGGCTCCAAGATTCGGGGTCATCGCAGCCCTGGGCGCAGCTGCGCCCCTGTCCATGAGCGAGCGTCGTCGCCACTTCCAGCAGGCCTCGCTGCACCCGTCCTTTCACGACCTGAAGTCCGCTCGACCCGGCGGCAGCCACGAGGCGCGCGTGCGCGTTCGAGGGCGCAAAGGCCTGATCGGCGGCGCGGAAGAGAGCCAGGTCCTCGATGGTGTCGCCGACGGCGGCGACGCTCCGGACGTCGAGGCGAGTTTTCAGGAACTGGAGACCATTGCCCTTGTTGCAGCTCTCCCCCACGACGTCCGTCTGGCCGTCGCCCTGGACGATGCGGAGCTCGTCCAGGTGGTGGCGACACAGCAGCTCGGCGAGCCAGGCCACGGGCACCGGTCGGCGCGAGTCCTTCACGAGGCGGTAGACGCGAACCGAATACTCGTAGGCCGGGTCGACGACGACGTCGTCCTGATCGCGGAGGAGGCGCCGGAGCGTCACGAGCTGGTCCCATTCCGATGCCTTCGCGAGCACGGCGGGCTTCTCCCGACCCTCCTCCCAGACGACCGATCCGTATTCGGCGATCGCCGCGCGGAGACCGAGCGCACGACAGCGATCCACCAGTTCGAGGAGACTCCGGCCCGAGGCGAGGATCGGCTGGAAGCCGTGAGCGCCCAGCATGCGCAGCGCTCTCGCCGCTGCTGGTGTCATCGCGTTGAAGCCGAGAGTGCTGTCCTCCAGCACTCCGTCCACGTCGATCGCCACGAACTGGTCCGAGTCCCGCTGGACGCCGGGCACGCGATACGCAGAAGCCAGGAACCCGTTTGCGATGCTCGCGAGCATGCGTTCGCGCTCGAGGACGTCGATGGCCACCTCGCGGCAATCGAGACCCGCGTCGAAGGCCTGCGAGGAAAGCTCCGCGATGCGAGAGAGACTGACCATCATCTTGCACGCAGGCAAACGGTCAGGAGCGCGGTTGTCTCCGCTCCGATCGACGTACTCGGACATCAGCAGCCGTTCCAGATGCGCCGGCAGACGATGCTCGACGGCGATGCCGGCGAGATCGAGAACGGGATCGAACATCAACCGGTCGCTCCGATCGAAGGCGTGCTCTTCGAAGTCGACCTTGATCGGATCCCCTCCTCCGGCGGAAACGATCCACTCGGCCGGCCCCATCCGCCCGTCGATGACCGCCCGGGGCGCTCCTTCACAAATCGCCGAGAGCTCTCTCCGCAGCCCGTAGTGAGAGAACGAGCGGAGGATCCCGTAGCTCCGTCCGAACGTCCGGGCGAGGAGATGCCAGCCGGTCTTCCGATCTTCCAGATCGAGCTGGAAGTCGCCCTCGATGGGAAGCGCGCGGCTCCGCTCCGCCACGTAGCGCGCCGCGTGGCGCACGAAGCTCTCGTCACACGCCTGAGGACGATCCACCAAAGCGGTTCCGTCGATCCACGGCAAGAGCACGAGGCCTTCTTTCAACCAGGAGGCCGGTGGAGTGAAGCCCTCCAGGTGGCGGGCGATGGTGCAGGCGTGATCCTGGAACCAGCCGATGCCCGCCCCCTTGGCGACGAATGCCTGCTCTTGGATCCCACGAGGGGTCGCGTGCCTGATCGTGATCCGGGCCCTGTCGTGTCGTCGTGCCCGTCGCCACCGAGCGCTCGCCGGCGCCGGCGTGCGCAAATCCCCGGTGACCTCGTCGCCGAGAAGCTCCACCTTCGTTCCGTTCGTGGCGTTCGTGCCGTTCCCGAGAGCCGCGAAGACGCGTCGAATGCGCCATTCGTGTCGCGGCAGCACGATCATGCGAGCTCGCGATTCGAGATCCGCCCACGCGGACCCGTGGTCCGCGCGGTACCGAAACAGCGGCGCGTCCGGTTCTTCGAGAACGAGCACGGTGATGCGGCGCCCCGGCACGCCCATCCGTTCCACCATGTCCACGCACGCACGCAAGGCGTCTCCGGTGAAAGGAGGGTCGTCGACGATCAACACCATGCCCCGACGCAGGCGGCCTCTCAGTCGCCGGCGCTCCGAGGCCAGGAGATTCACCCCCGGCCTCACGCTCTCGACCAACACGTCGGCAAAGCCCTGCGCGACGAGATGTGCCGCGTAGAGCGGCGCCAGGTAGCAGCCCGACGTCCGGAGGCCGAGCACCGTCACGGGCTCGTTCCGACCGTCGACCGTCTCCGTGAACTTTCTCACCAGCTCGCGGCAATCGTCAGGGTGGACGTCGAAATCCCGGAAGCACTGCGGGATCTTCATAATGCGACGGGAGAGCTTTTGCGGATACGAGGCTCCGAGGAGAGGTCGCACCGAAGTCTGAAGGCGCTCGGCCATTGCCTGAACGTCCGGAAGACCGGCAGCGTCGGCGAGCAGGCTCGCCACCTCGACGACGGTCCGTCTCAGGATCGCCGACGTGCGGAGGAGCCCGGATTCCCGCAGGAGGACACGACTGTCGACGAGTCCGGCCGCCAGCGTGTCCGCCGCTCTCGCCAGGAGCATGACGGCGCTCGATCCGAGCGCTTTCTCTGCGTGCGCTGTCCACCCGGAGGCACTGGCGTTCGCCGGCCTGTCGGCACTCGACTTCTCTCGACCGGCCTTGCGGACTTCCTTTTCGACGCCGAAGAATCCGCGATGCAGGAAGTCTTCGACGATCTGCCAGAGCGCGCACACGGTGAGATAGCCATCCAGCGCGAGCGTTCGGCCGTCACGGCCATCGGTCCGGGCGACGCTCAGGTCGCGCAGGTGATCCCTGAGCTCGGCGAACGAATGCAGGAGATTGCGCGACCACTCCGCCGGCGCCTCTTCGGGCCGCGTCATTGCCGTGCTCCCGGTCTCCGGCGGGACGTCGCGTCTCGTTCTTCGAATCTTGCGGGCGAGCGCCGTCGAGCGAAAGCGCAGGTAGCGCGCCATGCCCCGCGGCATCCCGTACTGCTCAGAGTGGACTCTCATGATCAGCCGCTCTCGCCACCATCGCGTCCCCGCGAGCTCGAGCAGGCCGAGGCCCGTCTGGAAGACGTCGGCCACACGGGTCTGCGCGATCCGCGCGGTGACGGTCCAGTTGCGCGCCACGTCCGAGGTGAGGTCGTACTTGTAGTCTTCGTCCCCGCGAAGCAGGTCGACGTGGCGCGCACCGAGCCTCGTCGCATCCTCGATCATCGACAGGAGGAGGGCGAGGCCGGGTCGGCGCCTGGAAACGACCGGATCGCAATCGAACCCGGAGAGGTAATCGTAGACCGTCCTGTTGAACACGAACCCCAGACGCACCGCGATGAGCTGCCCATCCGCCCGCGCCGTCTTCAGCCACAACCGGCCCCGGTGGGCCAGGCGTTCCGTCACATCAGCGACGAACCTCTCGAACCGGCGCTCGAAGAAGAGGCCGGGATAGCCGAGGCGATTCCATCGTCGCTGGTGCAGCCGCACCAGCGCCTGCAAAGCTTCGCGGATCGGTTCTTCGCCGTCGACGGTCTCGATGGCGAACGACCCGCCCCGGAGCGAAGCTTTGTGGGCCTGGGACAGCCGCCGTCGCACCCCGGACCGCCGCGCTCGGACGTACTCCTGCACCGACGCCGGAACGCGGAGCCGCGGGCACGCGTCCGTAGGCCGCGTCTGCACCGTGAAGCCCGCGCGGTGGAGACACGGGACGATCTCCTTCATCACCGTGCTGTCCTCCGGAACGTTGACGAGCTCGATCGAGTCGTAGAGGGCGCGCTGATCGCGCAGGTGCTCCGCGCAGGCCCGGCCGATCGCGGAGGCGAATTCGGGTCGGACGACGACGTCGAGGTAATCGGACGGGTCGTACGTCATCGACAGTCCCGACGACTCCCGGATCCGGGCCGGACTCCCGAGCAGGCGCAGAGATCGCCGGGTCCCGAGACTGAAGGGACTCTCCGTGTCCAGGCAGAACGGAGCGATCCCGATCAACGTTCCGTGCTGGCGGAAGACGACGACGTGCAAGGCCAGGCCGTGCCCGAAGTGCTTCCACCAGAGCCACTGCCAGTCGAACGACTGATAGACGCGGGCACCGGCGAGCGTGCAGAGCTCTTCCCACTCTTCGCGGAGCGCTGCGAAGTCCGGCTCGCGCTCGACGACCTCGATGGACGGCGCCGATGAGGACGTGGCCAGGCCGACAACGGACTTCGACGACGAGGGTGTCGTGTCCATGAGGAGTGGATCCACGTCGGCCCTCACGCTGCCCGGACCCGCACCGGCGGCCGCGCACGGCGTCCGCGGTGCATCATCTGCTGGTAGGCGTCTTCGAGATGCCGGTGAACGATCGACCAGTCGTACACCTCGCGGACCAGGGCATGTCCGGTGGATCCGAGCGTCTGCCGCAGCGGCTCGTTGCGGAGCAGCTCGACCACGTGGCGGGCGAAGGCGATCGGCTCGTCGGCGATCAGCACCGACTCTTCGTGCGACAGCTCGAGGCCCTCGCAGCCGATGCTCGTCGTCACCACCGGCTTCTTCATGGCCAGCGCCTCCAGGATCTTCAACCGGGTGCCGCCTCCCATGCGCAAGGGCACCACGTACGCCGCCGATCGGGCGATGAAGGGCCGCACGTCGGCGACGGACCCTGTGACGACAACGTGGTCCGACGCTCTCTTGCAAAGCTTCGGAGGAGGGCGGTGCCCGACGATGTGGATTCGCGCAGCCGGCACGACGGCCCGGATCAGCGGAAAGATCTCGTCGAGAAAATAGAGAATGCCGTCGTAGTTGGGCCGGTACGCCATCATCCCGGTGAAGACCAGGTCCG
>QHRT01000338.1:1544-6381 GCA_003220195.1 Candidatus Rokuibacteriota bacterium | reverse complement strand
ACCAGGTCCGGCAGCTCGTGACTGAGCACCTCTCTGAGCTTGATCGCCTTCGGGTCGGCCTTCACGAGCCCGAGCTCCGCGTAGAGCGGCAGGGCTCGCTCGTACGCGGCGTAGTCGAAGCGGCCGTCCGGTGAGAGCGACGCCGACCGGATCTCGACGGTCTTGCGCATGACGGCGGGGTCGGCGCTGGCCACGCTCGGCAAGTACTTCGCCGTGATCTTCACGGCCGCGTCGATGTCGCGGGCGACGTCGGCATTCCCCCGCTGCATCGCCACGAGGAACTTCACGAGCGTGTCCTTGTTGGCGTCGTAGTACTTCTTCGTCGTGGTGAAGATGTCCGGCAGGTAATCGACGGCGGGGAAGTAGACGAGCTGGCTCCGGAACGCGGGATCGCCCGCCGTCGTCTCCACCACCCACTTCGGAACGTCCCAGGTCCCCAGCGCGTCGACCTGTCCGCGCGCACCACCATGTTCACGTCGCTCTCCTTGAGCCCGGCGCGCGCCAGCATCATGAGCGGGGCGTAGCGCGTGGCGCTCGCCATCCCGAGCACGCCGATGGTCTTGCCCTTGAGATCCTCGACCTTCGCGATGCCGCGATCCTTCCGGGCCTGGATGCCGAAGATCCCGCCCTTGATCCACTGCCAGAACCCGATGAGCGCCTCGCCCTGCCCGACCGCATTCAGCATCGCGTCGGGCGGTCCGCTGGCGAACTCGCCGGCGCCCGCAATTACTTGTTGAAGCGCGCCGCCGGAGCCGAGCGTCCCGACGACGACGTCGGTGTCGATGCCCGCGTCGCGGAAGTAGCCCTTGTCGAGGGCCACGTAGTACCAGGCGATGCTGACATCCGGCGCAAACGGCCGCACGTAGCGGACCTTGACCCGGCCCTGCGCGTGCGGCGCGAGCGGCGCCACCAGTGCTCCGAGCAGCAGCACGGCGATCGCGATGAGGACACGGCGTCTCATGGGTTCCACTCCGTTCTCGTGGGGTCGATGTGACCCTCGCCCAGATTGAAGGTGCGGAGCGCCCAGCGCTCGATGAGCTGCAAGAGCTCGTAGAGGATCACGCCCATCACGGTGAGCACGATGATGACCGCGAACATGAGCCGCGTGTCGAAGTTTCCCTGCGCCTGCATGATCAGCGCGCCCAGCCCTTTGTTGGCGGTCACGAACTCCGCGATGACCGCGCCGACGGTGGCGAACACGACGCCGACCTTGAGTCCCGTGAGGATGTACGGCAGTCCGTGGGGCAGACGAAGTTTGAGAAACACTTGCCAGGGACGAGCGCCGAGCGACGCGAACAGCTTCAGCGCATCGGGGTCCACGCGACGCAGGCCCACGATCGTGTTCTCGAGCAAAGGGAAGAACGAGATCAGCGCCGCGATCGTCACCTTGGGGCCGAGCCCGAACCCCAGCCACAGCACGAAGAGCGGGGCGAGCGCGGCCTTCGGCACCGCCTGGGACGTGGCGATGTACGGGCGCAGGATCCCGTCGAGCCGGCGCGAGTGCGCAATCGCCGTGCCCGTGATGATTCCGATGAGGCTGCCGCCGACGAACCCCAGGACAATTTCCGTGAGGGTCACCCACAGGTTCGTCATGATCAGGCTTCCGCTCCGGACGAGCTGGGTCGCGACCGGGATCGGCCCCGGCAGGATCAGCGGTGACGTCGTCAGCGAAGCCAGGTGCCACGTGACGAGCGCCGCCACCAGGACGGCGGCGCGGGTGACGTTGAGAAGGACGGCGTCACGCCGCCGGCGCGCGCGGCGTGCACGGCGAGCGGCGTCGACGGTTGGACGGAGATCGTCGCCCAGGACCAGCGGCGAAAGGTCGGTGGCGCGACGAGCCACGTGGACGCCGCTACCCGACGGCGGCCGTCGGCAGATCGACGTCGAGGAGCCCGCGGAGCTGGCGCGCGAGCCGGACGAAGTCCTCCGAGTAGCGCATGTCGATCGTGCGGGGCCGCGGCAACGGCACGCTGACGATCTCCCGCACGGTGCCAGGGCGGCTCGTCATCACGACCACGCGATCCGAGAGGAACGCGGCCTCCTCGAGGTCGTGCGTCACGAACACGATCGTCTTGCCCGTCCGCTCCCACACGCGCAGCAGGAGCATGTTCATGTGCTCGCGCGTCAGCGCGTCGAGCGCGCCGAAGGGCTCGTCCATCAGCAGCACGCGCGGTTCGAAAATGAGGGCGCGCACGATCGCCGCGCGCTGCTGCATCCCGCCCGACAGCTTGCCCGGCAGGTAGTCGGCGAAGCCGGTGAGGCCCACCAGCTCGATGAGCTCTCTGGCCCGGTCCACGTAGTGTGCGCGCGGACGCCCGAACACCTCGATGGGCAGCAGCACATTGTCCATCACCGTGCGCCAGTCCAGCAGCACGGCCTTCTGGAACACGAGGCCGACCTCACCCTTCCGCGGGCCTTCCACCGGCGTCCCGTCGAAGAGAATGCGTCCCTTGACGATCGACTCGAGCCCGCTGATGCAGTAGAGCAGCGTCGTCTTGCCGCACCCGCTCGGCCCGATCAGCGAGACGATCTCGCCCTCGCGGATCGTGAGACTTACGTCGCGGAGGGCGTAGGTGCCTCCGTCGGCGAGATCGAACATCTTGTGGACGCCCTGAATCTGGATCACATCGAGCGACCGTCTTCCAGCACGTGCAACTGGTCGTCAGCCCGCTTCACAGCGCGGGATTATACAGCGCGCTCGAACCCTCACCGGAAGTGCGGCACGATCTCGCGCCCGTAGGTCTCGAGCGTCGAGAAGTGGAACTCGGGCTCCACGATCGAGAGGTAGAGGCACACCTGCGTGACACCGGCGGCGGCCATCCGCTCGATCTTCGCGCGAATCTGTGCGGGCGTGCCGATCAGGGTCAGGCGCTCCGCCATGTCGTCGGTGACGGCCCTGGTGTGCGGCGCGTCGGGCTGCCCGTGCTTCAGATAATCGTAGCCCGCGACGCGCTCCATGCCTTCGACCAGGTCCGCCGGAAGCTCTGACGGAGCGTAGTGACGCAGCAGGTCCTTGACGTGGTTCGAGACCGTGGCGGGAAATCCCCGGACGCGCGAGAGCGCGTGCTCGCGGTCGGCGGAGACGTACGTCGGCGCGGCGGCGACGACCTCGAAGCCGTCGAGCTTCCGGCCCGCCGCGCGGGCGCCCGCCTGCACGTGGCGCAGCGCCCACCCGGTGACGTCCGGCGACGCCAGCTGCACGATCAGTCCGTCCGCCTCGGCGCCGGCGAGCTCCAGCACGCGCGGCCCGTACGCGGCGAGGAACACCGGTACCGTGTGCGTCAGCCACGGGAAGCGAATCGCCGTTCCCGCGAGCTCGGCCGCCTCACCGCGACACAGCCGGCGCATCAGCCTGAGCGCGTCGCGGAACTCCGCGAGCTTCATCGGCGAGAGGCCGAGCGTGCGGACGGCGCTGTCACCGCGGCCGATCCCCAGCGCGGCGCGCCCGTCGAAGAGCTGCGCGACGGTCGCGAGCATGCTCGCGACCACCGTCGGGTGACGCGTGACCGGGTTCGACACCAGCGGGCCGACGCGCATCCGCGTCGTCGACATCGCCGCCGCCGTCAGATATGGCGCGACCTCGTGCCAGATCACGTGCGAGTCGCCGAACCAGACGTGGTCGAAGCCGACGTCCTCGGCGACCTTGATGGCCGCGAGCATGTGCGGCAGCGGGAAGTGCCCGGGCCGGAGCATCAGCCCGAAGCTCACCACGACGGCTGACCTCCTCGCCCCAGGTAACGGCCGCGCGCGCGCTCGGCCACGACCTCGCCGCCGTCGTACACGACCTGGCCGCCGGCGATCGTCGTCGCGGCCCAGCCCCGCGCGACGTACCCCTCGTACGGGGTGAAATCGACGACGGAATGGAGCGTCGGAAGATCGACCTTCACCTGGCGGTCGACATCGACGATGACGAGATCCGCGTCGGACCCGACCTCGAGCGCGCCTTTCTTCGGATAGAGGCCGAAGAGCCGCGCCGCGTTCGTTGACGTCAGCTCGACCAGGCGCTCGATCGTCAATCGCTGCCGGTTCACGCCGCCGGTGAGCAGGACGGGCAGGATCATCGCGCTGCCGCCCGTGATGCCGGCGCGCGCGGTCCAGAGATCGCTCCCCTTCACCGCTTTCGTGAACGGGCAGTGATCCGAGCCCATCACGTCGACGGTGCCGTCGGTGAGCCGTTCCCACAGCGCGTCCGCGTGCGCGGCGCTCCGGAGCGGGGGATTGACCTTGCCCATGACGCCGCGGTCGGTGTCCTTGTCGAACGCGAGATAGTGGGGGCAGGTCTCGGTCGCGACGCGGCCCCGTCCCGACGCTTTCTGCCGCAGCATCTCGGAACCGATCCCGATGCCCATGTGCGGGATCAGGAGCTGCACGCCTGCCGCCTCGGCGAACGCGACCATGCTTCGGATCGCTTCCAGCTCGCCGAACACCGGGCGCCCGTCCGACCACGCGGCGGTGTCCTGCCGATTGGCCGCGATGAGCGGCTTCTGGTGGAGCTCGATCAGCTCCATGTTCTCGCAGTGCACGATCGCGACGCCGCCGGGAATCTTCGCGACCTCCTGGAAGACCGAGAAGATCTCGGCGTCGCCCATGCCCTGGATCCCGCTCGGCGAGATCTCGCGGCCCTTGTAGGCCATGAACGTCTTGAACGCGCGCACGCCGAACTCGCCCGCCATCCTCTGAATTTCCGCGATCTGGGACTCGCGGATGATGATCGCGTGGAACGCCATGTCGACCAGGCTCTCGGCCGCGACGGCGCGCTGCATGTCGGCCAGCACGTCGGCGTACGAGCCGCGCGTGATGACGAACGGCAGCACGGTCGTCACGCCGCCGACCACGG
>QHRT01000338.1:0-1417 GCA_003220195.1 Candidatus Rokuibacteriota bacterium | reverse complement strand
TTTCTCTAGACGGGATAGGCTTCGTTCAAGGATACCTGGTCCCGAACCTGTAGCCGGAACGCCTGGGGTCGCTACGGTCATGCGAGCCCGGCCGCTCGCGCGATGCGCTCGGCGGCCGCCCGCGCGTCGCGCAGCACCTCGTTGGCATCGAGCGTTCGCACGCGGCCCGCCTCGACGAGCACCTCGCCGTCCACGACGACGAGGTCCACGCATCCGGGCCCCGCGGAGTAGACCAGCGACTCGGCAGCGTCGAGACAGGGCACGAGCTCGGGGCGCTCGAGCGACACCGCGATCACGTCGGCCTTCTTGCCCGGCTCGAGCGAGCCGATCTCGTCCCCGAGCCCGATCGCGGCCGCGCCCTCGCGCGTGGCCATGCGCAGAATCTTTTCGGCGGGGATCGCCGCGCCGCTCAGCTTCTGGCCCTTGTGCACGAGGCCGCACGTCTTCATCACGGAGAACATGTCGAGGTTGTTGTTGCTGGCCGCGCCGTCGGTGCCGAGCCCGACGTGGAGCCGCCGCGTCAGCATCTCGGGCACGCGCGCGACGCCGCTGCCGACGTACAGGTTGCTGATCGGATTGTGCGCGACGTTCGTCCGCGTCGACGCGAGCAGGTCCAGATCGTCGGCCTCGAGCCAGATCGCGTGCGCGAGCAGGACGTCCTCGCCGAGACCGCCGAGATCGTGCACGAGCCGGAGCGAACTCTTGCCGTGCTCACCGCGCACCTGCTCCACCGCAGCCCGCGACTCGCCGAGATGCATGTTGTAGCCGACGCCGGCCGCCCGCGCCGTCGCGACCATCGCCGCGATCAGCGCCGGCGTCGCCGTTCGCTCGCTGAGCGCCTCGGGCCGCACGCGGATCCGGCCGTCGCCGGCGCCATGCCATCGTTCGATCGCGCGCTCGGTCTCGCGCCGCGCGACGTCCGGCTTCTCGCGGAACGGCTCGGGGACGACCGCAGCGTCGACGGCCGCGCGCCCGAGCAGCGCACGCATCCCGGATCCGAGCGCTTCTCGCGCGACGGCGTCGAACGTCCCGGGATCGACGTGGATGTAGTGGCTGTCGACAAACGTCGTCGTGCCGCCCTGGAGCATCTCGAGGCACGCAAGCCGCATCGCGGCTCCAGCGTCAGCCGCGGTGAGCCACCGGGAGAGCGGATAGATGGTCTGCGTCGACCAGTCAACGAGCGAGCGGTCGCGGCCGAGCCCGCGGTAGAGCGTCTGGAAGCAGTGGTTGTGGGCGTTGACGAGACCCGGGAGGATCAGGTGATCTGCCGCGGTGATCGTGCGCGTGATCCCGGCGGTCCGGGCGAGATCTTCGGCCGGTCCGACGGCGCGGATGCGATCGCCGTCGATCAGCACGGCGCCGTCGCGGATCGTTCGATCCGCATCGTCCATCGTGAGCACGGCGCCGCCACGCAGCA
>QHRT01000337.1 GCA_003220195.1 Candidatus Rokuibacteriota bacterium | reverse complement strand
GACGGCCGCGAGATGACCGACGAGGACTGGGCCAATCCCCACACGCGCGCGTTCGGCCTGCGCCTGGCGGGCGACGCGATCGAGGACGTGGCCGCGGACGGCGAGCGCATCGTCGACGACACGTTCCTGATCCTGCTGAGCGCGTATCACGAGCGGTTGTCGTTCGTGCTGCCGGCGCATCAACGCGCCGTGCGCTGGGAGCTCATCCTCGACACGCGCACGCGTGACGGGCGGCGCCGCCACCGGCCGCTCAGGCCGGGCGCGAGCTACGAGCTCGAAGGAAGGTCGCTCGCGGTGTTCAGACTCCGCAGCGGGCTACGCTTCCACCGAATGCGGAGCCCAGACGTGAACGTCTAGCTGTTTCGCGAAATGGATCAGCGGCGCGATATCCGGGAGTCGCACGCCGAGCGGCGCGGTCATCGTGTTGACGCGAAACTCCGCGTCCGCCAGCTGGAGCGGCCACGGCTTGTGATGGATCTCGGCGCAGTACACGCGACGGCCACGATCCACCGCGTACAGGCAATACCTCTCGGTCAGCCAGTGGTCGAGCTCGCCCGGAGTCGGCTCCTTCACCGGAGCCCGCGAGCGATAGGAGACGTGACACTCCGCCGTCGCGGTGCCGCCACCCGTGCGGCGGCACGCGTAGTGAAACCACCCGTCGCGTTCCTCGATCTCGAACTGCGCCGGATGGTACGGCAGCTTGTAGAGCCGCCGCGCCGCGGTGACGGCGAGCTGGCTGCCCGCATCGAGACTGAAGAAGAACACGCCGGGCTTGTCGCCGACTCGCACGTAGGTGCGCACGTTGATCTCGGGAAAGCGAGAGAGACCGGGTATGGCCGGCAGCGCGCGGGGACGGAGCTCGCCGATGACAAACGGAGTGACCGCGAGCCACGCTGATCCGTCGAACGTCTCGAGGTGAAGCTCTTCGGGCACGAGGGGACGCAGCGTCGCCGCCGGCAGCGGCCAGTGCGCGAACAGCAGATTCTCCCAGGTCTGCATCATGATCCACGGATCTTCCGGCAAGGGCCAGGGCCGATGCGCGGCCGCCGGAAGAGTGCCGACTTCTGCCGCCGACCGCACGGCGGCGCTCACGCGGTTCACCCAGAAGTCCAGGATGCTCATGAGCTGATTGTCGCGCGGCTCGGCCGTCGCGCCGACCGCTGTCTCGCCCTTGCGAACGGTGCCGCGACGCGCCGCAGGTCTTGACTCGCGCACTCCCCGGGTGCAGTAATTCCGACGTCGCGTGAAGAAGCCGGCGATGCCGTCGGTCCCTGGATCCTCGAACGACCGGAGAGTTGATCATGAGCAACGACACTCGGCAGCGATTTCGACCTTGCGGCGGTCTGCTCGGATGTGGCGACGACGGCAGTCGCGAGTACATGGTCGAGCCCGACGCCGTCGATGCGGCGCTGACGGGAAAGACGCGGGATCGCCTCCAGCACATGGACGAGCTGAACCAGGACGCGCTGGAGCCGTATGCGGCGACCTATCGCGTCTCTCGACGACGCCTCGTCGGCGCCGGGGGTGTCCTGAGTTTCCTCGCCGCGATCGCGCCCACGAGCCTGCTCGCCGCGTGCGCCAGCATGCGTGGCGGCGGCGGCGCCACCGCGGCGCCGGGTGGACGCACGCACACCGTCGAGTCCAATCAGCAGACCGTGCAGCTCGGCACGTTCGATGGAACGCGCGCGAACGTCGTCGAGATCGACTCCGGCGATACCGTCGTGTATCCGAACACATGGACGCATTTCCTGAACCGCTTTCAGAAGGGCGTCTCGGTCGCGCAGTTGGCCCAATGGCGGCGGGAGAATCCCGGCAAGGGACCGCACTCGATCATCGGACCGGTCGGCGTCAAGGGCGCACGACCGGGCGACATGCTCGCGGTGCGCTTCCTCAAGCTGACGCCGCTCGACTGGGGCGCGAACTTCAACAACCCCGGAGAGCTCAAGACCGGCGCGCTGCCCGACGAGATTCCGGAGGGTTCGATCCGGTTCATCGACATCGACGCGGCACGAAAGGTCGCGAAGTTCTCGCCGGCGATCACGCTGCCGCTCGGACCGTTCCAGGGCACGTTCGGCCTGGCGGCGCCCGAGGATCGTGACGTCGCCGGCCGGATCGGACCCGGTGTCGTCAGCTCGGTCCCGCCCGGACAGCACGCGGGCAACCTGGACCTGAAGGAGCTGCAAGAGGGCAGCATCCTCTACATCCCCGTGTGGCAGCCCGGCGGCAAGATCTTCACGGGCGATTCGCACGCGCTCCAGGCGGACGGCGAGGTCAACCTCACCGCGCTCGAGACCGGCATGAAGGAGGTCCGCGTGCAGGTGCAGCTCCACGAGCGTCCGGGCTGGGAGTGGCCGTTCGCCGAGACCGACACGCACTGGATCGCGCTTGGCACGCATCGCGACCTGAACGAGGCGTTTCGCATCGCGCTGCGCAACACGATCGCGTTCCTGAGCCGCCGCGCGAGTCTCTCGCGCCACGACGCCTACGGGCTCGCGAGCATGGCCGTGAACTTCCGCATTACGCAGGTCGTCGACGTGAACCAGGGCGTCCACGCGATGATACCCAAAGACATCTTCGCGCGGGACCTCCGGCAGTCGATCCGGGTGGTCTGAACTCGCGAGCGAGCGGGGGCCTCGCGCCCCCGCTTCTCCCTCAGAGGCCGTAGTACCTCGCGCAGTTGTCCCAGAGGATCTGCTTTTTCGGGTCGTCGGGAATCGGGAGCTCCAGGAAGCGCTCGACCGCGCCCGGGTACTTGCAGTCGGGATGGGGGAAGTCGGTGGAGAACACCACGTTCGCCACGCCCATCAGCTCGTGCACCCCCCGGATCGGCTCCTCGTCACACTCGACCGAGACGAAGCACTGGCGCGTGAAGTACTTGCTCGGCTCCATCGTGAGGTCGCGCGCGAAGACGTCGCCCAGCCACTCCCAGTGCTCGTCGAGCCGCCAGAGGAGGAACGGCAGCCAGCTCGCGTTGCCCTCGAGGAACGCGACGCGCAGCCGCGGATGGCGTTCGAGGATGCCGCCGCCGCAGAAGCTCACCGCGGCGAGCATCTGCTCGACCGGATGACAGACCGTGTGCCGCAGCATGATGTTCCGGCCGAATTGATCGCCCACCGACGGCAGGAATCCGCCGAGGCCTTCGTGAAAGCCGAGCGGCACGTCGAGCTGCTCGAGCTCGCTCCACAGGGGCTCGTAGTACGGGTCGTGCCAGTTGCGTCCGGCGACGGCGTTCGGGCGGAGAAAGATGCCGCGAAACCCGAGCTCCCCCACCGCGCGCCGCGCTTCGGTCACCGCGTCGTCGACGTCGAACGGCGAGATCATGCCCGCGCCGATCAGTCGCTGCGGGTTGGTCTGGCAAAAGTCGTAGAGCCAGTTGTTGTAGGCGCGCGCGATGGCGGCGGCGAGCTTCGGATCGATGCCGTCGATCGACTGCGCGAACAGTCCGCGCGTCGGATACACGACGCCGACGTCGATGCCCTCGGCGTCCATGCCGTCGAGCTGAGCCGCGGCGCTCCACCCGCGGTCGTGAAACGGACGAAAGCGCTCGCGGTCCCGCGCGGCCGAGTGTCCGACTCCGCGCCCGGAATAGGTGACGCCGTCCGGCATCAGGCGGCCCTCGATCTGGATCCGGAGATCCAGCACCCACTCCGCGAAGCCCCGCGGCGCCTGATGCTTGAACGGCGCGTCGATGTAGCGATCCCACAGATCGGGCGGCTCGATGATGTGAATGTCGCTGTCCAGCACGCGGAAGCCGTTCTTCGCCATGGGGTCTCGCTCCTCGGGGCGATTCTACGCCGTTCGGACGATCCTCATCGCGATCGGCCGAGCCGCCAGATCGCGACACCGGAGTCCTCGTAGAGCAGCCGCGCGTCGGGCTGCGACGCGAGCGCGGCGTGCTGCCCCGGGCGTTCCGGCGATCGGCCGGGATGCGGCAAGTGCACCACGACGACGAGCCCGATTCCCGCGGCGTCGAGGTTCGCCCGAAGAGTGCGCGGATCCACCGTAGGCTCGCCCGGCTCCATCGCGTCGCCGATCGGCGCGCGGGCAACGCGCCCGTCGCGGTCGAGGCGGACCGGCACCAGATGGCGTCGCTCTCCGAACGCGGGATAGATCCACTGATCCCCGAACACGGCGACCTGGCCGGGCGGTTCCGCGTCGAGCACGGTTGCCGCGCGTCCG
>QHRT01000336.1:5955-6349 GCA_003220195.1 Candidatus Rokuibacteriota bacterium | reverse complement strand
AGATGACCTCCCAGGTCCAGCTCGTCCAGCAGGATCTCAAGCGGAACCTCAACATCAACGTCAAGATCAACAAGCTCGACTACACGACCTATTACGGGCGCTACGTCGAGGGGAAGTGGGACGGGATGGCCTGGGGCTTCCAGTCGGGCCACGCGGTCGGGTTGGACGAGCGGACGTACGCGTTCATGCACTCGAAATCGACGAAGAACTTCTTCCGTGTCAACGATCCGGTCATCGACGAGCTGACGGTGAAGCTCCGGCAAACAGCCGACCTGGCCGAGCAGCGCGCGACCGCCAGGAGGATCGTGGACCGGGAGCACGACCAGGTCCTGAGAATGTGGATGCCCTGGGGCACCGTCTTCGTGCTCTTTCAGCCACACCTGCGGAACGTGGC
>QHRT01000336.1:0-5849 GCA_003220195.1 Candidatus Rokuibacteriota bacterium | reverse complement strand
GTCGACGCTCATCATCGGGCGCCGCCCGCGCATCATTGACTTTGGAAAGCGTCGTGACGCGTAATGGGGCGGCGCCGTGAGACACACCCGGCGCCAGTTTGGAGTTGAACCATGGCGGACACCTGCCCGAAGTGCGGTCGGCCGGCGGTCGGCAGCGACCAGTGCCCAGGCTGCGGCTTCGTCATCTCGCTCTACGACCGGTACCTCGCCGAGAGGGGGCACGACCCGAGCCGGAAGAGTGCCGCGGCGCCCGCCGTGCCTGCGGCCAGCGCCCCGATCGTCTGGACTCCTGTACCGAGACGTGAGGCAGGAGGCGACGGCTCGCCTTCCTGGCGAGCTTCGGAGAGCCGGCTCCTTGCGTTTCACGGAGCCGGCCGTGACCTCTTCAGCATCTGGATCGTTTGCGCCTTCCTCACGCTCGCCACCCTCGGGGTGTACTACTTCTGGGCGAAGACCCGCGTTCGCCATTACCTCTACGGCCAGACGGAGATCGAGGGCGACCGGTTCGCCTATCACGGGACCGGCGAGGAGCTGTTCGTCGGATTCGCCAAGGCGGTCGTGTTCTTCATCATCCCGATCATCCTCCTGAGCAACGCTCCCGGATGGTTCGGTTGGGGGCTCATGGCCACCAAGCTCGGGAAGCTCGGCGCGACCGTGCTCACTGGCCTCTTCACCCCGCTCGCCATCGTCGGCGCGCGGCGGTACCGACTCAGCCGCACGTCGTGGCGGGGCATTCGCTTCTCGTTCCGGGGCGACGCGAAGACGTTCGTCGCGCGCTTCGTCGGATGGAGCATCCTGATCTTTCTGACGGCAGGCTTCTACTACCCGGTGTTCCTCGTCAGGAAGCAGCAGTATCTGACCGACCACTCGTACTTTGGAAACGCGCGCTTCCGGTTCACCGGCGAGGCCTCGGGGCTGATGACCGCGTACCTGCGCCTGGTCGGCGCGTTCGCGGTGTTCTTCACGGCGTTCATGACGGTGTGGATCAGCGCGCTGTTCTTCGGGGCGGCCGCTCTCCTGCTGCCGCTCGCTGCCGGCGCCCTCGTCGTCGGGGTCTGGATCAAGTTCGCCGCAGAGAAGCGCTGCTACTTCTGGGACCACACGGAGCTCGAGGGCGCGACGCTTCGCTGCTCGGTGACGCCCGGCGCCCTCGCTCGACTCTACCTGGCGAACGCCGTGCTGCTCCTGATGACGCTCGGCCTCGCGACGCCATGGGTGAAGGTCCGCAACGCCCGGTTCACGTGCGAAACTCTCGCCCTCGACGGCCCGATCGATATCGACGCGATTGCGCAGGACGCTCAGGCGGCGCCCAGCACGGGCGAGGGCCTGGCGACGTTCTTCGACACCGACGTCGGCATTGGCTGAGCCGACCCGCCTGGAATGGGCGGGCTTCTACCTCGACGGCCGCAGCGCCGCGCGGCGGCGTGCGGTCGTCAGGCTCATGCGAACCGGGCTCGAAGCCAGCGTCGACGGTGGCGACACCGTGTGGTGGCCGTACGCCGAGATTCGTCAGGTCCAGGGATTCCACGCCGGCGAGCCCGTGCGCCTCGAGCGCGGGGACGGAATCGCGGCGGCGCTCGTCGTTCCGGATGCCGCGTTCATCGAGAGCCTGCGCCACGTCTCCGGAGTCACGGCCCCGCGGTTCCGTCGCGCGGGCCGACGCTGGGCGCTGACCGTCTTCGGCGCCGCGATCGGCGCCGTCGTGCTGATGGTCATCCTCTATCGCTGGGGGATTCCCGCGGCCGCACGCGTGGTGGCCGACCGGGTTCCCGTGTCCTGGGAGGATCGGCTTGGCGCCACGATCGTGGATCAGTTCGCGCCGGCGAATCGCCGATGTACCGCGCCCGAGGGGCAGGCGGCGCTGGACCGGCTGCTTGGCCGCATCGCCGCGGCGGAGCCGTCACCGTACCGGTTTCGCATCGTCGTGCTCGACGACCGCCAGGTGAACGCGTTCGCGGCGCCGGGCGGCCATCTCGTCGTGCTGCGCGGACTGCTCCAGCGTGCTCGCAGCCCCGAGGAAGTCGCCGGAGTCCTCGCGCACGAGGTGCAGCACGTCCTGCGCCGACATGCCACGCGGGCCATCATCCAGCGCGCCTCGACCGGCGTGCTGGTGGCCGCCATCTTCGGTGACGTCTCGGGGCTCTTCGCCTTCGCGGTGGACGCCGCCGCGACGCTCGCCTACAGCCGCGAGCACGAGGGGGAAGCGGACGCCGAGGGCCTGCGTCTCCTGCGCGCCGCGCGTCTCGATCCCCGGGGGATGATTGCGTTCTTCGAGTCGATGCGGAAGGAGGCGGAGCGGGCGCCGCGCGCGTTCCGGTACCTGTCGACGCATCCGTCGACCGACGAGCGCATCGCGGGCTTGCGCGCGCTCGCCGCCGGGAGCGAGGGCGCGTTCGAGCCCGCGCTCACCGGCGCCGAGTGGAACGCGGTCCGCGCGATCTGCGATCGCCACGGCTGACGAGGTGCGCGGAGACGCGCACGAGGTGCGCGGGCGAGACGCGCGTCAGGACCAGAGCCATCGGGTGGCGAGCCGGGCGCCCTCCGCGAGCATCCGGAACTTCTCCCACATGATGCTCGGGTGCACGCGCGCGGTCGCGAGGCCCTGCGCAAATCCACAGTCCACGCCCGCGATCACGTTCTCCCGCCCGACGAGCTTCGCGTAGCGGGCGATCCGCTCGGCGACCAGCTCCGGGTGCTCGACGCAGTTCGTCGTGTGCGCGATCACCCCCGGGATCAGGACCTTGCCCGCGGGGAACTTGATCTTCTCCCACACGTGATATTCGTGCTCGTGCCGCGGGTTCGCGGCTTCGAGCGAGAAGGCGCCCGCCTTGATGCCGAGGATCACCGGCGCGACGACCTCGAGCGGCGCGTCGGTCGTGTGCGGCCCGTGCCAGCTGCCCCAGCACATGTGATAGCGAACACGGTCCTCGGGCAGACCGGCGAGCGCGTGATTCAGCGCCTCGATGCGCATCGTTGCAAACCGCCGGTACTCCTCGGGCGTCGGCGCCGGGTCCGTCGAGTCGTACTCCGTGACCATCCGCGGGTCGTCGATCTGGAGGATGAAGCCGGCGTCGACGATCGTCCGGTACTCCGTCTTCATCGCGTCGGCGATCGCGTAGAGGAACTCCTCCTCGGTCTTGTAGAAATGGTTGGCGCGCTGCAGCTCGATCGTTCCGGGCGCCACGGCCGGAATGAACGCTTCCTCGAAACGCTGACCCTGGAGCGCGGCCTTGAAGTTCGCGATGTCGTTCTGCACCGCCGCCTGGCCGCGATACGTGATGGGCCCGGTGCACACGGTGTGAACCATCTGGAGCTGCGGCTGGCCGGTGGAGGTCGGCGCGCTCTGCGAGCTGCCTTCGATCTCGCGATACGCGTCCGCGAATCTCTTGCGGTCGCGGCTCCGCGCCGTTCCGCCGCCACGCCCCGGCAGGTCGGTGCGGAACTCGAAGCCCGTCAGCCGATCGGTGATGTATTGCGAGAAGCCGGTCTTCGAGTACTCGCCGTCGCTCGGGACGTCGATCCCGCACTCGGCCTGCGTCCGGACGGCCTCGGCCACGTGGCGGGCGAGCAGCGCGCGCTCGCTGTCGCCGAAGGGCTGGCCGTCGGGCTTCTTCTGGAGCACCTCGACCAGTTCCTTCGGGCGAACCAGGCTGCCGACGTGGGTCGTGAGGATCCGGCTCTCGCTGCGCTTCACGCTGGTTACGGCCGGAAGATCGCGAACACCTTGTCGGAGTTCGTGATCCACGATTCCAGGAAGACCGCCTCGTCGGGTTTCCGGCCGAGCTCCGCCATCGCGCCGGCGAGACAGAACCAGTTCAAGAGCTCGTGGTGCCCGCGATCCTCGGCTTCTTCGATCGTGGTGTTCTTCCAGGTCCCCCAGTCACCGTTCTTCAACGCTTCGTAGTACCTCTTGTCGGAGGGGACGTCCGGGAACATCAGCGAGTTCTTCGCGACCAGGAACGAGTGGCTCCAGGAGGACGACGCGATGAGCGCCACCCGCCACGGGCTCTCGCGGACGGCGCGCGCGATCGCGCCGCCGACTTGGAAACAGCGCCACGGCTGCGGACCGGGCGGATCGAGCTCCGTCGTGGCCACGGTCTTCGCGGCTTCCGACGGCGTCTGCGGCCTGCCGTGCGCCGCCACGAGGTAGCGGCCGTAGGCGTTGACCGTGAACGGCACCACCGGATACGGGAAGCCCTTCCGGTCCATGTCGAGATAGAGCACCGAGTTCACGAACGCGTGGCCGAGCCCCTCGCCGTGAAGCGGCTTGTACGCGTACGCCACGTCGATCCCGTCCTTCAGCAGCGAGGTGGCAATGTGCTTGGCGGCCGCGCGATGGCCGGCGACCGTGAACTTCGTGTCGGCTGGCTCGTCCCGCCACGGGTGGACGTCGACGGAGTCGTAGGCCAGCACCGAGAACGGCGGCACGCAGTCTTCGTGATAGTTCTCGTACTGGTCGTCGCCCCAGAACGGCACGAAGTCCGGCTTGAACGTGTCCAGCTCGGCGCGCGCCTTCCGGAAGTGATGGATCAGATCGTTCCGGTGCTGATCCGAGTGCTGCGCGCCTTCGTCCGTGCTCCACTGCTCGCGCGCCTTCGGATCCCACCCGGCCGGCGTCCTCAGTGACTCGGGAAGCCCCGGGTCGGCGAGCAGCATGTTGATGCGGCGGCTCATGTTGCCCTTGTAGCAGAGCGGCGGATAGTGTGTGATGCCGAGCCCGAGGATCTCACCCATCATTCCCTCCTAAGGAACGCGGAGAACGAGCTTGCCGAAGAAGTCGCGTCCGGCCATGACCTCGTGAGCCTTCGGCGCGTCGGCCAGGTCGAACGTGCGTCCGACCACGCCGCGCAGGCCTCCATAGTGCACCATGTGCATCATCGCCGCGAAGCTGCGCCGGCTGCGGCCGCCGCTCCCCATCAGCGTCAGCGGCCGGCCCTGCAAGACTCCGAGGTTGAACGGGATCTGGCTTCCCGCGGTCGTGCCCGTGATCACGAGCCGGCCGCCGGGCTTGAGACTCGCGCAGCTCTCGTCCCAGACCGAGGCGCCGACACAGTCGAACACCACGTCGATTCGGCGCCGATCCCTTCGCGCTGGACCGACACGTCGATCAGGTACGGTCGGTTCTCCCGCGCGATCTTGTCGAGCCCTCGCTTGAGGGCCGGCTCCAGATCTTTCGGACTCGTGACGGCTTCGCCGTCCACGCCTTGCGAGCGCGCGAGACCGACGTAGTCGACCATCGGCGCGCTGAGCCAGAGCCCAGGGTACTTGTTCTCGCGGAACATCTTCGCGTCCGGCATGTCCTTGTACCAGTTGTGGCGCACGACCTGGTAGCTCTCGTTGTTCGAGACGATGGTCAGGACCGCGGTGTTGTAGCGCGCCATCGTCCAGAACCCGACCGCGCTGTATCCGAGCGCGCCGTCACCGAGGTTCAGGACGACCGGCCGCTCGGCGACCGGCGGCCTGCCGCGCATTCTCGGACTCGACATCGCCGGCGAGATCGCGCGGGTCGGCCCCGGCGTCACCGGATGGAAAGAGGGCGATCGCGTCGTCGTCGAGAATCGCGTGAAGTGCGGCGTCTGCGCGCCGTGCGTGCTCGGGCGCGACGAGTTCTGCGAGCGGCAGAAGCGTCTCGGCGGTGAGCTCGACGGCGGTCACGCGCAGTACTGCAAGGTGCCGGTCGCCAACGTGCAACGCATTCCGGACGCGATGGGATGGGAGGAGGCCGCGACGCTGCCGCTCGCCGGGCACACGGCATGGCATTGCCTGATCGAGCGCGTGGAGCTCCAGCCGTGGGAAGACGTGCTCGTCAATGCGGTCGGGAGCGGCGTCGGCAGCTTCGGGCTCGCGAT
>QHRT01000335.1 GCA_003220195.1 Candidatus Rokuibacteriota bacterium | reverse complement strand
GACGCCGACCGCGACTGCTTCCTGCCCGACGTACGGATGCACGGCGCCGTAGATCTTCCCGGCGGTCCTGAGCTTTACCGCAAGCTCGTCGAACGCGCGGATCAGGATCATCTTGCGAAGCATCTCGACGAGGTCTGGTGCGTCGAGGTTCATCGGTCACCTCCGGGGTGGATGGCGCATTGTAGAGCATCTCCGGCCAACCGGGCTCCGGGTGTTGGTCAGATGATCACGCCTTCCGGCGCGCGCCGCGCGTCGAGCGCCGCGCTTTCGTCTTCGGTCAGGAACTCGCCACGCGCGCTGCCGCACAGGCGCGCCGCAGCGTCCACGCAGTGCGCCCAGGTCGCACGGTTCACGAAGAGCATGCCGTGGACGTCGAGCGTCCCGCCGTGGTTCGAGAACCCGAGTCCGATGGTGTGTGGGCCCGTGTGCAACGGCGCCACGACGCCGAGGAATGTTTCCGGGCGGGTGTGAACGAGGAAAAGGCGGTTCGGGACGGCCTCGGGGTAGAGACGCGCCACGACGTCGGAAGGCGCCAGGTGCGCGGTTTCGCGCGGGCCGCGGGGTTTGCGAAACCGCCCGGGCTCGAGCAGGTAGTTCACCGCATGCGGGACGCCACGTTCGGCGAGTCGGCGCGACGCCCGCAGCACCTCCTCGAGTTGATAGGCGCCGACCGCCGTGAGGATGATTCGCGCCCGGTCGACCTCGAAGCCCACCCACTCCAGGCGGAAGCCGCCCTCGCGGATCGAACGCTCCGCCTCGTCCGCCGTGAACAGATCCGGGATCGTGTCCGCCTTCGGAACGACGAGCGTCTAGATCTGCCCGCGCGTTCGATAGACCGCCTGGATGAGAACCGCCGCCGTGTTGCGGTCGGGCGGGAAGAGCACGCGGGAGACGTCCGACGGCTCGCCGAGCATGGCTTCCGCCATCGCGGGGTCCTGGTGCGAGCGCTCGTTCTTCGCGTTCTCCCAGGCGTGCGACGTCAGCACGAGCGGGACCGAGAGCCATCCGGAAGGCCGGCCCGCGGCATTTTGCTCGTCGGCGAAGACGATCTCCTGGCGAAGGGCGCCGTGCATCTTCGCGCCGAACGCCTCGTACGTGACGATGATGTTGATGCCGCCCTTGTTGCCGAGCGCGGCGCACGCGACCGCTTCTTCGTTGAGCGCGGTGATGACGGCGCCGCCGATCGACTCCGGCACGCCCTCTTCCGGAGCGGTGACCCGGAAGTGAAGCGCCGCGAGCGTCTCCACCATGCGATTGCTTTTCATCTCGTCGGGGTTCCCGACGCGCGGGCGCAAGTCGGGATTCGCGCGGACGGCCGCCAGGAAGGTCTCGTCGATCGCCGTCATCGGAGACGAGCGCGTCCACCCGGCCGGATCCCGACGCTCGTCCGGCACCGGCCTGAACGTCACGTCGGGGACGACGTTCAGCCGGACGTTCCGGACGGCGAGCGGATGATCGCGCTCGCGCGGACGGCCGGACACGTCGTGGTGCTGAAACACTTCGGCCGACGCGCGCAGCTCCTCGACCGGGACCCGGAGCGTTCTGGCGTGCACGTTGAAGCGTTTCGCCGCTTCGGGATCGACGTGCGGGTTCGCGCCGAGCGGAAGATTGTGCGCGAGGTTCGTCCCTTCGCCGTAGAACCCGGCGCCCTTCGGCGCGACCGCGATGCCGTACGGCAGGCGGATCGGATAGCGTTCGCGTCCGGCGCGGAGCTCCGCCACGGCCGCGCCGAGTCGCTGCTCCATCTCCCAGATCGCCCACACGAACGCCGCCGGATCGCGTCCGTCGAACGTGATCGGATCGAACCGGTTCAGGCGCTGGTGTTCCGCGAACCAGCGAACGCCCCCTTCCTGCGACATGGTCGTCCGCTGATCGATCCGCCGCCCGTTGGCGATCATGATCGGCGTCACGATTCCGGAATCCTCCGCGCGCCACCAGCGCGGGGCCCAGTCGCTGCCGCGCTGCTCCTCGAAGGCGCCGTCGGAGAGGAACGTCACCAGGCGTTCGCCGGGCAGCGCCATGTGGACGTACTGCAGCTCCGCGAATCCGAGGTAGCCGCCTTCGATCAGCCCGCCGGCGGTGTGCGGATTGACGTGGCTGCCGAGCGGGGAGGCGGGCCGGCCGTCATCACCGATTCGATAGGAGTAGAAGTCGCTGACGTACCGCGTGAGCCCTTTGTCGGACACGTCGTAACGATCGGCGTGCGCCGGTGACAGGTTTCCCAGGAGCAGGTTCACCGAGTCGATGGCGGCCACACAGTGGCCCTGGCCCATGAGCCACGAGCGAGTGATACCGGTCGCGGCATTGATCGCCATGTACCCGACGTACGCCGGGATCATGTTCAGGACGCCGCCGGTGTGGCCTTCCGGCGACGGCTTGAAGTCGTCCGCGGCGAGCGGACGCCCGTCGAGGTAGACGCGCCTCGCGTACGTCTCGTGGACCGCGAGCCACATCGCGGCGCTGGCGACGCGATCCGCCGCCGCGAGCAGGTCCCAGAGCGGAACACCGTCACCGCGGTCGCCGGCCGCGGCGAGGTGCTCGGCCATCCCGCGAACGCGGTCGCGCGTCGCGCGCTGGTGGCGGATGCGGCCGTAACCGCGAGCCCAGCGCGCGTGGGCGGCTTCGTCGATCCCGTCGGTCATGGCGACGTCCTCACGCATTCGAGCGTGTCCCGCGCGATCACGAGCTCCTCGTCGGTCGGGATCACCAGCGCCCGCAGCCGCCGCGACGCCGTACTGGAGATGACGGACTCGGAACCGATCGCCGCGCGATTGCGCTCCTCGTCGAGCGCGAGCCCGCACCACTCCATGTGCGCGCAGATCCTCGCGCGGATCTCGGGCTGGTGCTCCCCGACGCCCCCGGTGAAGACGACGGCGTCGGCGCCACCGAGCGCCGCGAGATACGCGCCGATGAACTTCCGCGCGCGAGAGCAGTACATCTCGACCGCGAGGCGAGCGCGCGGATCGTCGCGCGTCAACAGATCACGGAAATCGTGGCTGGTGCCGGCGATGCCCAGGACTCCCGAGCGCTGGTTCAGCCATCGTTCCACCTCCTCGACGGGAACGCCCGCGGCGCGCGACAGGAATCCGACGATCGACGGATCGAGGTCACCCGAGCGCGTCGCCATCATCAGGCCCTCGAGGGGCGTGAGCCCCATCGACGTATCGACGGATCGTCCGTTCTTGATCGCCGTCGCCGAGCTGCCTGCGCCGAGGTGGAGGGCGACGATCGTGACGCGCTCGATCGGGACCCCGGCAAGCTCGGCGTATCGCGCGAGGACGTGGCGATACGAGCTGCCGTGGAATCCGAAGCGGCGGACGCCGTGGGCGAGCGCCAGCTCCCACGGGATCGCGTACCGGTACGCGGGCTCGGGCAAGGTCGCGTGGAACGACGTGTCGAACACGGCGACCATCGGCATCGTCTGGCCGAGCGCGTCTCGACAGGCGCGAATCGCCGCCAGGCCGGGCGTATTGTGCAGCGGGGCCAGGCTCTCGAGCTGCTCGATGGCGTCCAGCACCTGGTCGTCGATCAGGACCGACCGTCGAAAACGCTCGCCGCCGTGCACGACGCGATGACCGACGGCGTCGATCGGCGGCAGCTCCAGGGACCGAATCCAGGCGAGCGCCCGAGAGAGCGCGGCGGCGTGATCGGCAGCCTCGATCTCGTTCGCGAGCGGCGCGTCGCCCTCTCGCTGAAACGTCGCGCGTGGGGAGGCGCCGATGCGCTCGACCGTGCCGCGCGCGAGCGGCCGCGGCGCCGCACGATCGCGCGCGTCGAACACGCGAAATTTGAGCGACGAGCTGCCGGCATTCACGACGAGCACTGTCACGGCACGGACCCCGGGATGCGCGGGCTACTCGACCAGCATGCCAGCAAGCGCGTCTGGCGTCGCGGGGATGCGTGGCGCGCCGCCGGTCGCGTTCTGCCCGCGGGCCGTGCCGCGGTCAGCGCCCGCGGCGGCGTTCGACGCGGCGGAGGAGTGCGATCAGGCCGCGGCGGCCGCAGGCGCGCGACATTGGAGACCGGAACCCTGTGACAGATGTCGTACAATCCGGCCGCATCAGGAACGCCTTCCGCGACGGCGCCAGGAGGCCGGGCCGTGAGTGACGTGTCTCGTCGAGAGATGGTGAAGCGGATCGCCGGGCTTGGCACGTGGCTGGCGCTTTCGAGACCGGCATCGGCGTTGGCCCAGCCCGATGCCGTGCTCGCGGGCCGCCCGCTTTGACGTCCCGGCCGCCGCAGCTCGAGACGCCCATGAAGTACTTCGCCCGCGCGATCACGCCGAACGAGGCGTTCTTCGTCCGTTACCACGTGTTCCCGATCCCGCTCGAGGTCGACCTCGCGACGTGGCGGCTCCGCATCACGGGGCGCGTCGAGCGACCGCTCGAGTTGACGCTCGACGATCTCCGGACGAAGTTTCCGCGCGTCGCGGTGACGGCGGTCAACCAGTGCTCGGGCAACAGCCGCGGGCGCTTCACGCCGCGCGTCCTGGGCGGGCAGTGGGGCGACGGCGCGATGGGGAATGCCGAGTGGGCCGGTGCGCGTCTCCGGGACATCCTGACCGCCGCCGGCGTCCGGCAGGGCGCGGTGCAGGCGACGTTCGACGGGCTCGACAAGCCGTCGTTCCCGTCCGTCCCCGACTTCGTCAAGAGCCTCGACGTGACGCGCATCATGGACGATCCGGACGTCCTGGTCGCGTACGAGATGAACGGGAAGCCCTTGCCGATGCTGAACGGATACCCCGCGCGCCTCGTCGTTCCCGGCTGGTACGCGACGTACTGGGTGAAGCACCTGTCCGACATCGAGGTGATCGACCACGTGTTCGAGAAGTTCTGGATGAAGCCGGCCTACCGCATTCCGGACAATGCCTGCGGGTGTGTGGCGCCGGGCACCGCTCCCGCGCGCACGGTGCCGATCAATCGCATGACCGTGCGCTCGTTCATCGGCTCGCCGGAGGGCGGCAGCCGCGTCCCGACGGGCCGCCCGGTGACGATGAAGGGGATCGCGTTCGACGGCGGGCACGGCATCCAGGAGGTTCAGGTCTCGGTCGACGGCGGGACCACGTGGCAGGCGGCGAATCTCGGCGCGGATCTCGGCCGCTACTCGTTTCGCGAGTGGACCTTCTCCTGGACGCCGGCCCGACCCGGTCGCGCGCGAGTCGTGGTGCGTGCCTTCAACGCGATCGGCGAGTCACAGGGTCGCCAGCCGCTCTGGAATCCGGCGGGCTACCTGCGCAACGTGATCGAGCACGTCGACCTGGTCGTGGGATAGATGAGGAGGACCGTGATGCGCCGCGCGTTCGCCCCCGGTCTCGTCGCGTTCGCGCTCGCCGTCTCCGCCGGCGCGGCGGCCGACCGAACGATCGTGCTGCCGGCCGACGACCGGTACGCGACGCTCGCGCTCGGCCCCGGGGTCGAGGTCACCCGGCAGCAGTGCTCCTCCTGTCACTCGACCGACTACATCGTGATGCAGCCGCGCGGCGACGCCCGGCAATGGGACGGTGTCGTCACGAAGATGATCAAGGTCTACGGCGCCCCCGTGAACGACCAGGACGCGAAGACCATCGTGGAGTACCTGGCGAAGCAGTACGGAAACTAGCGCGGTGGTGACCGCACAGAAGATCGTGCGGCTGGCTTTCGTCGTCTCTCTCCTGACGACGGCCTGTACCACGATGGTCCCGCAGAAGTACCTGCCCTACCCGCTGACGAACGAGAGCTTCGACGACCCGGTGAAGGTCGTCGCGATCCCGCTGCCCGTGATCAAGACCGATCCGAACGAGGGCGTGTCGCTCGGCGCGCTCTCGGCGTTCCTGCTGCACAACCGGAAGGACGAGATCGGCACCATGGTCGTGCCGCAAATCAATCACAACGATCACTTCGGCACGACCGTGAGCCTCTTCGGCGCCTTCTATCCGGAGCCGGGACGGCGCTGGGAGGCGAAGCTGTCGCAATCCGAGCACGTCAACTACGACTACGGGGTCAAGGCGCGTGACACGACGCTCTTCGGTGGAAAGCTCGACGCGCGCGGCGAGGTCTTCGTGCTCAGCGACGGCTCCGCGAGGTTCTTCGGCTTCCAGTCCCAGAGCTCGTCCAAGAACGAGACCAATTACGCCGACGAGGAAGCGGGCTTCGCCCTGCTGGGAGCGTACCGGCTCTTCCCGGGCATCCAGTTCCTGCTGGGCGATCGGTTCCGGCACGTCGCCATCGGGCGTGGCGCGGTGACGTCGTTGCCGTCGATCCGCGAGCGATTCACGCCGGCCGAGGTCCCCGGGATCGACGGGTTCACGACCCATGCGCAGCTGGTCGGCCTGACCTTCAGCACCCTCGACAATGCCGACATGCCGACGCACGGCCTCTACGCGACGGGGATCGCGGAGTTCAGCGCGACCGCGCTCGGGAGCGGCACGAACTACCGGCATTACATGGCCGAGATCAAGGGCTTCTTTCCGTTCGACGGGGCGCGCTACGTGACGGCCACGAGACTCGCCTACAACCAGGCGCGCGGCGACGACGTGCCGTTTCTCGAGCGCAGCATTCTCGGGGGCAAGAACAGCCTTCGCGGGTACGGCGACAACCGGTTCGTGGACAGTAGCTACATCCTCCTGAACGTCGAGGAGCGCATCCGCCTGTTCCGCTATCGACTGTTCAACGTGAATACCGACTGGGAGGTGGCGCCCTTCGTCGATCTCGGCGCCGTCGCGCGGGATCTCCTCAACGTGTCGACCAAGAACTTCGTCGTGAATGGCGGGATCGGGTTTCGCGCAGTCGTCCGTCCGAACGTCGTCGGGCGCGTGGACGTCG
>QHRT01000334.1 GCA_003220195.1 Candidatus Rokuibacteriota bacterium | reverse complement strand
CTCGAGCGCGGAAGTGTTCCAGACCTTCTGAGTCCCGGCGCCGGTTTGCCGCGTCTGCTCCTCGCTCTCACGCTCGGCCTCGCGACAGGAGCGCTCGGCCTGCTGCTGAGCCTCCTCCCGCTGTGGATGGAGCTCGAGGAGCAGGTCGGCCTCGGACTTCTCTTCGCTCTTCGCGGAACGCGTTCGGCTCCGGAACACGTCGTGGTCGTCGGCATCGACAAATTCTCGGCCGACGCGCTGGACCTGCCCGCGGATCCGGCGAAGTGGCCCCGTTCACTCCATGCGCGACTCACCGACAACCTGGTGCGAGCGGGAGCGCGAGTCATCGCGTACGACATCTTCTTCGAGCAGCCACGCGCCGACGACGAAGACCGGAAATTCGCGGCCGCGATCGCCGATGCTCGAATCGTCGTCCTCTCGAAGTATCTCGCGCGCGACAGCCTGCCTCTCGGCCCTCGTGACCGCGGTGCCCGGCGGCTCGAAGTGGAACGTCTCTTCTCCCCTCTTCCGATCCTCGCCGATGCCGCGGCGGCCTCCGCGCCGTTTCCGTTGCCAAAGCTGCCGATCCGCCTGAATCAGTACTGGAAGTTCACCAACGTCGCGGGCGGCGTCCCCACCCTTCCGGTGGTCGCGTTCCAGGTGTTCGGCGCCGACGCGTACGACGACCTCGTTCGATTGATCGCCAGGGTACGGCCCGGCCGTGAGGCACAGCTGCCGGCGGGCAGTCGGACTCTTCTGGCGGCCGGCCGTGTCGACCTCTCGGTCCTCAAGCTGAGGGCGCTCTTCGAGTCGGACCCCGGCCTGGCGAAAGCGCTCCGGGAAGCGGTGGGCGCAGAGCCGCCCGAGCGCCGTCGACTCCTCCAGGCCATGATCCGGATATACGAGGGCCCCGGAAGCGAGTACCTCAACTTCTATGGCCCGCCGCGGACGGTGAAAACGATCGCCTATTCCGATGTCGTGGCGGCCGAAGCCACCGCGGATCCTCGGCGGCTCGGCCTCCGTGGCGCGGCCGTGTTCGTCGGGCTGTCCGACTATCTCCGGCCCGAGCAACGCGACGGGTTCCACACGGTCTTCTCCTCGCAAGGCGTCGACATCAGCGGAGCCGAGGTCGCGGCAACAGCCTTCGCGAACATCGTCGACGACGAGCACGTCAGGCCGGCCGGACTCCTGCTGCACGCTCTCGTCATCGTCGCCGGCGGCGTGCTGGCCGGCGTGATCTGTGGACTGCTCAGTCCCGGCGGCGGCGCACTCGCCCTCTTGGGCCTGGGCGCCGCCTACGTGGCAGTCGCGGTGTCCCGGTTCTCGGTCGCGCAGACCTGGTATCCGATCACGGCGCCGCTCTTCTTCGAAGCGCCGGCGGCATTCGTGGGCGCCATCCTCTGGCGATACGCGGAGACGAACCGACAGCGACGTCAGATGCGTGACGTCTTTTCACGGTACTTGCCGGGTCCGGTCATCGACGATTTGCTTCGCTCGACCGGCGGGATGGAATCGAGTCGACGGACGGTGTACGGGATTTGCCTCGCCACCGATGCCGAGCGGTACACGAGCCTGGCGGAATCGATGGATCCCGACGAGCTGGCGCGGTTCGTCAACCGCTACTACGCGATCGTCTTCGAGCCGATTCGCCGGCATGGCGGCACGATCTCCGACGTGGTGGGTGATGCGGCGCTCGCGATCTGGGCCTCGCCGGAGGCGGAGATCGCGCTGCGGAGCCGGGCATGTCACGCCGCATGCGAGATCGCCGCTGCGGTCGATCGCTTCAACCGGGGATTGACGAACCTGCAGCTGCCGACGCGCATCGGCCTCCACTCGGGACACATGGTGCTCGGGCACGTTGGAGCGCTGGACCACTACGAATACCGGGCCGTCGGTGACATCGTGAACACCGCGGCCCGGATCGAGGGCCTGAACAAGCGTTTCAATACGCGGATCCTCGCCTCCGATGACGTCGTGAGCGAACTCGGCGGCTTCCTGACCCGGCGTCTCGGCACCTTCATTCTCGCCGGCAAGTCGAAGCCGCTGGTCATTCACGAGATCGTCTGTCGGTACGAAGAGGCCACCGAACGGCAGCGTTCGGCCGCCGCGCGCCTGGCCGAAGGCGTGGCGGCGTACGAGCGTCAGTCCTGGCGCGAAGCGCGTGCGGCCTTCGACGCGTGCCTCCACGAGGCGCCGGACGACGAAGCCGCTCGGTTCTATCTGAAGGCGTGTGCCGAGTTCTCGGACCGTGACCCGGACGAGCCCTGGCAGCCGGTGTTCCGGATCGACAGCAAGTAAGTTTTCGAGACGGCCTGTCGTAGTCGGTGATCCCGGCCGCTCCTAGACAGGATTCGCTGCTTGACAGGATTGGCGCCGTCGGAACAGTATCCCCAGACTTCCCATCTCCACTGTGACGGCCTGGCGGGACTGGAGGCCATGTGGCGCTGCCGGCGGCGGTGGTCCTTCTGGTGCTGATGGCTCTGCCGGTCGCGGCTGCCGCCGCAGTGTGTGAAGACTGGCTCGCAACCGTCTTGTCGGTCCAGGGACGGATCGAAGTACGGCGCGCCGGCGACGTGCAGTGGCTGGAGACGAAGGCCGGTGAGCGCTTCTGTTCAGGCGATGCGATCCAGATCCACGACCGGAGCCGCTCCGTCGTCCGCCTCCGGAGTGGCGCGGTGCTCCGACTCGACCAGAACACGACGATCTCCTTCAGGATCGAGAAGGAAGATCGAGCGACCTGGACCTGGATCGACATGGTGCGCGGCGTCGTCCACTTCATCAGCCGCGTTCGCGGGGGCCTCAAGGTCGGCACGCCATTCGTGAACGGGACCGTGGAAGGCACCGAGTTCGTCTTCGACGTGGATCCTGACCGCGCCATCCTGACGGTTTTCGAAGGCACGGTCGCCGCCGAGAGTCGTACGCCGCGAGACACCGTGTCCGTCACTAGCGGTCAATCGGTGACCGCGCGAACGGGACAGAAGCTCGAAATCAAGCCGGTCACGCCTCGCGATGCCGTGCAGTGGGCGCTCTACTATCCCTCGGTCCTCGACTCGCGCCCGGACGCGTTCCCGGCATCCCTGCGTCCTTCCGTCGAGGCGTACCGGAAGGGCGACGTCGCCGCGGCCTTCGCCGCTCTCGATCGGCTCGGTCCCGGGATCACGGACCCGGCGTTTCTGACCTATCACGCGGTGCTCCTGCTTTCCGTCGGACGCGTCGCGGAGGCCAGAACCGAAATCGGGAAGCTCGCCGACGGAGACGGCCGGCGCAGGGCGATCGAATCGGTCATCGCCGTGGTGCAAGGCGACAAGGCGGCCGCTATGAGTCGAGGCGAGGAGGCGGTGAAACTGCTCCCGCGATCGGCAGCCGTCTGGATCGCGCGCTCGTATGCGCAACAGGCGAACTTCGATCTCGCGGGAGCGCGCCGGAGCCTGGAAGAAGCGGTCAAGGTCGAGCCCCGGAACGCTCTGGCGCGGGCCCGCCTGGCGGAGATCTGGCTGTCGCTCGGCAAAGTCCGCGACGCGGTGCGAGAGGCGAGCGAGGCGGTGCGGCTCGATCCCGATCTGGCGCGGACCCAGACGGTACTCGGCTTCGCCCATCTCGCGGAATTGAACCCGAAGCGCGCGCGCGACGCCTTCGCCCGCGCCACCGCGCTCGACTCCGCCGACCCGCTGCCGCGCCTCGGGCTCGGCCTCGCGCGCATCCGTCAAGGCGACGTCGCCGGCGGTCGGGAAGAACTGGAGACCGCGGCCAGCCTCGATCCGGGCAACTCGCTGGTGCGCAGCTATCTCGGCAAGGCGTACTACGAAGAGCGCCAGGACAAGCCCGCCGGCGACGAGTTCGCGCGGGCGAAAGACCTCGATCCGAAAGACCCGACGCCCTGGTATTACGACGCGATCGAAAAGCAAAGCGCGAACCGGCCAGTCGAGGCCCTGCACGATCTGCAGCGGGCGATCGAGCTCAACGACAACCGCGCGGTCTACCGATCACGCCTCCTGCTGGACGAGGATCTGGCGGCCCGGAGCGCGAGCCTGGCGCGGATCTACGACGATCTCGGCTTCCGCCAGCTCGCGCTCGCCGAAGGATCGAAGTCGGTCAACACGGATCCGGCCAACGCCTCGGCGCATCGGTTCCTGGCCGACACTCCCGCGGCACGAGATCGCGCGGGTGAGCGAAGTGCTGCAGTCGCAGTTGCTGCAACCGCTCAACGTCAATCCCGTCCAGCCGAGGCTGGCCGCGAGTAACCTGTTCATCCTGAACAGCATCGGTCCGTCCGAGCTGGCCTTCAACGAGTTCACTCCGCTCTTCAACCGGAACCGCTTCGGGCTGCAACTGAGCGGTCTGTTCGGAGGGAACGGGACGGTCGGCGATGAAGCGGTGCACTCGGCGGTGTGGCAGAACTTTTCGTACAGCCTCGGTCAGTTCCATTACGAAACGGATGGCTTTCGCCCCAACAACGATCTGCGCGAAGACATCTA
>QHRT01000333.1 GCA_003220195.1 Candidatus Rokuibacteriota bacterium | reverse complement strand
TCCCGGCCGGCGACATCATGAACGTCGCCCAGGAGTTCGCGACGAGCAGGATCGCGGTCCCGATCAGGTTCGCCAGCACGCCGAGGGTCACGTGGATCCACTTCCGCGATCCGGAGAGCCAGTTCCACCCGTAATACCAGAGGTAGACGACGAAGGTCTCGGCGAAGAAGAGCAGCGCGTAGATCCCGTAGGTCGGATAGAAGATGCCGGTCATGAACGACCAGAAGCGCGGATAGTAACCGACGAAGAGGAACAGCAGGAGCGCGCCGAGCAGCGCCGTCGTCGAATACGCGGCGAACGTGAGCTTCACGAACTCGTGCGAGAGCCAGTCGTACTTCGGATCGCGCGTGCGCCAGCCGACGATCTCCACGATGACCGCGAAGATCGGCACGCCGAGGATGAACGCGGCGAAGTTCAGATGGAGCTGCGCGATGGCCCAGACGGCGAGCCGTGAGCCGATCACGGGGAACGCGCGGTACGCGGGCTCCTTCGCGGCTTGTTGCGCCTCCACCGGGACGGCGAGGATCGCGAGCAGGCTGACGCCGAGCAGCGCCGCGAACGCGAAGCGGCGCGCCCAAACCGACCGTGTCACGTTCACTCCTCGAATCACCGACCGTGGAGAACCGTCGAACCGAACGAGGAAGCATTCTCGCGCGACGGCGTTGGAGACGCGCTTGTTCCGAAAGTCACAAGGTCTTTCTGCCGGTGTTTTTAGGCCAATGTCCCCGTCGTGTCAAGCGAAAACACGGTCTGGCAGGTTTGACACCTCTCGGGCCCACGGCTAGCATGACTCTTGAATCATGGCGCGCATGAAGCCCCACCTCTCCCAGCGAATCCAGTTCTCGCTGGCGTACCTCATGGTGGCCGTCGTCGTGCTGTCCTTCCTCCAGTCGTGGCTCCTCGCTCCGCGCTCCGTCGACATCCCGATGTCGAAGTTCCTCGAGCTCCTCCGGGTCGACACGATCGAGAAAGTCGCGCTGTCGGAGCGCGAGATCCGCGGCCTGGCGAAGCCCGGGACGCTGCCGTCGCCGCCGGGCGGAACCGGAGATCAGCTCCGCCGCTGGCTCGGGTCGAACGAGGACGTCAGGATGTTCAGCGTCACGCGGATCCCGGGCGTCGACGAGGCGTGGCTCGTTCCCGAGCTCGAGAAGCACAAGGTCGAGTTCGCCGGCCGCATCGAGACCACGTTCTGGAAGGATCTCCTCTTCGGCTGGGTGATTCCGCTCGCCGTGATGGTCGGGATCTGGATGTTCCTGATGCGCCGGGTCGGCGGCGGGCCGACGCAGGCCCTGTCGTTCGGTCGCTCCAAGCACAAGATCTTCGATCGCAAGGAGCTCAAGACCACGTTCAACGACGTCGCCGGCGTCGACGAGGCCAAGGCCGAGCTCGTCGAGATCGTCGACTTCCTCAAGAACCCGAAGAAGTACCAGCGGCTCGGCGGGCGCATCCCGAAGGGCGTGCTGCTCGTCGGCCCACCGGGGACGGGCAAGACGCTCCTGGCGCGCGCCGTCGCGGGCGAGGCGGACGTGCCGTTCTTCACGCTCTCCGGCTCCGAGTTCGTCGAGATGTTCGTCGGCGTCGGCGCGGCTCGCGTCCGCGATCTCTTCGAGCAGGCCAAGGACAAGGCGCCCTGCATCATCTTCATCGACGAGCTGGATGCGATCGGCAAGTCGCGCGCGGGCGCCACCGGCTTCGTCGGCGGCCACGACGAGCGCGAGCAGACGCTGAACCAGCTGCTCGCCGAGATGGACGGGTTCGACTCGTCCAAAGGCGTCATCATCATGGCCGCGACGAACCGGCCGGAAGTGCTCGACCTCGCGCTGCTGCGCCCCGGACGCTTCGATCGCCAGGTCGTCGTGGACAAGCCGGACCTGCGCGGGCGGGAGGCGATTCTGAGGTTGCACGCGCGCGCCGTAGTGCTGGGTCCCGACGTCTCCCTCGGCGTCATCGCCGCGCGCACCCCCGGGTTCGCGGGCGCCGACCTCGCCAACATCGTGAACGAGGCGGCGCTGCTGGCCGCGCGCAAGGAGAAGAACGCGGTCGAGATGGCCGACTTCGAGGAGGCGATCGATCGCGTCGTGGCCGGCCACGAGAAGAAGAATCGCGTCTTGTCCGACAAGGAGCGCGACATCGTCGCGCATCACGAGATGGGTCACGCGATCGTCGCGTCGAGCGTCGAGCACGCCGATCCCGTCCACAAGGTCACGATCATCCCCCGGGGCATCGCGGCGCTCGGGATGACGTACCAGCTGCCGACGGAGGAGCGATTTCTGATGACCCGCCGCGAGCTCGAGGATCGGATCGCGGTGCTGCTCGGCGGCCGCGTCGCCGAGGAGGTCGTGTACGGCGAGGTCTCGACGGGCGCGCACAACGATCTCGAGCGGGCGACCGAGTTCGCCCGCCTGATGGTGATGAAGTACGGCATGTCCGAGCGTCTCGGCCTGTCGACGTACGGAGAGACGGGCTCGCTCTTCCTCAGGGGCCCGCGACCGTCGTGGGGCAGCGAGCGCGAGTACAGTGAAGAGACGGCGCGGGTCATCGACGAGGAAGTGCGCGCGATCCTGGACCGTACGCACGATCGCGTGCGCTCGATTCTCGGCACCAAGAAGGCCGTCCTGGTTGCCGCCGCGACCGAGCTGAAGCGAACCGAGACCCTCGAGGGAGACCGGCTTCGTCAGCTCCTCGCCGGCGAGGGACTGGAGACCGAACGATGATGCAGCTCAAGCGCAAGACGTTCGTCGGTGTGCTGGTGACCGCCGTCGGATTCGGGCTCCTGCTCGGATTGTTCGCTCAGAGCCGTGCGCAGCTCGGTCGCCTGCCCGCGCCGGTGGCCGGGACGCCGGAGGCCCCGATCGTCCTGGTGCAGGGCCCTCCGCTGACGCCGGGGACCTTTGCCAAGATCGCGGAAGCGATCAGGCCCGCGGTGATCAACATCAACACGTTCTCGCGGGGCGGCGGGCTCCAGGGTCGCACGCCGTTCGAGGAATTCTTCGGCGAGGAATTCTTTCGTCGCTTCTTCGGCACCGAGCCCGAGCGCATCCCGCAGCGCAGTCTCGGATCCGGCGTGATCGTCGACCCGTCGGGCATCGCGCTGACGAACGCGCACGTCGTCGAGCGCGCGACCGAGATCGAGGTCATCACGCTCGACGGCTCGAAGCACAAGGCCAAGGTCGTCGGCGTGGACAAGAAGACCGATCTCGCGGTGCTCCGTCTCGACGACGGCAAGGGCACGTTCAAGTTCGCGCGGCTCGGCGACTCCGACAAGATGCAGGTCGGTGACTGGGTCCTGGCGATCGGCTCGCCGTTCGGCCTGCAAGCGACCGTCACGGCCGGGATCGTGAGCGCGAAGGCGCGGCAGATCGGTCAGGGGCCGTTCGACGACTTCCTGCAGACCGATGCGGCCATCAACCCCGGCAATTCCGGCGGCCCGCTGGTGAACCTCAATGCGGAGGTCATCGGCATCAACACCGCCATCGTCGCCGGCGGCTCGGGCATCGGGTTCGCGATCCCCTCGAACATGGCGAAGAAGGTCCACACGGAGCTGATCGCCAAGGGCAAGGTCTCGCGCGGATGGTTCGGCGTTTCGATCCAGCCGTTGACGGGCGAGCTGGCGAAGTCGTTCGGGTTCAAGGACACGAAGGGCGTCCTGATCTCCGACGTGGTGGCGGAGAGCCCGGCGGCGAAGGCCGGCCTGAAGGCGGGCGACATCATCGTCGAGTACGACGGCAAGAAGGTCGAGGCGCCCGCGGACCTTCAGCGAGCCGTGGGACTCACGAGTCCCGGACAGGACGCGCGCGTGAAGGTCTGGCGCGAGCAGTCCGAAAAAACACTGACCGTGAAAGTCGGCGAGGCGCCGGACGAGCGTGAAGCCCGCAGCACCGGCGGAGGGCGCGCACGGACGTTGCTCGGGCTGGAAGCCCGACCGGTCACGCCGGAAATCGCGCGGCAGCTCAATCTGCCGTCGACCGAGGGTGTGGTCATCGGGAGCGTCGAGGACGGCAGCTCCGCGGCGGAGGCCGGCATCCAGCGCGGCGACGTGATCCGCGAGGTCAACCGCCAGCGCGT
>QHRT01000332.1 GCA_003220195.1 Candidatus Rokuibacteriota bacterium | reverse complement strand
CGGAGAGAAACCCGAGCAGCCCCACCGAGAACATCGTCGCCACGCAGATGTCCATGCGGCCGACGTAGTACGCGTCCCACAGGACGTATCCGAGTCCGGACTTGACCGCGATCATCTCGGCGACGATAACCGCCGTCCACGCCACACCGATGCCGAGGCGCAGCCCGGTGAAGATCGACGGCAGCGCCGAGCGGAAGACGACCTTGGTGAGCACCGTCGTCTCGCGTGCCCCGAGCATGCGGGCGGCGCGGAGCAACAGGAGATTCGTGTCGCGCACGCCGTGCGTGGTGTTGACGACGATCGGGTAGAAGGCGCCGAGCCCGATCAGGAACAGCGCGCTGGTGTCATAGATGCCGAAGACGGCGATCGAGAATGGCAGCCATGCGGTGATGGGCACGGGACGCAGGAGCTGGATCGACGGATCGACCAGGCGCGCCACGAACCGGTGCCAGCCGATGAAGAGCCCGAGCGGGATGCCGACGGCGGCGGCGATCAGAAAGCCTTCGAACACGCGTCGCGCCGAGTAGAGGACGTTCGCGGTCCACGTTCCCGAGTACGGCGAGAGCGTTTTCGTCGACGCGCCGAAGATCCACGTGTACCAGGAGCGCGCCACCTGTGCCGGCGACGGCACGATGCCTTCCGTCACCCAGCGCTGCTGGACGGCCACCGTCCACAGCACCAGGAACGCGAGGGGAAGAACGACGAACCAGGGAACGCGCCATCCGTCGGTGTCCCCGGCGCCCGCGCGCGCTGGAACGGCCATGCCGCTACTGGTTCTGACCGAGCTCCGCGGCGGACTTTCCGGTCGCCTTGCTCAGGAAGTCGTACGTGTACGCCGCCGGAAGATCCGCCGTGACGTCGCGTGCGATGACGCCGTTCTCCGAGAGGAACTTGCTGATGCGCTTGATCGACTCGAGCGGCAGCGTGGGATCGAGCCTCGTGATGCGGACCGACTCCTTCGCCACCGGAACCGGCAGGCCGGCCTTCTCCGCGTAGATGTTCGCCCACTTGTCGGCGTTCGCCTGCGCGTACTTCAGCACGTCCACGTACGCGACGACCAGGCGCTGCACGCCGTCGCGGTTCTTCTCCATGAAATTGCGATTCACCGCGAGCACCGCGATGAGCCCGCCGACCGTCTTGCTCTTGTTGTGGTCGATCGTCGGGTACTGGCCGAACCCGTCCAGGATGGCCTGGGCGCAGAACGGCTGCCACACCACGGCCATGTCGATCTCTTTCGCCTGGAGCGCTTTCAGGTAATTGCCGCCGCCGCCCATCACGTTGATGACCTTCAGCTTGCCGTAGTCACCGCCGTTCTCCTGCACGGACGCGGCGAACTTCAACCAGGAGATCGACCCGGCGCCGACGCCGATCGTCTTGCCGGTGAGCGCTTTCCAGTCCTTGATGTCGTCGCCCTTGCGAACGATCAGGCAGTCGTTGCCGGAGCCGACGCCCGCGATGCCGACGAGCGTCTTCGTGCCCTGACCGAGCGCGAGCGAAATATCTTGAGGACCGAAGGCGGTGATGTCGAGATCGCCGGAGGCGAGCGCGGTGCGCGCATCCGCGAAACGCTGGAACGTGACCTGCTCCATCTGGATGTTGTACTTCGCGGCGTAGTCCGGCAAGAGCCACAGCGCCGACAGCGCGGGCACGTTGGTCATGCCGAGCTTCACCTTGAGCGGAGCGGGCAACGGGCTGCGGATCGGGTCGGTCTGTGCCTCTACTCTGAAGCCGACGAGGATCACGACGGCAAGGGTGACCAGGATGGCAGCGACGGGTCGTTTCACGGGCGATGCTCCTTCATCAGGCGTTCGAGGATGTGCGAACTGCCGGCAACCCACGCGTGTCGGCGACCACCTTGCATTGCGTTCGCCGCGCGTGTCAAGACGGCGATCGGCCGCGAATCGATCGTCAACGCGGCTTCCACCGCCGGGCGAGCCGCGGAATTTCGTCACTGGATCAGTTCGTCGGCGCGCACCAGCATCGACTGGGGGATGGTCAGACCGAGCAGCCGGGCGGTCTTGAGATTGATCGCCAGCTCGAACGTGCTCGGCTGTAGGACTGGCAATTCGGAAGGCTTGGCCCTTTTCAAGATCCTGCCGGTGTAGACACCCGCCTGCCGATAGGCGCCCGTGAAGCTCGCGGAGTAGCTGATCAGGCCACCGGCCGCGACGTGATCGCGCAGATCATAGATCGCCGGGATGGCATGACGCGCGGCCAGCGCGACGAGCGGTCGACTGTTGCTCGAGAACAACGGACTCCCGGCGACCAGGAGCGCACCGGCGCCCGCCCGGACGATCGCCGCGAACGCGGGTTCGAGTTGGCGCTCGTTTGCAGCCCGCACCGGTACAGTCCGGAGACCCATCGCGCGAGCGGCCGTCTGCGCCTCCGGCAGTTCGGCGTTCGACCCGGGCCAGTTCGGATCCAGCAGCATTGCGATGACGCTGGCCTTGGGCACCAGCTCGTGCAGCAGCTCCAGCCGCTTTGCGCCGAGCTGACCACCGCCGAAGAACGTCACGCCGGTGAGATTCCCGCCCGGATGGCTCAGGCTCGTGACCAGGCCGCGCCCTACCGGATCGTCAGCGGTCACGAACACGATCGGAATCGTCTTCGTGGCGGCCCTCGCCGCTTCGGCCGCGAGACTGTTGCCGACGATGACGGCCACCGGAAGTCGAACCAGCTCGGCGGCGAGCGCGGGCAACCGATCCAGGTGATTGTTGGCCCAGCGGTATTCGATCGCAACGTTCTGCCCCTCGACGAATCCCGTCTCGCCCAGACCCTCGCGAAACGCCGTGACCAGATGCGTGAAGGGCTGAGCGGGCGTGCTCCGAAGGAATCCGACGGTGGTCTGCGGTTTCGGTTGTGCGTGGACCGCGAGTGGCGCGACGACAAGCACGCCCGCGACGTTCGAAACAAAGCTTCGACGGTCCATCACCCGCCGTCGCGACGGCTCGACGTCACGCCGGCAAGGGTGCTGGCGCACGGGCAAGGACAGCGAGCGGCGATGTGGACGCCGGATCGAGGGCGGGATTATGCTCCTGCTCATGAAACGCACGAAGATCGTCAAGCGCCGGCCCCGCGCGCGCCCCACGTCACCAGCGCCAGCGCCACGATTCGATCTCGTGCTCCGCGGCGGGCGCGTGATCGATCCGTCACAGAGCCTGGACGGCGTGCACGACGTCGGTATTCGCGACGGAAAGATCGCCGCCGTGCTGCCGGCGATCGAGAAGCGCGACGGCCGGGAGTCGCTCGACGTCCGCGATCGCCTGGTCGTGCCCGGCCTGATCGACACGCACGCGCACGTCTATCAGCACGTCACTGGCGCGTTCGGAATGAATCCCGACCTGGTCGGGATCCGCTCCGGCGTCACGACGGTCGTGGACCAGGGCGGCGCCTCTCCGCTGACGATCCAGGGGTTCCGCAAGTTCATCGTCGAGCCCGCGGTCACGCGCGTGTTCTCGTTCGTCTCGAACTATCTGGTCGGCGGCCTGGTCGGCCATCGCTATACCGAGCTGTACGGCCCGCACGGCGTCAACGTGCGCGAGACCATCGCGGCCATCGAGGGCAATCGCGACCTGGTCAAGGGCATCAAGGCTCACGCCGAGGTCGGTGGCTACTCGCGCTGGGGCATCGAGACGTTGAAGCTCGCGAAGGAAGCGTCGCGCGCCACGAACGTACCGGTCTACGTCCATCTCGGCCGTCTGTGGAGGGAAGCCGACGGCACGCGCATCGACCCGGACGTCGTCGTTCCCGAGATGGTGCCGTTGCTCGATCCCGGCGACATCATCGCGCACCCGTTCACGAAGAACACGGGGGCGTTCGTCTCGCGCGAAGGACAGGTCCACCCGATGCTCTTCGAGGCCGTCGAGAAGGGCGTCAGGGTCGACATCGGTCGCGGCGGTCATCTGAGCTTCGCCGCGGCGCGCTCGGTCCTCGACGCCGGGATCGTGCCGTTCACCGTTGGCGCCGACGTCCACGGCTACACGATCCGCCGTCCCGGTGACGGCTCGTGGGATGGCGGCTACTTCGACGAGCGGGGCGCAACGCGACGCGATCCCGCGCGCCCGATCGGCGGCGCCTCGGTCTTCAGCCTGGTGCAGGTCATGAACGAGTTGCTGGCGCTCGGTCTCGCGCTTCCGCACGTCATCCGCATGGTCACCGCGAACGCGGCGATGATGCTCGGCCTCGAAGGCGAGATCGGAACCCTCGCGCCCGGCGTCGCCGCGGACGTCACCGTGCTCGCACGTGACGTCGGAAGCTGGAGCCTCGAGGACAGCGTCGGCGTGCAGCTGACCGCGACCGAGCGCCTGCGTCCGGAATTCGCGCTCAAAGCCGGCCGCCTCCATCGCGCCGACTCGCCGCTGCTGTTCGAGTCGGCGGCCGCCTGAGTCG
>QHRT01000331.1 GCA_003220195.1 Candidatus Rokuibacteriota bacterium | reverse complement strand
TGATCCTCTTCAGCGCGCCCCACGCCGTGCCCGTGCCGCACGAGATCGCCGCGCCGGTCACGAAGGAGAGCGAGTCCGGCAGCGGCACCAGCGTCGACACCGGCACCTTCATGTACTTCGCATGTCCGCCGTGGCCACCCGAGCCATAGACCACCGTTCCCTCGAGACACATCTGCGTCCAGCCGGCGCGGCAATGCTTGCAGTTGCCGCAGCCCTCGTAGTGGTGATCCATCACGCGCTGCCCGACCCGTGACTCCTTCTCGCTGACGGCCGAGCCCACCGCCGCGACGACGCCGCACGGCTCGTGGCCCGCGATCATTCCCGCCTGGCGTCGGATTCCACCGGTCACCGCGCCCTCGTGTGCCGGCGCGCGATAGTTGTGCAGGTCGCTGCCGCACATGCCCGACGCCTTGATCTCGAGAATCACGTCCCGGGGGCCGGGTGTCGGATCGGGGAACTCTCTCAGCTCGAGCTTTCGATCTCCGAGGAACACGACGCCTTTCATGATTGCCTCCGGTGCTCTGCGCCTTCTGCGATCGTTATGCTTCGGCCGACGCGGCCGGCTCACCGAGCGACAGCATCAGCCGATTGGCCCAGTTGAAGAATGCCGCGGCATGGATGACGTCCGAGATCGCGAGCTCGTCGAGGCCCGCGCGGCGCAAACGGTCGACGTGCTCTGGCCCGAACGCGATCGGCGTCGCCGTCAGGGCGACGGAGGCCGCGACGATCGCGTTCCATCGCTCGCCGAGGTCGGCGCCGACGCCGTCATCGAGCAGGCGCTGGACGTCGGCCTCGCGCTTCGAATAGGTCGCGGCGTGGCGCGAATGCACCGACGCGCAGTAGATGCAGCCGTTCGAGCGCGACGTCGCGGCGGCCGCGAGCTCGCGCTCGGCCCGCGGGAGGCCGGCGTCAGGGTTGTAGAAGATGTCCTTGTCGGTTCGCGTTCGCGCTTCGAGCGCGTCCGGATCGCGGGCGAGGAGACGGAAATACGGCGACCGGAGCCGGGCGGCGTCCACCAGACTGGCCCGGTGACGCTCCGTCATCTCGTCGACCGCCAGCGGTTCGAGCCACGGCAGCCATTCGAGCTGTGCCCGGGTGAACCGAACCGGGGCCGTGTGTCGAGGCGGAACCAGGATCGTATCCGTCATGCGAGAACCTCTCGGGTCAGACGTTGCCGGCCAGGGTGCGCAGTCCGACAACCACGCGGATCTGGAACGACAGGAACGCGACAATCTGGGAGAGCGTCACGACGTCGGTCGTGGACCAGCCCGCGTCCAGCAACGACTTCAACGCGTCGGGCGTGGCATCGCGAGGATGGAAAACGAGCATGTGCACGTGCTCGAACGCCGCGGCGAGACGCGGACCGAGCGCGCTGCGTGGTTCCGGGCGCACGCGAAAGGTCGGGCCGGTGACGTTCTCGCGACTCAGCGGACCTGCCGGGTAGTGGCCGTAGGGACCGTGGGCCGTCGCGGAAGCGACTGCCGCATCGACCGCTTCGCGCAGCTTCACCGAGGCTCCGCTGGCTCCCAGGCCGTTTGAATAGAACGCCACGATCGCCGCGTCGCCGTGCAGGCCCGCGACGAATGCGCCGACCGCGAACCTTTCCTGCGTCGTGACGTTGCCTGGCACGTCCGGCGCGAACAGCGCGCGGTAGGTCGCCTGCGCCTGCGTGCGCGCCTCCGGGCGACGAGCGCGAATCGCATCCAGGAGAGAGCCCGGTGCGATCCCGAGAAGCGCATCGATGACGTCGACGTCGGTCGCCGGCATCGTCATCGCCCGCGGACGCGGATGGCGCGCGCGATCATGAACGCCACGCCGGCGCGTGATCGCGAGGCGATGCGCTCGATCGCGCAGCATTCCGTCCCCAGCCGAGCGCCGGCGCGACCGCGTCCGAGACCAGCTCGATCGATCTGAGGATGACGGGATGCGGCGGATCGATCGAATGGACCTGGACCGCGAGGTCCGTCGCGCGGGCGAGCGCGCTGTCCGACTCGAGGGAGGCGATCACGTCGCCCGGCGCGCCGAGATGAACGTCCATCGCGGCGATCATCGCGTCGAGCGATCCGTCTCCGGTCGCGCGGCCCAGTCTCATCAGGCGCGCGCGATGCCGCCCGAGCCCGATTTCGGCGAAGCGCCGCGCGTCCCCGCGATCGTCCGTGACGAACACCGTGCGCGAGGCGAGGATGCGCGGCTCGCGGCCTTCGGGCAGCGCTTCGAGGTACGCGTCGATCATCGGGTTCTGAATTTCGGCCAGCGAAAGGCGGGGAGCGTGTGGCGGTCGGGGCTGCGTTCGCGACAGCATGAGGCCGTCGCCCGCTGCGCCGGCCAGCCGCGCGCCGTCAACCGTGAAGGTCGCGTGCCAGACGCGGTCGACCAGTTGCGGATTCACCGGATAGAGTCGATCACCTCCGGGCAGCGGCCGTCCGGCCCACGCGTCGCGCAGGATCTGGAGATGCCCGGCGAGCAGCGCGCGACGTTCGGCGCTGTCCCGGCCGAACGCCGCATACGACGAGAGATTGCCTCCGCCTCCAACGCCCACTTCCAGGCGACCGCCGGACGTCAGATCGAGAACCGCGGCGTCCTCCGCGACGCGGATCGGCAGCTCGAGCGGCAGCGTGACGATGCCCGTTCCGAGGCGGATCCGCGATGTCCGGGCGGCGACCTGAGCCAGGAAGACGAACGGCGCGGGAAGGCCGCCCTCGTCCTCGTGGAAATGGTGCTGCGCGACCCAGGCGGAATCGAAGCCGCAGCGTTCCGCGTGGACGATCTGCGCGGTGGCCAGCCGATACCGTTCTGCGGGATCGGCCAGATCGAGAAGACGTGTGAAGAAACCCAGGCGCCTCGGCAACGTTGGTGTCATCGACCTGCCGGCCATTATGCCTCACGCGAGGCGCCAGGAGTCGGCGTGCGCGATACTCTGGACACGATGTCGATGTCGCAGATGTCCCTCTTCGCCAGCGCCAGCGAGACCGTGCTCGTCGATGACGAGCTGGGACGCATCGTCTCCACGCCCGGCTTCCTGCCCGCCGAGGTTACGGAAGCGTGGTTTGCCGAGCTTCGCGAGTCGGTGCCGTGGAAGTCCGAGCGGCGCCGGATGTACGACCGTGACGTCGACGTGCCGCGGCTCCAGGCCCACTTCCGCCTGGAGGCGGAGGAGCGCGGTGTTCCCGAGGCGATCCGCGACGCGGCACGCAGGGTGATCGCCTTCACCGGTGTCCCGTTCAACAGCGTCGGCCTCAATTTCTACCGCGATGGTCGGGACAGCGTGGCGCCGCACGGTGATCACACGGACGAGATCGTCGTGGGGTTCCCCATCGCGCTCGTGTCACTGGGCGCCACGCGCCGGATGACGATCCGCGCGACGAAGCCGCCGAGGCGTGTATTCCACGTCGACCTCGCCGCCGGCAGCCTGTTCGTCATGAGCTACGAGACGCAGCTCCACTACACGCACGCGATCCCGAAAACGCATGAGCCGGTCGGTCCGCGGATCAGCCTGGCCTTTCGCGTGAAGCCCGCGCGTGACGGTGCGGAGCGCTCGCGCGTGTATCGCTGACCGGGTCGTCGATCGTTCGTGAAGTAAGGCGAGGCGGAGCCTCTCGAGGCCCCGGAGCTGTTGCGCTCCGGAGCCTTCGTGTTTTCGGCGATGCCGATTCCGAAGCTAGTCGTCCTTCTTCGGCACTCCGAACACCGCGACGCAGCCGACGAGACAGTCGGGGAAGACGTTGTTGGCCGGCAGCGGCACGAACACGTGGTTGTTGTGAGCGTTGGCGGCCACCGAGTGCGAGGTCCCGGCAGGATGCTGGCTCGTCAACGGGCCTGTCGTCTTCGCCGGCACATTGAACGTCGGCACCAGTTGAAGCACGGTGCCGTCGTCCGCATCGATCACGCCCAGCGGTGTGGAACCCTGCGCCGTCAAAGCAGGGAGCGGCCGTAGAGGGCTCCCGCTACCTGTGGAGTAGTAATGGCCGTCGCCGGAGTTGTACCAGACTTCGTCCCCGGCTCCGACACCGTTCACATCCGTGGTGGCACCCGTTTTCACGTTCAGAATGACGTTCTTCGGCGCCGCGGTCACCGTTCCCGTCGGATCCCACACGGCGCCCGCCGTATCGAAGACCACGTTGCACCCGACGAGCAGATCGTTGTGCGGGCCGACGGTGAGACCGGCTGCACCGCAGAACTCCACGGGATATGTCTTCTCGACCATCGCCGTGATGGGATCAATGCGCAGGACCCCGCCGTCCTTCGGGCTCGTACCGATTTGCGGGATCGAGAGATAGAACTTGCCAGTCTTGGGATCCCACACGGGCTGTTCGGCGCCGGCCTTGGCATCGACGCCGTGGGCCGCATCGAAGGTGATTCGCGTCCCGACGGTGAGTTG
>QHRT01000330.1 GCA_003220195.1 Candidatus Rokuibacteriota bacterium | reverse complement strand
CGGGCGCAGGCGTTGATCACGTTTCCAGTCACCATCGCGCTCGCGTTGCTCGCCGAGCATCTGGTTCCGCTCGTCCTCGGCCCTCGCTGGGTCGGCGCCGTCGTGTTCGTCCAGATCGTCGCGCTGCGCGTGCTCTGCGGCTCGCTCCTCTCGGTCCCGCGAGCGTCGCTGCTCGGACGAGGTCACGTCACGGAGCTGCTCCGGCTCAGCTTCTTCGGCCTGGCCGTCTGCGCGATCGGTTGGGCCCTCGGCCTCGCGTGGGGACCGATCGGCATCGCCTGGGGAAGTCTGGCCGGCATCGCCGCGCTGGCTGTCGCCAGCGTCTGGATCGCGACGTCCGAGCTCGGCATCGCCATTCGAGACTGGAGCCGAGCCCTCGTCCCGGCCGTCGTCGGCGCCGCCGCGATGGCTCTGGGGATCTACGCGGTGCTCACGTGGCTTCGTGACGTCGTCCCGGCAAGCGAGTCGCTGATCGTCGTCCTGGCGCTCGGCGTGGGAGTGCTGACCTTCGGCCTGGCGCTGGCCTCCCTCGTCGTGATTCCCTCCTCTCGCCGGCGGCTCGGCATCGCGCTGAGCGCGGCCGTTCTGGTGCTGTTCGCCGTCGACTGGGCGCTCTTCGAAGTGGCCGGTCTCGGCGAGCGTCTCCGGCTGGAAGACGCGACCCTTGCGCGCAGCAAGATCTTGCTCGCGTCGCGCTATCGGGACGCGCGCGTGCTCCATCTCGGGGATTCGCGCACCGTCACGGGCCTCGATCCCGTCGTCGTCTCCGCGACCTGCGAGTGTGGTCCCGGATACAACGCGGCCTTCAGCGCGGCCGACCCGGTGCTGACGAGCATCGTCGCCGACCGGGTGCTCCACGTGCTGTCGCCGCGCGCCGTGGTCATCGGCGTGTCCCAGTGGTGGCTGCAAGATCGCACCGAGCAGAACTTCGGGGCGGCGCGGGACATCGTGCCCCCGTGGGAGCTCGGCCGGCTGATCGGCGTTCCGGAGGTCCGGGACGTGCTGTCGTCGACGATCGCCGCTGCCTGGCGCGTGTACCGGTACAGAAGCGAATTACGAACGACCCTCGGACTGGCGCGGCCGCTCCCGTCCGAGTCCGTCGATCATCGACGGGGCTACCTGGCTCGACCGTACGAGATGCGGACCGCGGAAGCGACGGTCGAGCGGGACGCGGCATTCTTGAAGACGCTCTGGTTCACGCCCTACGCGGTCGTCGGACGCCGGAGCGCTGCGCTGCTGGAACTGCTGGAGCACCTCCATGACCGGCAGATCCGCGTGCTGCTGGTCGGTCTCCCCTTGCATCCCGCCGTGCGCGGCCGGGTCCCCGTCGAGCTCGCTCGCTTTGGCGACGCGCTCGTCCGGCTGGCGACGGAGGGGCACGCCAGCGTCGACGATCTCTCCGCGGACGACTCGTTCGCCCCGCACGACTTCAGGGACGTCGTCCATCTGAGCGTCGCGGGCGCCGAGAAGCTGTCCCGACAGGTCGGCGCTCGCCTCCGCACGGTTGTCACCGCCGCCGATGCTCTTCAATAGCCTTTCGTACGCGCTCTTCCTCGCCGTCACGTGGGCGGTCGTGCGGCGCGCTCCGCCGGGCTGGCGGGTGCACCTGCTCGTCCTGGCGAGCTACTGGTTCTACGCGACCTGGAGCGCGAAATACGCGGCGATGATGTTTGCCCTCGCGGTCATGAACTACGCGTTCGGCTGGCTCGTCTTCCGTGCGACGACCCATCGCCTGCTGGTGACGTGGCTGTGCGTGTCCGTGGATCTCGCGGTCCTCGGCGTCTTCAAGTACTGGAACTTCTTCGTCGGGAGCGTGACCTCGAGCGTCGAAGTGATGGGCGCGGCGTGGCGGCCGCCCCTCGTGGACCTCGTGCTGCCTCTCGGCATCTCGTTCTTCACCTTCGAGTTCATCCACTACCTGGTCGACATCTCCCGGGGCAGCGCACCCGTCGAGACCTTCTCGAAGTTCCACGTCTTCGCCGCGTTCTTTCCGACGCATATCGCGGGCCCCATCAAGCGGTTTCAGGACTTCGTGCCATCGTTGAGCGCGCTGGCATCGCCTGATCCGGCGCTCGCGCGCGACGGTCTCCGCCTCATCGTCGTCGGCCTCGTGAAGAAGGTCCTGCTGGCCGACACGCTGGGTCCGATCGCGGATGCGGGGTTCACGGCGCTCGCCTCGAGACCGCTCGGCACCCTCGAGGCGTGGACGACGATGCTCGCCTTCTCGTTCCAGATCTATTTCGATTTCTCGGGCTACACCGACATCGCGCGCGGCTCGGCCGCACTCTTCGGATTGTGGATCCCGCCGAACTTCGCCGGGCCATACCTGGCGACGTCGGTCGGCGACTTCTGGCGCCGGTGGCACATCTCGCTGTCGTCGTGGCTCCGCGATTACGTCTTCATTCCCCTCGGCGGATCACGAAGGACGCTCCCGCTCACGCTGCGGAACCTCCTCATCACGATGATCCTCGGTGGGCTCTGGCACGGCGCGGCCTGGCACTTCGTCGTGTGGGGCGCGTTCTGGGGCGTCGTTCTCGCCGTGGATCGGCTTCGCCAGGCTTTCGTTCGTTTCCCCGGCGGAGCCGTGACGCTCGTCTTCGGCTGGCTCACGACCCAGCTCATCGTCCTGTTCGGATGGGTCCTCTTCAGAGCTGGGAACATGGCCGAGGCTCGGGCAATGTTCGCCGCCATGCTGTTCCCGCGACCGGGTGCGATCACCGCGTCGTCGCTCGTCGGGGGCGCGGTCGCCGCCATCGCGGCCGCAGTGGCCATCTCGCTGCTGCTGGGGTTGAGAGACTGTCGGCACACGTGGTGGCACCGGCTGCCGAACCCGATTCAACCGGTTGTCCTGGGCGTCGCGGTGGCGCTCGCGCTCGTGTTGACCGTGGTCATGGCCCCGAACACGGGCGCGAAGTTCATCTACTTCCAGTTCTGACCGTGGGCCGATTGATCGCGGGCCTCCTCACGGCAATCCTCGTCACCACCGTGACGTTCGCGGGCCCGCGTACCGACACGGTTGCCGATTCATCAGCGCTCGACGTGAAGGTCGCGCGCGCCGTCGATCGCGGGCTCCAGTTTCTGGCCCGGAGCCAGCGACCCGACGGCGAGAGCCCGACCTACGCCTGGCGCGCCGGTGAAGAGGCGCGCGCCCAGTACGTGCGCACGCCGTTCACGGCGTCTCAGATCCTCCACTCCCTGACGTTCGTCGGCGCGCACCGGCTGACGCCCACGATCGCGCAGCGAACGATCCGGTATCTGATCGCCCATCGCGAAGCTCCGGGCGTCTGGCGCTACTACGGCAGCGACGAACGCTATTACGCCGAGGTGAAGGCTCGCTTCGACCATCCGAAACTGCCGCCGGACGTCGACGACACGTCGCAGGCCTGGGCAGCGCTCTCGGAGCACGGCCACGCCATTCCGGGCGCGGCCCTCGAAGCGTTACGTCACTATCGAACTTCGTCCGGGCTCTTTTCGACGTGGATGGCTCCGTCCGCCGAGATCAGCTGGATGGGCAGTTACGAGCGCAAGGAAGATCTCGTCGCGAACGCGAACGTGCTCTTCGCCTTCGCCAGAGCCGGTCAGGCGCTGCCGGAAGTCTGCACGTGGCTCACCACGGCCACCCGGACGCAAACGTTCGCGAAAGGCAGCGTGTGGTACCCGAACCCGCTCGTGTATGCGTACGTCGTGTCGCGAGCCTACAAGGATGGCCCGGCTCCGTGTCTCGCGGATGCGGTCTCGGGCGTGGTGCCCTTTCTCGTCAATCAACAACAGGGCGATGGCTCCTGGGGAGGGGATCTTGAAACCGCGCTGGCCCTCGTCGCGCTCCTGAATGCGGGCGTGTCGGGCCCCGAGGTCGAGCGAGCGATCCACACGCTGATCAGGCGGCAGGCGGCTGACGGAGGATGGGCGATCGGCGTCCTGTACAAGGGCGCCGTGCTGCACTACGGCTCGCGCGCGCTGACGACCGCGTTCGTACTGGAGGCCTTCGGAAAGGCCGCGGCTCGCGGCAAAGACCGGCCCTCGTAAACATCGAGGCTCACGAGACGTCCCTGGCCAAGGACCTCGACGTCGACGGAGTGGATCCCCTCGCGGAGCAGACCCGTGCTGGCGAACACGGTCTCCACGATCCAGTGCCGCGAATTTTCTCGGGCGACCCGCGCCGCCGCCGGTATCAGCTCCGCGTCGACTCGAGCCCCGGTGACCTGGAAGGGAGGCTCGTTGACGAGGCTGACGGCGCCGAAGACTGATTTCCACGGGCGCGCGGGATCTTCCGCCGGCACAAGGGCCTCACCGATGACACTGACGGCGAGCTCGATTCCTTCTCTGGACGACGGGAGTCGAAGGGTGCCCTTCAGCCGCAGTGTCTCCCCGGACGCGAGTGAGCGGCCGAAGCTGGTCGCCGGGAGCCGGAGCTTCTCCCATCTGCCGTCGGTGGTGAAGCTCCAGTCGGCATAATCGATGACCGGTCGGTACGCCTGGATCGCATAAAGGCCGAGATGGTCAGAGCCGACCCTTCCTTTCGTCACCAGGTAATGCGTCTTCGAGGCTGAATCCGCGTCACGATGCCCGGGCGCGTCGTCGGTCGTCTTCGAGGCGAGATACCGAACGAAAGGTCGATTCAAATGCTCGCCTTCCCCGGGATGCCCGAGTGCTGCGCCGTGCACGTGACTGGCGAGGAGTGACGGGGTATCGACGCCGTATCCCCGCACGAAGGCCCGCATGAGCTCGCCGCGGTACCCGAGGGGCAGGCAAAAGACGGTGGTGACCGGAGGTGGCATCGAGCCGATCCAGAGCCTGGGAATGTCGAACACGATTTCCCCTCGTCGATCGACCTTCTGCTGTAACACGACGTGAAAGAACGATTGTGCGAGGACCAGGCTCAGGATCACACCGGCGCCGAGAGCGTCGAGAGGTTTCCGGGCCCGGTCAGGGACGACAGCGGCGCGATGAAGGGACGACAGCAGGAGGCCGATGAAGATGAACTGGCTCGGGTACAGCAGGTCCACGTAGTACCACCAGCTCCCTGTTCTCTTGTTGCCGAGAATCAGCAAGGGAACCCAGAGCCATAGTAAGAGCAACGCGTATGGACGAGAGCGGCTCGATTCCGGATGTTCCACCGTGCGTCTTCCGGCGATCAGCAGGAAGCACGCGACGGCGATGCCGCCGCAGAAGAGCACGGCTTCCAGGCGATAGAGCATCGAAAACACCTCGAGCGATGGCCGCGACCACGAATACTCCGTTGCGGCGCCCCTGAGCGCGGACGGCAAGAGCTGCAACGTCTCCGCAAGGATCATCGGAAGGATCCGCCGGGCACTCGTCTGCTGGTCCACGTGAATGAATCGGAACATCGCCCTGGTATTGGCAAAGCCATGACCCAGTTCGTGGAGTACGTATGGCACGAACAGGGCGAGAATGCCGGCGAGACCCACGACCGCATGCCAGCCGCGCACCCGTGGCCTGAACAGCACGACGGCGACCAGGACCAGGACCGATAACGAGACGGCGGTGAAGTGAAGTTGCACCAGGATCGCGAGCAACGGCGCGAGCGCCATGACCGCTCGAGAGTCTTCTCGCACGACCAGGGCGAAGAGCGCATACATGAACAACAGGGTGAACAGGGGGACGAACCCCGGGTTCCAGATCGTCCGCGCGCTCAGCACGGCCAGCGGGAACACGGCAAACAGCGTCGTCGCGACCACCGCCACGGTCAGATCGAAGAATGCCCGACAGAATCGAAAGAGCAGATAGACCGCGGCGACGTTGGTCAGCGCAATGAAGCCGGCGCCGGCCAGAGGCTGGCCCACGAAGAAATACGGGATGGCGAGAAAGTAGTAATACGCGGGCCCCAACGACGCTTCCGTCTGAAACATGAGTGGTCCCAGCAGGGGGAAATGCCGGCTACTGGCAATGTCGGACGCGATGACGACATCTCGAGCCTGATCCAGATAGAACCAGCTCAGATCGAGCCGGTAGAGACGCAAGAACGCCGCGACGGAGAGGATCCCGCCGAGCAGGATCCTCTCGCGCCAGCCTCGCAAGGGGGGCGAAGTCCCCTCCGGGTTTACCCGAGAGGCCCTTGGAACACCTGATCCACGTACGTGTCCGCGAGCGGCTCCAGCTTTTCCGGCCACACCGGCCCGACGGCGCGCCGCTCGGTCGGCGTCCTCACCTTCCCGTCCCAGCCCACCTGCTCCATGTAGTAGTAGAGCTGGATGCAGTGGCCGTCGGGGTCGAGCACGAACGCCGAGTAGTCGATGCCGGGATAGAGCTCCGGCGGGATCGAGTCGACGAACGTG
>QHRT01000329.1 GCA_003220195.1 Candidatus Rokuibacteriota bacterium | reverse complement strand
TCCGCGAGATCGCCCTCGATCGGAAAGGTGCCGGGCACCACGCCCGGTCCCGCCTTGTGCTTCAAGAGGCGGCTGTGCGTGAACGTCATCGGGATGTGGATCTTGTACGAAGCGCCGCCCGTTTCCATGTGGTCCCAGTGCGGCGGGTCCCACGTACGCAGCGTCAAGGTTCCGCCTCGTTTCGGCGTCTGCGCCCACAGCACCGACGGCGAGAGCGCCGTCCCCGCCAGCGTGAGGCCCCCGAGCTTCACGAGATCACGACGACCGAGGTTCATCGAGTCCTCCCGCCGACGAGGTGACCCTCCGTCGGAGCGCTTCCGAAGCCATCAGGACTTCGTGGATCGGATCACCGGATGGTTGGCGGATTATACCCGGTCCGCCGATGCCGCCGTTCACTCCACCACGAGCACCGCGGTGCCTGCGGCCTCGCCGCGCTTCAGCGATTCGAGCGCGCGATTCGCCTCGGTGAGCGCGAACGGCGTGACCACGGGGCGGATCGGGATCCGCGCCGCTTCGGCGAGGAGCTCGGCGCCGTCCTCGCGCGTGTTGGCGGTGACGCTTCGCATGATCCGCTCTTCGAACACCAGCGAGTAGTCGAGCGCCGGGATCGGGCTCATGTAGATGCCGGCGAGCGCCAGCGTGCCGCCGCGCTCGAGATTGCGCAGCGCCAGCGGCACGACGTTGCCCGCCGGAGCGAACACGATCGCGCCGTCGACCGGCTCGGGCGTCTTCTCGCCGAGATCACCGGCCCACGTGGCGCCGAGCTCGCGCGCGAACTCCTGACGCGCCGGCTCGCGCGTGCAGACGTAGACTGCCGTCCCTCGCGCTCGCGCGACCTGTAACGTGACGTGCGCGGACGAGCCGAATCCATAGATACCGAGGCGTCCCGGCCCCGTGACACCGGAGAGGCGGAGCGCCCGGTACCCGATGATTCCCGCGCACAGGAGCGGAGCGGCGTCTGCGTCGGAGAAGACCGGCGGGATCGCGTACGCGAAGTCCTCCGGCGCCACCGCGTACTCCGCGTATCCCCCGTCGACGGTGTAGCCCGTGAACTCGGGCCGCACGCACAGATTTTCGCGACCCGTTCGACAGAATCGACACTCCCCGCAGCTCCGGTGAAGCCAGGCGATCCCGACGCGGTCGCCGACCGAGAAGCGCGTGGCGCGGCGCCCGGCAGCCGCGACCCGGCCGACGACCTGGTGCCCGGGCACGATCGGCAGGCGGCGCGGCGGCAGATCGCCTTCCACCAGGTGCAGATCGGTTCGGCACACGCCGCACACGTGGACGCGCACGAGAATCTCGTCCGGCCCGGGCTCCGGCGGCTCGAGCGTCTCGGCACGGAGTGGCGCGCGCTCGATCGGAGCCTGCGCCGCCACTCGCATGGCGCGCATCAACCCTCGTGGGGGCCCCGAAATGGCCCCCACACCCCCAAACGCTCGACGGTCCCGGGATGAACCCGGGCCCGCCTCGGCCATCCCGGTCCGTCCATTGGCCGCCTTACCCGCCCGCTCTCGTGATCACCTTGCGCGCGCGGGCGAGATGCGGAGCGTCGACCATCTGTCCCCTGTACGTGAACGCATAGATTCCGCGCTGCATGTGCTGCTCGAAGAGGCGAACGAGCTCGCGCGCTTCCTCGAGCTCTGCCGCGGAGGGCGTGAACGCGGCATTGATCACCGGAATCTGGTTCGGATGGATCGAGATCTTGCCGCTGAAGCCCATCGCGACGCCGTCCTCGCACTCGCGACGGAGGCCTTCGAGATCGGCGAAGTCGGTGTACACCGTGTCGATCGCCTCCACGCCGGCCGCGGCCGCCGCGATCGCGCACATGACGCGGGCGTAGCGCGGGATGTCGAGATAGCGACCGTCGGCATCACGCGTGCGCGGCAGGCCCATCGCGGCGCCGAGGTCCTCGATGCCCCACGAGATGGCGACGGTGCGCGGCGTCGCCGTGGCGATCTCGTGGATGTTCAGGAGGCCTTCCGGCGTCTCGGTCGCGATCACGACGAGCCGCGTCGTTCCGCTCGGAATCCCGTGACGAGGCTCGAGCGCGTCCAGCAGCTGCGCCACCTCACGCACGTCGGTGGCGTGGCGGGGCTTGGGGATCACGTAGCCGTCCGGCCGCGCGGCGATCGTGTCCTCGAGGTCCGCGCGCCCGAGACCAGTCGCGATCGGATTCATGCGCACCCAGCGCTCGCGGCCGCCGAAGTCGAGATCGCCGAGCCACTGTCGGACGATCGGCCGGGTCCCGGCCTTGAGGCCGGGCGGCACCGCGTCCTCGAGATCCAGGATGAGCGCGTCCGCCGGCAGCGTGATCGCCTTCGCCATCATCTTCTCGTTGCCGCCGGGGACGAAGTGGAGCGAGCGGCGAGCGCGCGTTTTCATCGTCCGTCCGTCCTCTTGCGCATCATCGCGTTGCGGCGGGCGCGCATCACGACGTCTCCATGCTGGTTCAGCGCGCGATGCTCGAAGGTGACGATCCCCCACTGCGGCCGCGAGCGTGACTCGCGCTTGTCGACTACCTCGGTCTCGGCGTAGATCGTGTCGCCATGGAACACCGGCTTCGCGAACTCCACTTTCTCGAAGCCGAGATTGCCGACCGTCGTGCCGAGCGTCGTCTCGCCGACAGAGAGGCCGACCGCGATGCCGAGCGTCAGGATACTGTTCACGAGCGGCTTGCCGAACTCGGCCTGCGCGGCGGCGTGGAAGTCGACGTGGAGCGGCTGCGGGTTCATCGTCAGGCACGAGAAGAAGACGTTGTCGGACTCCGTCACCGTGCGCCCGGGCTGGTGCTGGAACTTCTGCCCGACCTGGAGCTCGTCGAAGTATTTCCCCGCCATTGGCGACCCTCCTGGACGAAGCGCCCTTCGGGTAATGATATGCTGTCGCGCCATGGCGGAACGGTTCGACGTCGCGATCGTCGGAGGCGGCATTCTCGGGCTGGCGACGGCGCGTGCGCTCATCGAACGCGCGCCGCGGACCCGGATCGTGATTCTCGAGAAGGAAGCGAAGCTCGCGACCCACCAGACCGGCCACAACAGCGGCGTGATCCACTCCGGGCTCTACTACCGACCCGGGTCGTACAAGGCGAAGCTCTGCGTCGAGGGCGCGCGCCGGATGGAAGAATTCTGCGACGCCCACGGGATCAAGCGCCAGACGATCGGCAAGGTCGTCGTCGCGACGAGCGAGGCCGAGCTGCCGAGGCTGCAGGCGCTCTACGAGCGTGGAACGGCGAATGGCGTGCCCGGGCTCAGGATCCTCGATCGCGATCAGGTGCGCGAGATCGAGCCGCACGTGGCGGCGCTGCGCGGGATCCATTCGCCGGCCACGGGCATCGTCGACTACACCGAGGTCTGCGCGGCGATGGCGCGCGACCTGAGCGCACACGGCGTGGAGATCAGAACCGCGGCGGGCGTGTCGGCGATCGATCGTCGAAGCGACGGGCTCGTTCTCACGACGGCTCGCGGCCCGCTCGAGGCGCGACGGCTCGTGAACTGCGCCGGGCTCTACTCCGACCGGATCGCGCGGATGGCGGGCGCGAATCCCGACGTCCAGATCATCCCGTTCCGGGGCGAGTACTACATGATCCGGCGCGAGCGGGAAGACCTGGTGCGCGGGCTGATCTATCCCGTGCCCGATCCGGACTTTCCGTTCCTCGGCGTGCACTTCACACGGACCGTGCACGGCGAGGTCGAGGCGGGGCCGAACGCGGTGCTCGCGTTCGCGCGCGAAGGGTACACGTTCGGCCGCGTCCGCCCGGCCGAGTTCGCCGGGACGCTCGGCTATCGAGGGTTCTGGGCGATGGCCGCGCGCTACTGGCGCACGGGGGCGTACGAGATGTACCGCTCGCTCAGCCGTGACGCGTTCGTCCGCGCGCTGCAGCGGCTCGTGCCCGCGATCACGTCGGATGACGTGCGCCCGGGCGGCGCGGGCGTGCGCGCGCAGGCGGTGAGCCGCGACGGCTCGCTCGTGGACGACTTCCGGATCGTGAGTGGACCGGACGCGATCCACGTCCTGAACGCCCCGTCCCCTGCCGCGACGGCGTCGATCGCGATCGGCCGGCACATCGCCGGCCTCGCGTCGGACACCTTCGGCCTCTAGACTCCAATCGGAGCCACGAGGCAGGTGTCGATACGAGAATTTATACGAATAATAGTCTGTCGAGACCTAGAAATCCCTCTATTGACAAGGGTTTGCGGACACGGGTAAGCTGTCTATCTAATGATCACCGTTCCCGCACACCGCGTGAAACAGTTCGGCGTC
>QHRT01000320.1 GCA_003220195.1 Candidatus Rokuibacteriota bacterium | reverse complement strand
GGGCTATGACAACGTGTTGCGCCGACGGCTGGGACACGGGCAGTTCGTCGCGTCGATCGAATTCGTCACGCCGGAGGCACACGCGCCGTTCGAGACAGCCATCGCGCCCATCAGCGAATTCGCGGAGCGGATCAAGGCCGACGCCAGATTCGACACGATTGCGCTCACCGATCGTGTGAAGTCCGACCACGACCACGACCCGGTTCGCGTCGCGGCGCACGTCGCGGAAGCCTGCGGCAAGGCCCCCCTGGTCCATCTCTCGGGCAAGGATCGAGACGCGAGTCGCGTCGCCGACAGTCTGCGACGGATGCAGGGGACCGGCCTCGAGAACGTCCTCCTGGTCACCGGAGACAAGGTCAGAACATCACCCCCGGGCACGCCCGTTCGCTACCACGATTCCGTCAACATGATCGCTCAGGTCCGTTCATCGGCGGCGGACGTCTTCGTCGCGGCGGCCGTCTCACCGTTCAAGTACCGCGAAGAAGAGTCGATGAATCAGTACCTGAAGATGAAGAAGAAGGAGAACGCCGGGGCTCATTGTTTCATCACGCAGGTCGGCTGGGACATGCTGAAGTTCAAGGAGCTGATGGCGTACCGTCGCCGCCGCGGCTTGACGGCGCCCGTCATGGCTGGTGTCATGCTCCTGACCGTGGCGCGCGCGCGCTACATCCGTGCCAACAAGCTCGCCGGCATCACGATCACCGACGAGCTCCAGGCGCGGCTCGAGGAGGAGGCGAGGCAGCCAGACAAGGGCGTCGGGGCGGCGTACCGGCGCCTCGCGCTCCAAATCGTGGGCCTGAAGCGACTGGGCTTCGCCGGGTTTCAGCTCAGCGGGATGCATCAGCTCGAGAAGCTCGACGCCCTCTTCCGGCGGGTCGAAGGACTGGAGCGGGGACTGGCGAACGAGGGCGCATGGTGGGATGCGTGGTGGCATGCCCTGCGAGGGCCGGATCATGGCCCCACGGCGACCGCCCCCCGACCATATTACCTGTTCAAGGAGCTTGCCGAACCACGGGGTTGGGGCGTCGCGAACGATCAGCTGACTCTCCGGGAGCTCGACCGGGCGGCGAGACCGAGCGCTGAGCTGAAAAAGTTCCGAGGTCTCGATCGGCTGGATCGGCTGGTGTTCACGGAAGGCTCCCCGGGGGCGGCGTTGCTGAAGCCGGTCGCGCGTCTGATCGCGCCCCGGTCCGCGCTCGAGCGCGGACTGCACTGGCTCGAGCAGAGCGTGAAGGAGCCGGTGGTCGGATGTCAGACGTGCGGGTTCTGCCGGTTGCCCTATACGGCGTACGTCTGTCCGGAGACCTGTCCGAAGGGCCTCGCCAATGGTCCCTGCGGGGGTACCACGGCGAACGTGTGCGAGTTCGGCGACCGGGAGTGTATCCATAACGTGAAGTACCGCATCGCCCGGGATACCGGGCGCCTCGCCGAGCTGGAGGACTTCCGCGGCGAGGACCCTGCCGTCATCCGACTGAGCGACATCCGAGCGAAGGGAAACCGTGCATGATCGAGCATCAAGGGCTGATCATCATCGGCGAGAACCTCAACGCCACCCGCAAGATCAAGGGCTCGAGCCCCCGCCTCCTCAAGGAGGGCGACAAGCGCGGCCTGGTCTACACCGACCTCGCGGGCACGACGCGCGTGCTCGACCTGACGGATGCCTTTCCCGAGGATCCGAAGGAGCACGCGAACGCGATGATCCCCTACGTCGGGCAGTGCTTCCGGAACAAGGACCTGACGTATCTGGAGACGGCCGTGCAGTCGCAGCTGACGGCGGGCGCGCACATCATCGACCTCTGCGTCGACGAGATGTCGCCGTACCCGGAGCAGCGCATGGAGTGGATGCGCTGGGTGGTGCGGACGGTGCAGGCGATGACCGATGCGATCGTCAGCATCGACTCCTCCGATCCCCTGACCATCGAGGCTGGATTGAAGGTCCACGACCCGAAGAAGAGCCGGCCGTTCATCAATTCGGTGAACCTCGAGGAGGGCCGCAACGTCCTGCACGCGATGGCCAAGGAGTACAACGCCTATCTCGCCGGCAACGCATCGGGCCGCTCGGGTATGCCGTACAGCGCCCAGGAGCGGGTCGACCACCTGACCGAGCTCTCGAAGCAGATGGACGAGCACGGCATCCCGACCGAAGACCGGTTCCTCGACGCCCTCGTCTTTCCCGTCGGCGCCGGCCCGGAATTCGGGATGCACTACCTCGACGCGATCAGGCAGCTTCGGGACATGTTCCCCGACGTCCATCTCTTCGGCGGACACTCCAACGTGTCGTTCGGCCTCCCGGAGCGCAAGGTCCTGAACGGCGCATTTCTGATGCTGTCCGTTCTGGCCGGGTGCGACACGCTGATGGTCGATCCGCTGATGAACTCGCCGAAGGACTACCTGGAGTTCAAGCTGGCGGCGGAAGCGCTCATGGGCAAGGACGAGTATTCGCTGAATTATCTCGCGTACCATCGGAGCAAGAAGGCCTGAGGATGCGGCGCTGATGCTATACTCGCCGCCGATGGCCGGTCTCCTCGCGCGTCTGTCCTCACGGGCACCGCTGCTCAGCGATAGCGCGACCGGCACGTGGTTCCAGCAGCGCCTTGGGGCCACCCATGTCGGCGGCGAGTGTTGCGATCAATACAATGTGACGTCCCCCGACGTCGTCAGGGAGCTCTACCAGGCGAAGATCGATGCCGGCGCCGACCTCGTGCTCACGAACACGTTCAACAGCACACCATTGCGCCTCGCCGAGTTCCACATGGAGGCCGAGGCCGCCGACCGCTTCAACGCCGCCGGGGTGAAGCTGCTCCGTGAAGTGATCGCGGGCGTCGACCGGGAAGTATTCGTCGGCGGGAATGTTGGCCCGACCGGCAAGATCATCGGGCAATCCGCTACCTACGACGAGGTCATGGCGTCGATGCTGGCGCAGATTCGGGCCCTCGTCCGCGCCGGAGTCGACGCGGTCTGCGTGGAGACGATGCTGCAGTCTCTCGAGGGGCAGGTGGCCGTCGAGGCGGCGCGCCGGGTGTTTGCGGAGGAGGGTATCGAGGTACCGATCTCCATCACATTCGCCTTCATGAACCGGCCGGCGGGCAGTGACGCAGCGTTCCGCACCTTCTTCGGTGACACCGTCCGCAACATCATGGAGGGGAACGAGGATCTCCTCGCCGAGCGCCCCTTCGTCGGCGCCAGGCAACTTGCGGTCGACGTCGTCGGCGCGAACTGCACCATCGGCGTTGACGACGCCGTGATGGTGACGCGGGAGTTCAGCCGCTACTTCGCGGAACACGGCCTCGCCGGCAAGATCTTCGTCGCCGCGAAGCCGAATTCGCAGATCATGGCGACGATGGCATACGAGGATCCCGAGTTCGTGGCCGCGCGCTTCGACCGCCTGGTGGAGGCGGGGGCGCACCTCATCGGCTTCTGCTGCGGGTCGACGCCGGCGCACATCGCGGCGACCGCCCGCGAGCGGCGGCGTCTGCGCGGTTTCTGAGCAACAGTCTGATATCGCGCTGGAGAAGTGCCGGCGGCAATGCCGTGGATGAACGACACAATAGCGGGTTGGAATCAAACGGTGGAGGAATTTAGATGAGCGAGCTGAAGCCTCGGGAACGATTCGCGCGGGCGATCCGGCGCGAGAAGGTGGACCGCGTTCCGACCCTGTATCGCTTCAAGAAGGAGGCGAAGGAGAAGGTCGCGCGCATCTTCGGCATCCACAACACGGGGACGGGCATGAAGCACGATCCCGCGCTCGAGCTGCGACTCGGAAACGACGCCATCATGTACCAGATCGGCATCAACGCCGAATTCTCGCACCACCCCATCGCGGTGGGAGAGACGTGGTACAGCGACTTCAAGGTCGGCTACGGGAAGAGCGGCCTGCAGGGGATGACCGAAGAACAGCACAAGGAGTTCGAGAAAACGCAGGAGTTCTGGGGCCCGGCGAAGGTGGTGCCCGAGAACTTTCCCAAGCATCACCCGATCACGTCGACGGAAGACCTGAAGAACTACACATGGCCCGATCCGGCCAACCCACGGCTACTCGACCCGATCAAGGAAATCTGCAAGCAGTGGCAGGACGACTACTTCATCATGGTCGATCTTTCGTCCACGTTGATCGAGGCGGCCTACGCGCACCTGGTCGGCACGCAGAACTTCTTCCTGTACCTCTACGACGAGCCCGAGTTGATCGCCGGCGTGCTGGACGGGCTGACCGAGTACTATGCCGCCCTCGGCAAGAACGTGGCCGCGCTCGGCGTGGACATGATCCGGGTGGGGGACGACATCGGCTCCCAGCAGGGGATGATGTTCGATCCGAACACGTGGCGCGAGCTCGCCAAGCCGCGCTTTGCCTACATGTTCGAGCAGTACAAGAAGGTGAACAAGGACGTCTATCTCAAGTTCCATTCGTGCGGCGATTACTCGCAGATCTTGCAGGACGAGGTCGACCTCGGCGTGAACCTGACCGGCCTCATGCAGCCGGTGGGCGGCAACCGCGATCAGGCCGCCGTGAAGAAGAAGTTCGGCGACAAGATCGCCATGATCGGCGGCCTGGACGTGCAACGCCTGCTGCCGCGCGGGCAGGTGGACGAGGTCCGCGAGGGCGTGTTCAACGTGATGAAGAACCTGGCCGTCGGTGGCGGGTACATCTTCTCGCCGGCGCACTACATCCTCGCCGACGTCCCCGTCCAGAACATCTGGGCCATGATCGAGGCGGTGAAGGACTACGGCGTCTACGGCAAGTACCCGCTGAACTAGGAGAGCGCAGGCATGGGAAACGTACCGACGCTCCAGATCCCCGATGGGTGGCCGTCACGGGTCCCCGCGGGCTGGGACTGGCACGAGCTGTGGGTGGCCATCGAAAAGGGCAAGCACAAGGTCTCCCACGAGCTCGTCCAGAAGGCCATCGACGCCAACATCCATCCGAAGACCATCCTGGACGACGGGCTGTTCCCCGGCTTCAATCTCCAGGGCGACCGCTTCAGTGAGCAGATCATCTTCATCCCCGAGATGCTCATCACGGCGCGGGCCATGAAGGCCGGGCTCGCGCTCATTCGCCCCCTCCTCGCCGCCGCCGCCGAGAAGCCGGTTGGCACGTTCATCATCGGCACCGTCCTCGGCGACATGCACGACATCGGGCAGACGATCGTGACGATCATGCTCGAGAACGCCGGCTTCCGGGTCATCAACCTCGGGACGGACACGCATCCTGACAAGTTCATCGATGCCGCCAAGCGGGAGAAGGCCGACCTCGTCGGCTTCTCGGCGCTTCTCTCCACCACCATCTACTACCAGAAGGTCACCATCGAAGAGTTCGCGAAGGCGGGGCTCAGGAACAAGGTCAAGATCCTCGTCGGGGGCGCGCCGACCAGCCAGCAGTGGGCCGACGAAATCGGTGCGGACGGCTGGGGCAAGGACGCGATGCTCGCCGTTCAGCTCGCCAAGCGGCTCGTCAAGGAACCGCGGGAGACGTGGGAGTAGCCATGGAATTCGTCTCGATTGCCCGGCTCGAGGAGGTGCCAGCCGGAGAGGCGCGCCTGTTCGGGTCCGAAAGATTCCGCGCCCTCCTCGTGCGCGTGGGAGACAGCGTGTTCGCGCTCCAGGCCCGGTGTCCGCACAAGGGCTGTGAGTGGGACGGCGCGAAGGTCGATGGCGAGATCCTGTCCTGTCCCCATTGCCATGTTCGTTATTCGGTCCGGACGGGATTGAATCCGCTCACGACGGCGTGTCACGTC
>QHRT01000303.1 GCA_003220195.1 Candidatus Rokuibacteriota bacterium | reverse complement strand
AGCCCAGTCCCCAGGTCGCGGTGATCACGATGCGGTCCTCTGCGCTGAGGCTGAACGCGCCCCCGGATGCCTCGGCATCCACCATGCGCTGGACGAGGATCGCCATCGCGGGCCCGGCCGGTTCGATTTCGTACGCGCGCATGTAGCGAAGCGCCCGTGTCGACCAGAGCGACGCCCAGCAGGCGCGGACGGCTGTCTCGAGATCCCCGGGCGCGGCGATGCCGAGAAACGTCTCGAACTGTCCGGCGAACGAGGCGGGGGCGGCGTTCTCGCAGAGCGCCGAGGAGCGGACGGCGACCGATTTCGGCAGGTTGGTCCACGCCAGCTCGAGCGCTGACTGAACGTCGGCATCGAGCTTCACCCGTGCGAAGCCGAGCCGGGTCGCGAGCGCCAGCCGTCGCTCGTCGGAGCGCTCGGCGTCGAGCTGGCGCGCCGCCCCGGCGTGACCGGCGAGCGTGAGTTGCCTGCGGTACGCGTCGGCGGTCAGGCAGAACCCGTCCGGGACCGGCAGTCGCGCGCTTCTGAGCTGCGCGAGCGTCGCCGCCTTCGGGCCTACACGCTCCGGAATGGCGCGTTCGGCGTCGTCGAGCGACACCACGAGGTCACTCACGGAACGATCAGGAGCCTCAGCACTCGCTCGGGCGCGCGCTCGTACTCGTCGAACGCGGCCGGCGCGTCGTCGAGGGAATACGTGGCGGTGATCAAGCCATCCAGGTCGACGTCGCCGCTCGCCACCAGACGGATGGCGGGCTCGAAGTCCGCGGCGACGAGCGCGCGCGAGCCGAGCAGCGTCAGCTCCTTCAGATATAGCGGGAAGGTCGTGAAGTCCGGCACCGGCTCGTGACTGATGGCGTAGAAGAGCAGCGTGCCGCCCGGGCGAAGCATCTCGATCGCGGGGTGAACCAGGCGAGGATCGCCGGAGGTGTCGATCACGAGATCCGCGCCGCGTCCGCCGGTCAGAGCGAGTACCTCGGCGACGACGTCGGTACGGGTCGAGTCGAGCGTCGCATCGGCGCCCATGCGCTCCGCCAGGCGACGCTTCGTCGCCGTCCGTGAGATCGCGAGCACCGGACGAGCTCCCGACAGCTTCGCGAGCCGCGTGTGGAAAAGCCCCGTCGTGCCTTGCCCGAGGACCACGACGGCATCCCCGGGATCGATCCGGACACGTCGCTGCGCATGCCGTACCGTCGCCAGCGTCTCGATGAGCGTGGCGGCGCTCGGCGAGAGAGCCCGGCATCTCCCGGCCGAGGAGCCCCGCGCGCCGGCACAGGTTCTCGTCGCCGCGGACACAGGAGTCGCAGAAGCCGCACGCGATGATCGGATTGATCGCGACTCGCGCGCCGACTGCCATCCGTGCGTCCGCTCCGACCGCGTCGACGACGCCCGCCGCCTCGTGACCGAGCACGACCGGATATCGGACACCCGGGTGACGGCCGGTGTAGATCGCGAGGTCGGTGTGGCAGACCGCGGTGGCGGCGACGCGGACGAGCGCTTCACCTCGTCCGGGCGACGGCATCGGCCGATCCGTGATCTGGAACTTGCGCGGCTCGACCAGGATAGCGGTGCGCGTCACATCACGACCGTGATCTCTTCCACCGGGAAGTTCGAGATGATCTCCGTCCGGTCCGGGTGCACGATCAGCATCTCCTCGATCCGCACGCCCCACTCGTACTTCTTGCCATGCTGCGTCTCGAGCGCGAAGACCATCCCGGGCCGGATCTCGAGCGGGTGATCGAGCGACCAGATGCGCGAGATGACCGGTTGATCGTACTGCGCGAGCCCGAGGCCGTGGCCCCAGAGGTTCGCGGCGGCCTGGTCCTCTTCCTCGTAGCCCCACGCTTCTTTCGCCGAGGGCCACTTCTCCGCGATGTCACGCGTCGTCGCGCCGGGGCGCACCGCGTTGATCGAGTCGTAGAGCCATTTCAGCGCGGTCGCGTAGTAGTCCTTCATCTCCTGTGTCGGCTGCTTGCCGACACAGTACGTGCGGTAGTAGCACGACTTGTAGCCGTTCCAGGTGAGCGCGGCGAGGTCCATGAACACGATCTCGCCGGGCTTGATGATGCGGTCCGAGAAGTTGCGCCAGTTGGGCCACGTGTTCGGCCCCGACGAGACGATCACGTCCTCGACGTCCTCCATGCCGGGGATGTCGTAGAGGAACTTCATGATGTGCGCGGTGACCTGGTTCTCGGTGAGCCCGGGCTTGAGATAGCGCATCGTCTCCCAGTGCGCGGCGTCCCCGATGGCGCCGACGATGCGCAGGCACTCCTGCTCGTCCTCGTTCTTGACCGCGCGCGCCTCCATCATCGGCGTCATGCCGTCGGCCCACTTGATCTTCTTCGCCTGGAACTGGCCGAGCATGTTGATGTCGATGAAGTCGACGCCCAGCGTCTGGTCCGCGACCTGGTACCGGTTCATCTCCTTCAGGATCGCGTTCATGAACTTCTCGACCTGTTGCTGCGACGCGGGGCCGGCCGCTCCCTTGATCCACGCGTACGACCAGCGGACGTTCTCTGGCGGGATCCAGGGCGCGTGGCGCTGGATCTGGAAGCCGATATCGCCCTGCTCGAACAGGACCGGTGCGCCGTCTCCGCACAGGAGCGCATAGCGCAGCCCCGGCTTGAGCCGGTTCCAGCCGGGGGTGAGCGTGCTCGTCACGTAGCGGACGTTCTCGTCGTACATCAGCAAGAGCGCGCCGAGGCCGTGCGCCTTCATGCGCTCGCGGGCGCGCTCCAGCCGGTACTTGCGGAGGCGATCCCAGTTGACGCGCTGCTGCCAGTCGACGCCCACGGTGCCGAAGTTCGCCATCTGACGGCTCCAGTCGGAAGTGCGGGTTGGCTCGGGAACCGACGGAATTTGAGCACAGGATTCGCGCGCCCACAAATTGGCGAGCGCGCGCGAGAGCCTGGGGCGGAAGAGACGACGCGCTACGGCGTGCCGCGGAGCTTCTCGTCGAGCTCGGCCCACCTCGCGTAGAGCCGATCCAGCTCGGCCTTCGCCGCCTCGAACGCTCCGTAGCGCTGCTGGAGCTCCGCGGCATCGCTGGCGATGGCGGGATCCTCGGCGGCGCGCCGGCGCGCCTCGACCACTTCTTCCGCGGCCAGGATCGCTTCCTCCATGCTGTCCCAGTCTCGCTGCTCGTGGTAGCTGAGGCGCTTCGCCCGCGAGCGCTCCCGTGTCGTCGCGCCGCGCGCCGGCTCACGGGCGTCGCGCGCTGGCGTCGCGGTGCGCGACGCCTCCCACTGGGCGTAGTCCGCGAACGTCTCGGCGCGCCCGGCGCCGTCGAGCGCCAGGATCACGGTGGCGACGCGCTCGAGCAGGAAGCGATCGTGCGTCACCAGCACGAGCCCGCCCGTGAACTCCGCCAGGCTTTCCTCGAGGACCTCGAGCGTCGCGATGTCGAGATCGTTCGTCGGCTCGTCCAGGATCAGGAGGTCGGCGGGTTCGGTCATCAGTCGAGCGATCAGGATGCGTGCCTGCTCACCGCCGGAGAGGCGACCGACCGGCACGTCGAGCTGCTCCGGCCGGAACAGGAAGCGCTTGGCCCACGACGCGACGTGCACGCGACGATCCTCCCATGTGACGGCGTCGCCGTCCGGCGCGAGCGCCCGGCGCAGCAGCTGATCGGGGTCGAGGCTCGTCCGGTGCTGCTCGAACCGCACGAGCCGCAGCTCCACGGCACGCTCGATCTCGCCGGCGTCCGGCGGCAGCGTGCCCGCGAGCAGGTTCAGCACCGTGGTCTTGCCGCTGCCGTTCGGTCCGATGAGACCGACGCGCGTGCCCGGCGTGATCGTGAGATCGAGACCGGTCACGAGCGGCCGGCCGCCGAGCGACTTCTCGAGCCCGCGCGCCACGAGAAGCTTCCGGCTGCGTCGCGGCGACGCCGCGAGCTCGATGCCGACCGTGCGCGTCACGCGACGCTGCCGCGCGTCCTCCAGCTCCTCGACGAGCCGGCCGGTCGCCTCGATGCGCCCTTTGGCTTTCGTGGAGCGCGCCTTCGCGCCGCGACGCAGCCACTCGATTTCCCGTCGCACGGTGTTGGCGAGCGCGTCCTCGTAGGCGGCCTGGCCACGCAGGAACTCGTCGCGGCGAGCGAGGAACTCGCTGTACGGGCCGCGCGTCTCGAAGAGCCCGCCCGAATATGCGGGACTGAGCTCGAGCATCCGCCCGGCGACGTGCTCGAGGAAGTAGCGGTCGTGGCTGACGACGACGTAGGCGCGCGCGTCTTCGGCCAGCACTCGTTCCAGCCACAGAATCCCGTCGAGGTCCAGGTGATTGGTGGGCTCGTCCAACAAGAGAATCTCGGGCGCTCTCGCGAGCTCGCAGGCGATCGCCAGGCGCTTCTGCCAGCCGCCTGACAACGTGTCGACGTTCGTGCCGACGTCAGCGATCCGAGCGCGACCGAGCGCGAGCGCGATCCGACCCGGGCGCTCCTGCTGATCGACGTGCGCGAGCGCGCTGGTAAGGACCTCCTCGATCAAAGCGCCGCCTGG
>QHRT01000302.1:4436-4754 GCA_003220195.1 Candidatus Rokuibacteriota bacterium | reverse complement strand
TCTTCGGGCTCGCGGCTGGTCCGCTGGATCTGCGGTGAGAGCACGACCAGCGTGGCGCCGGCGGCGGTGATGTCGGGCAGCGCGTTCGCGAGAGCATCCAGCTCCGCGGCGCAGTACGGTCACCACCGTCCGCGAAAGACGCTCAGCACCACCGGGCCGCGCGCCAGCGGTTGTCCGAGCGAGACCTGCTCGCCCGACGCGCTCGTCAACGTGAACTCGGGCGCGCGATCGCCGACCTTCGGGACACGCGAGACGATGCCGGACGCACGGAGCTCCTCGATCTGTCGGTGCATGAGATCGCGCGCCTCTTGAGGAATC
>QHRT01000302.1:0-4379 GCA_003220195.1 Candidatus Rokuibacteriota bacterium | reverse complement strand
CCAACCGGCCGGGGCGGTTCGCGGCGCGCCGCGCCAGGCCGCCGGGCCATGGCGAGCCTCCAGTCTCGAGTATAGAATCCGCCCCGAGTCGAACAGGAGGGAACCATGGACATCGGCGTTTGCATCTTCAACACCGACTACGCGATCCGGATCGAGGAGCTGGCGCGCGCGGTGGAGCAGCGCGGCTTCGAGTCGCTCTGGGTGCCGGAGCACACTCACATCCCGACGAGCCGGCGTACCCCGTTCCCGGGCGGCGGTGAGCTTCCGCGAGATTATTCCCACACGCTCGACCCGTTCATCGCGCTCACCGCTGCGGCGGCCGTCACGACGAAGCTGAAGGTGGGCACGGGCATCTGCCTCGTGATCGAGCGGGATCCCATCATCATGGCGAAGGAGGTCGCGAGCCTCGACTTCACCTCCCACGGCCGCTTTCTCTTCGGCATCGGCCGGGGCTGGAACGCCGAGGAGATGGAGAACCACGGCACCGCCTTCAAGACCCGGTCGCGCGTGCTGCGCGAGCGCGTGCTCGCGATGAAAGAGATCTGGACGAAGGACGAGGCGCAGTTCCACGGCGACTTCGTCGACTTCGATCCGATCTGGTCGTGGCCGAAGCCGGTGCAGAAGCCGCACCCGCCGGTGCTGCTGGGCGGCGAGGGGCCGCTCACGCTCCAGCGGGTGGTCGATTTCTGCGAGGGCTGGTTCCCGCGGGCCCGCAACGAGAAGCTCGTCTTCGACGGCATCAAGGACCTCCATGACCGCGCGGCCAGAGCGGGGCGCGATCCGAAGAGCGTGTCGGTCTCGGTGTTCGGCGCGCCGCCGGAGGCCGCGAAGCTCGCGCGGTATCGCGAAGGCGGGGTCACCCGCGCAATCCTGCGACTTCCTGCCGAGGGGCGCGACACGGTGCTACCGCTCCTCGACCAGTGGGCGAAGCTCCTCGGTTGAGCCGTCCGTGACTTCCGCGGCGCCGGCGTGGGCGCTCGCGTTCCTGCGCGACGCCCGCGTCGCGCGTCTGGCGACGGTGGATCGCGGCGGCCAGCCGCTGGTCGTGCCGGTCTGCTTCGTGTTCGACGGCGAGCGACTCTACTCGGCGGTCGACGCCAAGCCGAAGCGCACGCGACAGCTCCGTCGCCTGGCGAACATCGCCGACAATCCGCGGGTGTCGCTCGTCGTCGACGAGTACGACGAGGACTGGAGCCGTCTCCGCTACGTCATCGTCGAAGGCGCCGCTGACGTCCTGACCTCGGGCGCCGATTTCACGGTCGCCGTCGATCGCCTGGTTGCGAAGTATCCGCAGTACCGCTCGATGGGCCTCGACCGCGACTCGGGCGCGGTCATCCGCGTGACGCCGGATCGCATCCTGACCTGGCGCTTCTCCGTTTGACTTGTATACAAGTAGCATGCAACATACCCGACACCATGAGCCGCCGGGCCGGCCCACGCGCCTATCTCGCCGACACCGTCTACGCCGAGCTGCGCCGGGCGATTCTCCGCGGGCAGTTCGATCCCGGCGAGCCCCTGACCGAGGTCGCGCTGTCCCACCGGTACCGGGTCAGCCGCACGCCCGTCCGGGAAGCCCTGGCCAAGCTCGAGCGTGACCGCCTGGTCCGGGTCGTGCCGAAGAAGGGCGCGTTCATCCGCACGCTGTCGCACGACGAGGTGCGCGAGCTCTATCAGATCCGCGAAGCGCTGGAAGCGCTCGCGATCCGGCTCGCGGCGCCGCATCTCGACCGCGCCGAGCTCGAGGGCTTCGAAGCGCGGTTCCGCGGCCTGCGCGGACGCGGCGGCCGGCTCGGCCACGCCGAGGTCCAGCAGCTCGGCGAAGAGTTCCACCGGCATGTCGCCAAGCGCGCGGACAACGGGAAGCTGCTGGAATTGCTGGAGCAGATCCGCGAGCAGATCGGCGCGGCGTGGACGATGGCGGTCGTGGCGCCCCGTCGCGTGGAAGGCCTGCTGCGCGAGCATCTCGCGATCATCGGCGCGCTGAAGCGCGGGAACACGGGCCAGGCGGAACGGCTGATGCGAGCCCACGTCCGCCGGGTGCGCGACACGATCTTCCGACTGGTCGAGTGACCGACACTCGAGGAGGAAGCGCCATGGGGGAGCCGAGTCCGTTCAGACAGGAGCTCGAGGCCGCGGTCAACGCCCGGCACAGCTGGATGAACCCGTTCACCGAGAAGTGGGTGAACGGCGAGCTGACGCGGGGAGAGCTCGGCGCGTGGGCCGCGCAGCACTACCAGTACGTCTCGCAGTTCCCGCGCTGGTGCGCGGCGGTCTACAGCGACTGCCCGTACGAGGACGCGCGGGACTTCCTGCTGGAGAACATCGTCGAGGAAGAGTCCGGCACGAAGCACGTCGATCTCCTGATCCGCTTCGCCGAGGCGTGCGGCGTCAGCCGCCGCGAAGTCGAGTCGACGAAGCAATTGCCCACGACCCGGGCGCTGACGGCGTGGTGCTACGAGACGGCGCATCGCCCGTTCTACGAGGCCGCCGCGGGGCTGCTGGTCGGGCTCGAGTCCCAGGTGCCGGGCATCTACCGGCGCAATCTGCCGCCGCTCAAACCGAAGTACGGCTTCACCGATCGCGAGGTCGAGTTCTTCGCGATCCACATCGAGGCCGACGAGGTCCACGGCGAGCGCGGCTACGAGATCGTCGAGAAGTATTCGACGACGCCCGAGATGCGCGCGCGGGCGGTCGAGGCGGTGCGCCAGGCGACCGAGATGCGGTGGCAGTACATGACGGGGCTGCACCGCGTGTACGTGCTGAAGGAGGACCTGTGAGAGGCCTATGACCCACAATCTCGGACGACTCGAAGACCTGTCGGCGGCGGAGCCGAAGCTCGTGGAGGTCGACGGCCTTCGGCTCGTGCTGGTCCGCGTCGGGGACGAAGTCCACGCCCTCGACGAGATGTGCGCGCACCAGGGCGGGCCGCTCAGCGAGGGGAAGCTGTCCGGCGCGCGGCTCACGTGTCCGTGGCACGGCTGGATGTTCGACGTGCGCACCGGGCAGTGCCTGATGCCGACGCGCGGCGGATCGGTGCCGAGCTATCCGGTGCGCGTCGAGAACGGCGACATTCTGCTGGAGCGATGACGATGCCGGTGACCCTCGCGACGGCGCGGCAGTGCATCGAGCGCGGGACGAAGAAGGCGACCGAGCTCGGGTTCGCCGTCGCGATCGCCGTCGTGGACGACGCCGGCCATCTGGTCGCGTGCGATCGGATGGACGGCGCCCTGTGGGTCACGCCGGAGATCGCGCGCGCCAAGGCCAACGCCAGCGCCGCATTCCAGGCCGTCACGAACGATCTCGAAGAGCGGTTCACGCGGCGCGCGCTCTTCGCCCAGGGCGTGCTCACGCTCGGCGGCTACGAGTTCAATTTCGGCAAGGGCGCCGTACCGATCGTCGAAGACGGCCGCATCGTGGGCGCGGTCGGTGTCAGCGGTGCGGTCCCGGCCGACAACGACCACGCGATCGCGGACGCCGCCGCCGGGCATCCCGTCATTCCGAAAACCCACTGACGCGGGTCGTGAAACACCCGGCCGCTTCGCGCGGTCGAGGGTTTCACGACCTCCGACATCGAGTAAGCTATCGGCCATGCAATTCGAGGTCGAGGTCTACCGGAGCGAGACCGGCGAGTGGATCGCCACGGCGGTCCAGTACAACGTCACCGTGAAAGGGCGCACGGAGCCAGAGGCGCTGGCGCAGTTGATGGACAAGCTGGCGTCGCACTTCAAGACGGCGGCGAAGACGCCGTCCCCCTGACCCGGGCGCCCTCCCCGTCAGGACGACCGGAGCTCGTCGTCGCTCAGGATCCGGAATCCCACCTTCACCTTCACCTGGAACTGCGACACCTTGCCGTCCTTCACCAGCCCGCGCACCTCCTGCATCTCGAACCAGTCGACCCCCTTCAACGACTGCGAGGCGCGGGCGACCGCGTTGCGGATCGCGTCCTGCACCGAGTTCTCCGAAACCCCGACGAGCTCCACCAGCTTGTAGGTCTTGTCCGGCATGGCCGCCTCCACTGGAGAGAATGCCGGATTGTGGCCCAAGCCCGGCCGGTCCGCCACGGGTTCGCGTCGGTGATTCTCCGGCGCTGGTATGCTTCAACGCCATGGACGTGCGGTCACTCCCGGAGCGCGTGATGCCGGGGACGATCCGGATGCGAGCGCGCGTGATCCCCGCGCTCGCCGGCATCGTCGTCCTCGCGCTCGTGGGAACGGTCGCCGGCGCCGCGGACTACAAGGGTCCGATCATCGACGCGCACGCTCATCTGCCGAATGCCGGCGCCATCGACACCTACGTCGACGCGATGAAGAGGCACAACATCGTCAAGGTCGTCCTCCTCGGCGTCGGAGGCGTGCAGAAACAGGATCAGGCGTGGATCA
>QHRT01000301.1:4150-8646 GCA_003220195.1 Candidatus Rokuibacteriota bacterium | reverse complement strand
ACGGCGCGCGAGCGAGCGATCCCGACGTTCATCGATATCCCATCACGAGGGGGGGTTCCCGACCGATGAAACGCGTCATCGTCAGTGCGGCCGCCATCCTGTTGCTCGTCACGCCCGCCCTGGCCCAGCGAAAACCGTGCGAGGACCTCAAGTCGGAGATCGAGGAGAAGATCAAGAAGAACGGCGTGCAGACGTTCACGCTCGACGTCGTGCCAAAGGGCGAAGCGGCGAAGCCCGATGCTCAGAAGGAGACGACGTCCGGAGCCGCGGCCGGCGGCAAGGTCGTCGGCACCTGCGACGGCGGGACGAAGCAGATCATCTACAAGCGCGGGTAGCCGGGAGGAGCAGCGTGAGCTACACGGCCATCAACTTCGCGGAGAAGCTCGCGCGATTCAGCATCCGACCGAGCCGACGCTACTTCGGCGGCGTGTGCTCGAACGGCAGCTTCGCGTAGCGAGCTTTCTCGACGTCGATCAGGAGCGCGACCCGGCCTTCCGGGTCGCGCATGGGAAACGGCTTGCCCGTGTACTTGCGGGAGATCGGATCCATGGCGGTCAGCGCCGGGTCGGGCCGGCGCTCCACGACGCGTCCGCGGATCTGGACCTCGCGGTAGGGATCGTCGAAGTCCACGATCGAGAGCGCGACGCGAGGATCGCGGCGAGTATTGCGCGCCTTCAACGATTTCTCGCCGGTGCAGACGACGATCCGGTCGCCCTCGCGTCCCACCCAGACGGGCGCGTTCTGCGGTGAGCCGTCCGGCATCAGCGTCGACAGATGCGCGAAGTTCGGACTGTCGAGGAGTTGCTTGATCTCGGCGGACAGGGGCTCGGGCATGGCGTCATTTCCCTTCGCGCTTCCGGAAGACCGGCAGCGTCAACTGATCGGTCGCGCGCTCGAAGGCCACCTGGACGGGAAGGCCGACGGCCACCTCGTCGGGCGCCACACCGCGCAGCTGCGCGATCATGCGGACGCCTTCTTCGAGGTCGACCGTCGCCAGCACATAGGGCAGCTCGGTCTTGAACCCGGGATGGAACGGATGATGGGCCACGGTCCAGCTGTGGAGCGAGCCCCGGCCCGACACCTGGCGCCATTCGACGTCCATCGAATAGCACACGTCACAGACTGGCCGCGGATAGTGGCGCAGCCTCTTGCAGCCGGCGCACTCCTGGATGACGAGCCGTCCCTCGTTGAGCGCGTCCCAGTACGGTCGGGTGTCGCGGCTCGGCTCCGGAACGGGCCTGGTGTACGCGTCCTCGGACATCGTCAGCCTCGCCGCATGATCGCGACGGCGCCATCCCCCATGTCGCCGTAGCCGGTCACGAGTCCCACCTCCGCGTCGGGGACCTGCGTGGCGCCGCCCTCGCCGCGGAGCTGCCGCACGAGCTCGACGATGTGATTCAGCCCTGCCATGTGCGCCTGTGACAGGAGTCCGCCGTGCGTGTTCACGGGCAGCCGGCCGCCGAGTCCGAGCGCGCCGCCCTCGACGAACGCGCCGCCCTCGCCCTTGTCACAGAAGCCGAGATCCTCGAGCTGGCACAACACGATGTACGTGAAGCAATCGTAGATCTCCGCGACGTCGATGTCCGCCGGCGTCACACCCGCCATGGCGAACGCGCGCGGCGCCGCCTTCGCGGTGCCGAGCGTGGTGAGATCGGGCCGCTGCGTGATCGCGCTCGGAGAATCGGGATGGCCTTCGCCGACGCCCGAGACGTAGACGGGCCGTTTCTTCGCGTCGCGGGCATGCTCGGCGGCGGTCACGACGACGGCGGCCGCGCCGTCGCTTTCGAGGCTGCAGTCGAGGAGTCGCAGCGGATCGGCGATCATCCGCGACTGCTGATGGTCCTCGAGGGTGATCGGCTTCGTCATCATCGCGTTGCCGTGGAGCCCGGCGTGGCGGCGCGTCGTCACCGCGATCTCGCCGAACTGACGCGAGGTCGAGCCGTAGAGCTCCATGTGTCGCCGCGCCATCGGCGCGTAGAGCTGCGCGGGAGCAATGTTCCCGATCGGCATTTCGAACTCGGCGACCGTGCGGAACTGCGGCATCTGCCGGACTCTCGACCCGATCCGGCTCTCGGAGAAGCCGTTGCGTCCGAGCGGGATCAGGACGTGCCGGCAGACGCCGGCGCTGAGGACGGCGACCGCACACTGCACGGCCGCGACCGAGCTCGCGCCGCCCATCGGTGTCGTCGCGGAGAAGCGGAGGTCGGGAATGCCGAAGTTCGTGACGAAGTCCTCGGCCACGACCCCGCTGGCGGCGTACGCGATGATCCCGTCGATGTCTTTGGGAGTGAGCCCGGCGTCGGCGATGGCGGCCAGCGACGCTTCCATCTGGAGAGCGACGACGCTTCGCCCGGAATTCCGGCTGTACCGCGTCTCGCCCACGCCGGTGATCGCACCTCGATCTCGCAGTGACATGTCGTGAATCTTACGTGAGGCGCGAGCGAATGTTGACCTCCGACACGAGCGTGCGGTGGACCGGGCACCGTTCGGCGATCTCGAGCAACCGTTGTCGCTGCTCCGGACCGAGCGGACCGTCGAGCGTGATCTCCCGCTCGATGCGATCGAGCATGCCCTCCTTCGTCTCGCACCCGGCGCAGTCCGCCGCGTGAATCTTCGAATGCGCGAGCCGCACCGTCACGCCCTCGAGGGGCCACTGCTTCCGTCGCGCGTACAGCGCGATCGTCATCGACGTTCAGGAGCCGAGCGCGATCAGCAAGAAGTCATAGGGCGAGGGCCCGGTGTCGGTGCCGCCGTCCGCGACCGGCTCGTCCGCGGTCAGATGATGCCGACCGACGAGCACCTCCTGCGCAAACCCTGACGCTCCTCCACGCACGATGACAGTGCCCAATGCCGATCCTCCTTGCGAGGGGTACGCTTTCGATATGACGCGAGAACGGAATGTACACGGATTCTGGCGCCGACTGGCTTTTCCCATGGCCGTCGGCATCGTCGCGGTCACGAGCGGGTGCGCGGGAATGGGGATGCAGCCGTCGGCCACGGTGACGACGACCACACCCGGCGTGACGGAACGCTGGTTCCGGCTCGACTGGACCGTCGAGCCGGACACGGGACAGGAACGCAAGCTCGAGGGCCACGTCGAGAATGTCTCCGGTCGGCCCGTGACGGACGTCCAGCTCTTGATCCAGTCGCTGGACGCGGCGGGGAACCTTCTGGATCAGCGGCGCCAGTGGCTTGGCGGAGGCTTGCCGAGCGGGGTGCGACAGTATTTCGCCGTCCGTCAGCTGCCGCCGGCCGCTCAGTATCGCGTCAACGTGTGGTCGTATCGCCCCGTCGAGCGTGACGGCCGCTGGCCATGGTGGTAACGACCCGCCTTTGCCGGGTCGTGATCCGGTCACGCGGCGGCCGTCACGACCTCGGGGACGAGCGGCGAGTCCGACTTCTTGACGACACCCTCGCGCACCGCGAAGTCCGGACGGATCCGCTCGCCGAGGCGCAACTCGGCGCCGCTCGCATCACGCACGGTCCACTCACCACGCTCCAGGCGGACGACGGAGACGTCGGCCGCCGTGCCCGGCGCGAGCGTGCCGATTTCCTTTTCGAGCCCGAGCAGTTTGGCCGCGTTCGACGTCACCATCTTCACGACCTCGACGAGCGGCACGCCGAGCGCCAGCAACTCGCTCATCGCCTGGTGGAGGCTGAACGGCGCGACCAGCCTTTCGCCGTTCGTCGCGGCGCGCCCCTCCTCCTTCACGCGCTTGACAGCGAAGCCGTGCAGATCGGCGCCGAGCGTGAACGGCAGGATCCCGGCGTCGAGGACGATCCGCGCTTTCTCGATGCTGAAGTGCACGCCGCGACCGACGTCGATGCGGACGCCTCGCTTGACGGCCTCGGCGATCGCCGGATGCACCGTGCCGGCCCCGGAGACGAACGCCCCGGGATGGCGCGTGAACGGATGCGCGAGCACGTCACCGGGATCGAGCAGCGGCAGCACCTCGTCGAGAATGGCATCCGCGTTCGGGCTCGCGTCCTTCGCGATCGGCCACATCCCGCCGAGGTGGATGTACACCGGCACGTGGGCGCGACGAGAGGCTTCCTTGGCCAGCCGGAGGAGCTCGAGCCCCCAGCGCGAATACCCGCCGACCTCCGCGTGCGTCTTGATGCCCTTCACGAGATCGCGGTTCTCGTCGATGGCGCGCGCCGTCGCAGTGACGTCGATGCCGTGCGGACCGTAGAGCCCGGCGTGCGAATGCCCCATGAGGCCGCCCGCGAGATAGATGGAGATGAACGACAGTACCCGCGTCGTTGCCGGCTCGGCGATGAATTTCCGGAAGCCGAGGAACGTGAGCGCGCTCGCGCCGCCCTGGTCGACGACCGTGGTGACACCGGAGCGAATTCCGACCTGGTCGGCGTTGAGGCCGAACACGCCGGTGACGTTCTCGTAGACATGGGCGTGCGTGTCGATCAGCCCGGGAAGCACGAGCTTGCCGCGAGCGTTCTTGACGGTTCCCGTCGTCTTCAGCTCGGGGCCGACCGCG
>QHRT01000301.1:2416-4004 GCA_003220195.1 Candidatus Rokuibacteriota bacterium | reverse complement strand
TGGACTGCCGTACGCCGCGGCGGCCGTCCATGTCAATCCGATCGGGCCGTTCGGTCTTCCCTGGCGCGCCAGCGTATCCTTGTCCTTCGCCGCTCGTGACGCGCGGTCTCGAGACGCGCGGGAGGGACTCACCCAATGAAGGCAACGCGGCCCACCACCGATCCCGCGCCGACCCGACGCGCCAACCCGCCGGAAACCGGAGCGCCGAAGAGCAGCGACTCGCCGCCGAAGATGCCGCCGCGGAGGACCTGGCTCTGGTTCCTGCTCGTCGTCGTCGTGAATTACTTCCTGGTGAGATCGCTGATGCCAGGCGGCGAGCCGTCGGTCACGGTGCCCTACACGTTCTTCAAGCAGGAAGTCACGAAGGGCAACGTCCGGGCGATCTACGCTCGAGGTGACACCATGACGGGTCGTTTCAAGACACCCGTCACCTACCCGCCACCGTCCGCCGACAAGAGCGCGACATCCAAAGGCGAGGCACCGCGCGGCGCGGCGCCCCGGACTTCGCCCAGGACGGCGACCTCGTTCACGACCTGATCCAGCACGGCGTCGAGATCAGCGCCGAACCGATCGACGAAGGCAACAGCTCCTGGACCACGCTGCTTTTTGGATTCGGTCCGGCGCTCCTCTTCATCGGGTTCTACGTGTGGATGTTCCGGCGCGCGCAGCAAGGCGGTGGCTTCGGCGGCGCGTTCATGGGCTTCGGCAAGAGCAAGGCGCGCCGCTACGACAAGGAAACGGATACGAAGGTCACGTTCGACGACGTCGCCGGCATCGACGAAGCCGAGGCGGAGCTGGTCGAGATCGTCGACTTCCTGAAGGATCCGCCGAAGTACACGCGACTCGGCGGGACGGCGCCGAAGGGCGTGCTCCTGGTCGGCGCGCCGGGCACCGGCAAGACGCTGCTCGCGAGAGCGGTCGCCGGAGAGGCCGGTGTGCCGTTCTTTTCGATGAGCGGCTCCGAGTTCGTGGAGATGATCGTCGGGGTCGGCGCGGCGCGAGTACGGGACCTCTTCAAGGAAGCCCGGCGGATCCACCGAGCAGGAGCAGACCCTGAACCAGATCCTGACCGAGATGGACGGCTTCTCGAGCCGTCAGGGCATCATCGTCCTGGCCGCGACGAACCAGCCGGACGTACTCGATAGAGCGCTCCTGCGTCCCGGACGGTTCGACCGGCGGGTCGTCGTGAATCTCCCGGACAGGACGGGGCGCACAGAAATTCTCAAGGTGCACACACGGCACGTACCGCTCGCGGCGGACGTAACCCTGGAAGGCCTCGCCGCGATCACGCCGGGGTTCTCCGGCGCGGATCTGAAGAACCTCGTCAACGAAGCGGCGCTGCTGGCCGCGCGCCGCGGGCAGAGCGACGTCCGGCAACAGGACTTTCTCGACTCGCTCGAGAAGATCCAGCTCGGCCCCGCGCGCCCGCTCCTCCTGAGCCGCGCCGACAAGGAGCGCATCGCCTATCACGAGGGCGGTCACGCGATTCTCGGTCTGGTGGTGCCCGGCGCCGACCCGGTGAATCGCGTGACGATCGTGCCGCACGGGCAGGCGCTCGGTGTGACGTACCAGCGGCCGGACAGCGATC
>QHRT01000301.1:0-2405 GCA_003220195.1 Candidatus Rokuibacteriota bacterium | reverse complement strand
TCGGAGGCCGAGCGGCGGAGGAGATCGTCTACGGGACGCGAACGACCGGCGCCGAGAACGACATCGAGCAGGCCACGGCGCTGGCCCTTCGCATGGTCACCCGGTGGGGCATGAGCGACCGGCTCGGACTCGTGCAGCTGGCGCCACGGGAGAACCCGTATCTGAGCGAGCCGAGCGCCGGGTATCCGGCAGCGAAGCCGTTCAGCGAGGAAACCGCGGAGGCGATCGACGAGGAAGTGCGGAGGATCATCGGCGAGAGCCACGAAGAGGCCAAGCGCCTGCTGACCGCGCATCGCAAGCAGCTCGACGCGCTCGCGACCGCCCTCGTGGCGCGCGAGACGCTGAACGAACAGGAGATCCTCGAGGTGACCGGGCTCCCGCCGGCGCCTGCGCTGCCGACGGGATCGCTGCCCGCGACCTGAGCGTCGCGCTCCGCCCAGCAGTTTCAGCGCAGGGAACTTGCGGTCAGACTTTCCGAGCCGGGGTCCCCGGCTGACCTTCGCAACAACGCTCGCCGTCGCCCGCGCGATGCGAGCGACGGCGAGGGTGAACGTGGATACGGTGGTGCTGCTTACGGCACCTTCGCCGTCGTGCTGTCGCCCGTTCCCGAGAGCGTGAACGTGTCGCCCGTCCCGGTGGCGTACGAATAGATCGCGTTCGTCGGTGTCCATCCCGCGGGTGTCGTCGGAATCGCCGCCATGAACGGGCCGCTCGTCACGCCCTGCGGGTTCGTGCCGGAGACCGTCATCTGGCCGAGCGCCGTCGGAACCGTGCCGTAGTGTGCCGCGTACATCGAGACGGACGATGCCAGCGATCGGACGTCCGCCTGCGCCTTCGCGATGCGCGCCCTCGTCTGGATGTTCTGGAAGAGCGGGATCGCGATCGTCGCCAGGATGCCGATGATCGCGACGACAATGAGCAACTCGATCAACGTGAAGCCCTTGTCGTTCTTGTGGCCGCTGCGCCGTTTCCCCCGAAGCATATGTCCTCCGTGACTGTCTTCGGAACTCCGCTGGTGGAGATCCGCCGTTCGAACGCCCGGCGTGCAGCGCCGGCCTGAGAGGATTGCAACTTGATCGTATGGCGTGAGTGCAGACCGGATGCCAGACGCAATCGGCGCCGTTTTCCTCAAGAACTACAGTTTGTAGCGGGCACAGGGAGAGCGGAGTCATGCGATCGCGCGGGCAGAACGTCATGCGAGGTGACGAAAAACGTCACTCCGCTCCGGTACACTGCGGGGACTCTGGACTGGAGGCCGATCCCGATGACCGTCAACGTTCGATCCACGATGCTCGTCCTCACGGCCCTCGCCCTCGCGCTGGCCATGCCGCCGACGACCGCCGGCACCGTGTCCGTCGCCGAGGCCGCGCCCGAAGGCCAGATCACCTACGGTGTCCACATCACGATCGCGGCGCGGTTCCTCGATCCGGCGGACGCCGAGGGAATCGCCACGCCGTTCATGATCCTCGGGGCACTGCACGACGCGATGGTGAAGCCGATGCCGTCGGGTCCGTTCACGCCAGGCCTCGCCCAGTCGTGGTCGGCGTCGAAGGACGGGCTCACGTACGACTTCGTCATCCGCAAGGGCGCGAAGTTCCATAACGGCGAGCCGGTCACGGCCGAGGACGTGAAGTTCTCGTTCGAGCGCTACCGCGGCGCGGGCTCGAAGATCCTCAAGGACAAGATGCGCGAGGTGCTGGCCGTCGATCCCGGTCACGTCCGGTTCCGGCTGAAGGAGCCCTGGCCCGATTTCCTCACGTTCTACGGAACCATGGCGACCGGTAGCGGATGGATCGTGCCGAAGAAATACGTGGAGAAAGTCGGCGAGGACGGCTTCAAGCGCGCGCCCGTCGGTGCCGGCCCGTATCGCTTCATCTCCTTCAACCCGGGCGTCGAGCTGGTGGTCGAGGCCTTCGACGGCTACTGGCGGAAGACGCCGAACGTGAAACGCCTGGTCTTCCGGACGATCGCCGAGGAGTCGACGCGCGCCGCCGCGCTGAAGAAGGGCGAAGTCGACATCGCGTATCTCCTGACGGGCCCCATCGCGGAAGAGATCAAGAAGACGCCGAATCTCAAGCTGGCCGCCCCGCTGCTCGACGGCATCTTCTGGGGCGAGCCTCGCCATCGACCGGAACGCGATCAATCAGGCCGAGACGCTCGGGTTCTCGAGGGTCACCGGGGCGTTGATCCCGGCGCACTACGATTTCGCGCTGCCGTTCGAGGCGCCCGCCCAGGACGTGAAGAAAGCGAAACAGCTCCTGGCGGAAGCGGGCTATCCGAACGGCTTCGAGGCCGGAGACTTCACGCCGTTTCCGCCCTACTTCTCGATGGGCGAGGCGATCGTCGGATACCTCCAGGCCATCGGGATCAAGTCACAGCTGAAGTCGATGGAGCGCGCCGCGTTC
>QHRT01000300.1 GCA_003220195.1 Candidatus Rokuibacteriota bacterium | reverse complement strand
GCGGCCGCACTCGCGACCGGCATGTGTCCGCTCGCCGAGGCCACGGACCTCGGCGGCTCGCTGCGCGGTCCGGCGTCGTTCTGCGGCGTGGTCGGATTCCGGACGACGCCGGGGCTGATTCCCGCGCTTTCCATCCGTCCTCGCGTGGGACACGTACTCCGTCGAAGGGCCGATGGCCCGCACCGTGGCCGACGCGGCGCTGCGGTCCGCGTCTTCCGCTCGATCGGCGCGCGCGTCGAGGCGGAGATCGTCGCTGAAACCGGGTCGAATCGACTATGATCGCCGCGGAGGGTCTGGGCATGCGTGTGAGCCGGTACCTCGGCGGCATCCTCGGCGTTTTCGCGGTGGTCGCCGTCGCGTCGGCCGACGTGGTGGAGCTCCGCAACGGGCACCGCGTCGAGGGCACGGTCACGAAGGAGTCGCCGGAGGACGTCGGCGTGGAGCTGGAGCGCGGCATGGTCTTCCACTTCAAGCGCGACGAGGTTCGCTCGATCCGGCGCGCCGCGCGAACCCCCGCCCCGGCACCCCCGAATACGCCAGTGCCGGCGCCGGACCGCGCGATTGCGCCCGCTCCACCACCGCCCGCCGTCGCCAGGCCGTCGACGGCCGACGAGACGCTGCGCCGGCTCGGCACGAGCTTCGGGCTCACGCTGCTCGACTCGACCGCTGCGCCCGCGTTCACGCTGACCGATCTCGGCGGCCGGACAACGTCGCTGGCCGAATTGAACGATCGGCCGGTGTTGCTCTATTTCTGGACCACCTGGTGACCGTACTGCGCGAGGGAGTTGCCCTCGGCCATCGAGCAGGTGCACCGGGACTTCAAGGATCGCGGGCTGGTCGTGCTCGCGATCAGCGTGCGTGACACGCCGGCCAAGGTCGACGCGTGGGTCCGGGCGCGGAACGTATCGTTCCCGATCGCGCTCGATCTCGACGGCACGACCGCCCGGGCCTATCGCGTGACGTCGTACCCCACGGTCGTCATCGTCACGCGCGACGGGAAGCTCACGGCCATGGCGCGCGGCGCGCGGCCGTGGACGAACGAGCGGGGCCGCGCGTTCTTCGAAGGGCTCGTGGCGCTGCACTGATCGCCGGATCCGGCGAGGACTAGCCCGCGGTGAAGCCGTGGATCAAGAGGTAGGTCCCAGCTGAACCCGGCGGCTCACACCCCGAGGTACGCGCTCTGCACTCGCGCGTTGCCGAGCAGCGTCGCGCGCGGCCCTTCCAGCACGACGCGACCGGTGTCCAGCACGTAACCGCGCGTGCAGAGCTCCAGCGCCTCCACCACGCGCTGCTCGACCAGCAAGATCGTGAGCTGACGGCGCCGGCGGATCTCCGCGATCGTCTCGCCAGCTCGCGTATGCCGACGAGACGATTGAGCGCGTGGCCCCTCACGACGAGCGCGTCCAGCGCCTGCGCACTGTCCCCAGCGTCGGGCCCGTGACCGCCGCCGCTTTCGTCGCGACGATCGATGACGTCCAACGCTTCCGCCACGCCCACCAGCTCGAGGGCTACCTCGGTCTGGTGCCGCGCGAGTGCAGCTGGGGCGACACGCAGCGCCGTGGGCCCATTACCAAGGCCCTGTCCACGCATGGCTTCCCGTGGCGTGCCGTTCCCCCCGGCACAGGGGTCGGGTCCGTGCTGACGCATCAACTCATGCTGGCGTCGCTCGGTGGCCCGGTGACCGGCGAGAAAGCGAAGGACGGCCGCTCGAGTGCCGGGCATCGCCTCATCTACGCGGGTCGCCCGACCATCGGGAAGCGTCGGCGCCTGGTCGCGGAGGGCACGAGGGTTCCGGAAACTCCTGCGACGAGCGCCCGGCGCGGAATGTGACTCGCCGTCAAGACAACTCCGTCGCGTACACGCTTGGCACACGAGCCAGCGGATGCAAGACGTCGATCGCGTAGACCACGTTGAGTCGCTCCCCGAGCCAGCCCGGGCGCGCCGTGTCCGCGCCCAGATGGAGACCGCCGGCCTCGTGCCGTACTCGCAGCAGGAGCGCGCCCGCTTCCGGCTCCAGCCGCCCGCGAATCACCACCATTCCGTCGTCGTCGTGGTAGACGTGCAGGCCGCGCCTCGTATGTCGCCGTGCCGTCTCGTGCACCTCCGCCTGCCGGTCCACGCATCGCCCGCCACGCACGATGCGCTCGACATGCGCGGCGGTGCCCGCTCTCGCCACCGCGAGCAATCGCTCCTGGGTCTCAGCGGTCGCGACGCGCGTCAACGCGCGAACTTTCGAGTACGAGATCTCGCCGCGGGCCAGCGCGTGAGAGAGCAGCGGCAGCGCGCCGAGCGCGCGCGCGACACGGACGCGCTCGCGTGCCGCGCCGGCGTCGAGTCCCACGCGCCAGGAAAGCCATTCGGCGCAGTTGCGAAACCCATTGTTCCATCCGCCACAGGCGTCGAACTCGCGGATGAGATCGAGCAGCCGGGCGGTGGCGGCGTCGAGATGCGCCAACAGCTCGGCGATTTCGTCGCCCAGCTGATCGAGATTCCAGGTGTGCTCCGTCGCGTCGACCGAACCGATCTCCCTGGAAACCCCTCTCTGTAGGCGACTCTACACCTCGTTTTTTCGGGCTCCTGCGAGGCTCGAAGGGAGGCGATCGTCGGCGAGGCGCCGATTTTTGGACCCCGCATCATCGTGTTCGAACTGAGGGCTGATACGCGCCGCTGGGACGCAATTTGAGACGCGCCCCCGCTCCACGCCGACGCGCCGCCAGAAACTTGTCAAGCGGAAAGTGCTGTCCTCAGCGCGCCGACGCCAGCGATGGCGGTTCGCCCCGTGAGGCGCTCGATCCTCTGGAGCAGGCGACGGCGCTTCTCGCACGTGCCAGGTTCCGTCAGGTCTACGGCCACTTCACGACGCTGCTGGGTGAGGCCCATCTTCAGGTGGGCGACCTCCAGTCTGCGCACGAACTCATCCCGCGTGGCCTCGAGATTGTGCGCGAGACCGGCTATCGTTACGCTCTCGGGTGGGCGCTGCGGGCTCTGGGACGTCTGACGCGTGCAGCATGTGCTGATGTCGCAGAGGCCAGGCACCACCTGACCGCAGGGCTACAGGTATTCCTTTGCCATCAGTGCACGATTCGAGACCGAGCGCACCCGACTGGACTTGGCCGCGATCGGCGTAACGCTGGACGATCCGTTCATGACACCCGACCTCTGACTGCGCCCACCCGCAACAGCGGGAGTGGTCCTCGCGGCGAGTCGGCAGGCCCTGTTGACGGAACATCCCGATCCCTTCTCGGAAGCTGCCACCCTCCAGGCTTTCCCGGGACTCACCCGATCACCCGACGCGTTCCGTTCTTCCCGTGGAGGAGGAGGAGGAGTGAGCGAGAGTCACACCTATCGATCCGAGCGCGACAACGATCCGGATCGCGTGACGTGATGCCCTGCGATTGGGACAGCCGGGCACCGAAAATTGGAGGACGCCCCGGCCGCTCGAGCCACTGCCAGAGCTCGATGAGGCTTCCAGATGTCGCGTGACATCACCGCCGTGACGGCGCTTTAGCCGCACGCTCCGCACGCAGCTTCGCGTCGACCCGCCGGTCGGTACGCGATTTGCCCAGCTCTCCGCGCGCTGTTCAGCCTCTTCATCGAAGAGCCGGATGCGCGCGCGGGATTCAGCAGCAAACGAATCCCCTCGATTCCTGCTCGAGGAGCGTCATGTCGCACGTGCCGAAGACGCTGTCCATTGCTTTAGTCGTGGCGGCCCTGGCGCTGCTTCTCGGGATCGACGAGAGCTTCGCACAGCTGGCCACGGTCACGTTTCCGGACACTGCGGTCGGTTCGAGCTCCAGGCTCACATGTCCGACCCCGACCGTCGGCGTGTGCTTCGGATCGAACTGCTCCGGCTCCGGCACGGTGCAGGCGGTGACGGTGCCGGGCGACCCGTTCCTCGTCGGCAAATTCAATCGTCTGAGCCTGAGCGACTTTCAGAATGGTCTCTGCGAAGGTCATCCCGTCGCGTTTCCGGTGACGCTCGCTGCGAACCAGATGCTTGCGTACCAGGCCATCTTCACGCCAACCGCCGGCGGGACGTTCAACGACACGCTGACGTTCGCGACCTCCGGCGGCCCTGCGACGGCCAACCTCACCGGCAAAGGCGTCGCGCCGCGGAGCGACAAGGGCAGCGTCGTGATCCTCCTCGACCCCGAGGAGGTCGTTCCCGGTGGCACGTACGATCTCCGGTACCGGCTCGGGAAGG
>QHRT01000299.1:21225-21379 GCA_003220195.1 Candidatus Rokuibacteriota bacterium | reverse complement strand
GGCCGTGTCGGCGATGCGGCTCATCAGCCGCTCATTCACGCTGGCCGGCGGGATCGCCGGCGGCACCTCGCGCGCCAGTGCGGCCAGGGCCTCGTTCGACTCGCGCACGATCGCCTCGCACTCCGCGCAACCCGCGGCCAGGTGCGCTTCGAAA
>QHRT01000299.1:20315-21107 GCA_003220195.1 Candidatus Rokuibacteriota bacterium | reverse complement strand
GCGATCTCGGTCTGGGTCAGCCCACTGTAATAGGCGAGCTCGATCACTTCGCGCTGCACGGCCGTCAACTGCCCCAGAGAGGCCTTGATGACTTGACGCTGCTCCGAGCGCTCGACCGGATCGGCGCCCGGGGCCGCCGCCATCACGGCCTCGTCGACCGGCGCAACGAACGTCTCGCTTCTTCTACGAACGGCACGCACCCGATCGATTGCTCGCGCGCGCGCCCGCATGATGATCCACGCTTCCGGGGTCCCCCGCGCGTCGTCGTACGTGCCCGCGGATCGCCACGCTTCCCAGAACGTTTCCTGAAGGACGTCCGCGGCATCGGCCGGGTCGCGCACGACACGCAGCACCAGCGGGTACACGAGCGGCGCGTAGCGGTCGTAGAACCCGGAGAACGCGTCGCGATTCCCCGCCGCCATCCCGCGAATCAACTCGATGCCGGTCGCCATCTGTTCGATTACGTCAGGTAACAGAGGTGCCACCCGATGACAAGACGCCGACTGCGAAAACATCCGAAGGCCGCTTTCCGTTCGTAGAGCGAATACCTGGTGTGTGCGCTGCGCCGATCCGGCACAAGCACGCCACGGCCGCGATTCTCGACATCCACTCGGCACGGCCGAGCCGTAGATGCGGTGATGAGCGCCGCCCCCGTGTCGGGGCGGCGCATCGGCGACAGCGCGTCGACGGCTCGGACGTGAGCCCGACACATCCAGACGCTGTCACCATCCAGACCGTTCGCCATGTGCTCGAAAGGAGGCGTCATGCACGAGATTCTGATCGCACGCGCAG
>QHRT01000299.1:16735-20071 GCA_003220195.1 Candidatus Rokuibacteriota bacterium | reverse complement strand
CTGAACATCGAGTTCCGCTTCACCACCGAGATCCGCGACCAGCGCAAGGCGGGCGCGCTCGACTTCGGAGAGGTCCCGATCTCCTACGCCGCTGTTCCCCCGATCACCGCGCTCGACGGCGCCGGTTCCGAGGGCCTCGGGCTCCGGCAGCGGTACACGGTTCACGCGACCTCCAGGGGACCGGCGGGCCGCGCCGTCGCGCGCGCGATCGGCACGAAATCGAGGGCGGCGAATGGCGCGACGCTGATTGCCGTGCCGTCGAACGTCGGCCCCGGGACGATTCCCGACTACCCGGCGCTCGCGGCGCAGGGCATCTTCGACCTCGGCAACGGCATCCGTGTCTTCGTCGGGCAGCGCGAGGAGACGTTCTACATCGATCTCGGCTCGACGTTCGACACGCTGAACTTCCGGCGATCGCCGCCGATCCTGACCGTCGCGGAAGACGTGATGAACGACGCGAATGCCTTCGGCGTCGACGACGGGTTCGAGGGCCTCAACGTGACGACCATCGCGATCGAGATTCCCATCAGCCTGCTCGGCACGAACGTCGTCGGGATGTACGCCTCCACGAGCCGCCAGAAGAGCGTGCATCGGAAGGACGACGGGACGTCGTCCGGCGACGGCCCCTTCGTCCAGGTGGCGCGCCTCGCGAACCCGCTCGTCAACGAGTTGATCATCGGCACCGGGTCCAAGGATCTCTGGAACGGCCAGGAGCCGGAGAAGGAGTCGCAGTTCCTCGATTTCTACGAGAACTCACGCCTGGCGTTCCTCATCAACGCGCTCTTCGGGACCTCCTTCCCGACGACGAAGCGGGATGACATCAAGACTGTGCTGCTCCAGTACTTCCCGCCGGTCTTCTCGGGGAAGCTCGGGATCATCTCCGAGCTCTTGCGGGTGAACCTCGGCATCCCGGCCACGGCGCCAGCGAACCAGCATCGCCTCGCCGTGCTCTCGAGCGAGCCGGATGCGACGTTCGGCTGTGTCTCGAACGTGAACCTCGGCCTCGATCCCGCCGGCTGGCCGAATGGGCGCCGGCCGAACGACGACGTCACGGACATTGCCCTTCGCGTCGTCGCCGGCGTGCTCGTGAACGCGGTGCCGTGCCTCGGCGACGGCGTTAACGTCAACCGCGTACGCGCCGGCACTCCCGACGTCAATGCCGGGAACAACGTCGCGCTCAAGTTCCCGTTCCTGCCGACGCCGAATCCCGGACGGAGCCCGGCGGCGCCGCTCCAGGGCGGACCGAATGCGCCGCTGTTCAGGTAGAGCCATGACGACCATCAGAACGCTCGTTATGACGGCGCTGCTCGCCGGCGCGTGGTGGCCGGCCGTCACGGCCGCGCAGTCGACGACCGCCGACAATCACATCGCGTACTACGAAAGGCTGCTCCAGCGGAATCCGCGCGACGCCCGGACGTATCACCGGCTCGGCGACGCGTTCATCCGCAAGGCTCGCGAGACCGGCGACCTCACGGACTTCGCGCGCGCCGAGACCGCGCTCCGCAAGGCGCTCGCGCTCGCGCCGGGCAACGCTGGCGCGCTCCGTCACCTGGCGTACGTGTTCTACTCGCGGCACGAGTTCGCCGAAGCGGTTGCCGAGGCCACGAAGGCGCTCGCGCTGGACCCGGCGGATGCCGACACGCACGGCGTGCTCGGTGACGCCTACCTCGAGCTCGGCCGCTACGGCGAGGCGGAAATCGCCTACGAGAAGATGATGGCGCGCGAGGCCGACCTCTACTCGCACGGTCGACGGGCCGGCCTGAGAAGCGTCCGCGGTGACACCGCGGGGGCCATCGCGGATCTCCAGCGCGCGATCGAGATCGGCAAGGCCGCCCGTCGTCCGAGCGAGAGCGTCGCCTGGGCGCAGTGGCAGCTCGGGGTCGAGCATTTCACGATCGGGGAGCTGGACCTCGCCGAGGCGCGATACCAGGACGCGCTCGAGACGCAGCCGCACTACTATCGCGCGCTTGCCGGTCTCGCCCAGGTGCGCGCCGCTCGTCAACGCTACGACGAAGCCGTCGACCTCTACCCGAAAGCGCTGGCGGTGATCCCGATGCCGGAATACGCCGCGGCGCTCGGCGACGTGCTGACGAAGCTCTCGCGTCGCGACGAGGCGCGGAAATACTACGAGCTCGTCGAGTACATCGGCCGTCTCGGCGCCGTGAACCGGGTGATCTACAACCGCGAGCTCGCGTACTTCTACGCCGACCACGACCGCGAGCTCGGGGCGGCGCTCGATCTCGCTCGAAAGGAGCTCGCAGTTCGCAAAGATGTCTACGCCTACGACGTCCTGGCCTGGGCGCTCCTGAAGAACGGCCAGCCGGCCGAGGCACGCGCGGCGATGGCCGAGGCTCTCCGGGTCGGCACGAAAGACGCGCGGCTGTTCTTCCACGCCGGGATGATCGAGGCTCGACTCGGGAACCGGGACGCCGCCCGCCAGCATCTCGAGCGCGCGCTCGCCACGAATCCGTTCTTCCACGTCGTTCACGCGGACGGCGCGAGGCAAACGCTGCGCGAGCTCGAAGACGGTTCGAGACCGCTCACGACGGCGCGAGGCGACGGGCAATGATCGGCGACCGGCCGCGCGGCGGCCTCGCGGCGCTCGTCATCGCTCTCGTCGCGCTGGCCACCTCGCCGACGATCGCCACCGCTCATCCGCTCGGCAACTTCAGCATCAATCGATACTCCGCGCTGCAACTGAGCCATGACCTGATCGAGCTCCGCTACATCGTCGACATGGCCGAGATTCCGACGTTCCAGGAAGTCCAGGAGTCGGGATTGACGGTCGACGCCGAGCACCCGAGCGTCGCGGCGTACGCTGCGAGGAAAGCCGAAACGCTCAAAGGCGGGCTCGCGGTGCTGGTGAACGGACGGCGGCTCGTGCTGGAGACCGTGTCGCGATCGGTGATCTTCCCTCCCGGTGCCGGCGGGCTCCCCACGCTCAAGATCGGCATTCGCTATCGCGCGCACATCGACGAGCACGGCGAGCGCCGCATCGATTACCGCGACGGCAACTTCGCCGAGCGCGCCGGGTGGAAGGAGATCGTCGCGGCCGGGGGGCCGGGATGGCGCATCGTGGAGAGCTCGGTACCCGAGCGCGACCGGAGCCGCGAGCTGAGCGACTATCCCACCGATCTGCTGGCGAGTCCTCCGCAAACCGTCGAGGCGCACGTCGCCGCAGTTCGCGAGAGTCCCGGGGTCGTGCTGGCGTCGGCGCTGAACCAGCCGTCGGAGGTCGTGCGACCGTCGGTGGCTGCGACACGCGCTGAACGAGCCGCAAGGCCAGTTCGCTCCCGCGAGTCTATTGACTCGACCGCAGTGGTTCCGCCGTCGACC
>QHRT01000299.1:3747-16719 GCA_003220195.1 Candidatus Rokuibacteriota bacterium | reverse complement strand
GAACCGCCAGGCGACGCCGCGGAACGCGTTCACCGAGCTGGTGACGACCCGTCAGTTGAGCCTCGGCATCGTGCTGTTCTCGCTTCTGGTCGCCGCCGGATTCGGCGCCTTCCACGCGCTCGAGCCCGGCCACGGCAAGACCGTGGTCGCCGCCTACCTGGTCGGCGCGCGCGGCACCGCGTGGCATGCGCTGATCCTCGGATTGATCGTCACGGCATCGCACACGGCCGGCGTCTACCTCCTGGGCGGTGTGGCGCTGTACGCGCAGCGCTACATCGTGCCGGAGCGCCTCTACCCCTGGATCGGCGTCGTGTCGGGTCTCACCATCGCGGTGCTGGGAAGCCTGCTGTTCCTTCGCCGCTATGCCGGCCACCATCACCACGATCACCATCACCACGACCACGACGATCACCGACACGATCATGCGGACGGACACGCGCACGATCACGATCACGAGCACGGACACGCGCACCATCACGTCCGGCGATCCGGCGACGTGTCGCTCAAGGAACTGTTCGCGCTCGGCGTCACAGGCGGCATCGTGCCGTGCCCCGCGGCGCTCGTGGTGCTGCTGGGCGCGCTATCGCTCGGGCGCGTCGCGTTCGGATTGATCCTGATCGCGGCCTTCAGCGTCGGCCTGGCGGCCGTGCTGATCGCGATCGGCGTGTTGATGGTCTACGCGCGGCGCGTGATGGCGCGATTCCAGGGTGAGGGGCCACTCATCACGCGCTGGCTTCCGCTGACGTCCTCCGCCGTGTTGGCGCTCATCGGGATGGCGATCGCCCTTCAGGCGCTGATGGCGGCCGGCATCGTCACGATCCGGATTTGATAGGCCACCCGGCGACGACCGCTCACGCGCTCGGCGCGACTGGGGAGGACAGCCAGCGACGCTGATCGGCCGCGTCGCCGGGCGGGCCATCGAAGACGAGGTCGGCCGTCGGCCAGCGCCAGAACGTGGTGCGCGAACTTCTGCACGAGCACCGCGTCGGTGAGGCTGGTCAGCACGGGAAGCCGGCGCACGCGCGCCACTCCGTGAGGAGTGTTAACGGCTTCATGACGACGACGTGACGATCGCGAGACGGCGAGGACGCCCGGCGCACCGTCACGAAGATGTCGTCACCGCGTCATCCCCCGGTAATCACCACGCCTCTATCGTGGGAGACGACGATGCGCAGCACGGGGAGCGTGACAGGAAAACCAGGAGGCGTGGCATGACGGCAATGGCAGCCCTTCGCGAGACCGGATTCGATCCGCTCGCCGGCACTCAGGCGTTGCCGAATCGACTGCTCGACGCGATGGCTCGCCCCGGCGTGATCGTCCCGCTCGGCGAGCTCGACATTCGACTTCCTCCGGCGCCACTGCGTCCGGCGTGCGCGCTGCTGCTCGCGGTGCTCGACCGCGAGGCGAGCTTCACGGTCATCGGGCCGGACGCGAGGCTCCTGCGCGAATACCTCCGCTTCAACACGAACGCGGCGATCGTTCCCCTCGAAGAGGCGGAGTTCGTGCTCGTGACGGCGCCCGGCGTGGTCGACGACCGCGTCCGGTCGCACGCGACGGCGGACAGCGGTCGCGTGACCCGAACAATTGTTCTCGCGCCGCGGCACGTGTCGCTGACCCCGATGCCGATGGACGTCTCGCTGGTGCTGGAGGAGGGCGAGGCCGCCTCCGGGCCGAGACTCTGGGTCTCTGGACTCCTGCCGGAAGACTTCGATTGCCTCGCCGACGACCGCGAGACGCCTCCGGTGGACGTGTGGCTGGCGGCCGCAGACGGTGATCTCGGCGTGCTGCCGCGCTCGCTTCGCTGGCGCCGAGAGCGCTGAAAACGCCTGGCGGGGAACCGGCGACCGACGACGACCTGGCGCGCGGCGTCGCCGACGGGCTCCAGGCGAGCACGATGCCGTACTTTCGCGATCTGATCGGCGCCGACGAGATCCAGGCGGTCGTGCGGTACGTCAAGACGTTCTCACCCACCTTCACCGAGCGTGCTGACAAATCTTTACGTCCGCCACACACGGGGTTTACGACGACGTTCCACGCTCGTGTCGGAGGAGGCGGGCATGAATGACGAAGCTCTCGGCTGCGGCCGAAAAGCCACGGAGGTGCGACCATGAATCCGAATCCGCTTCTGGATCCGAGCCTCCACGAAACCATCAGGGAACACGTGCTGGATCTCGCCGCATCGGCTTCGTGGCCGTCGCGACCGACGAGGAGCTCGGGGCGTCTTTCGTCGACGTTCTGGGGACTTTTCAGAGCGCCACGACCGCCCGGCGAACACGGCTGTCCGTTCAGAGCCCTGCTTCGTTCGGGATACCAGGAGAGCCTGGGCGGCGGGTGACCGGGACGGATATCGCGTCGACCCGCACGCCCATCGCGGCCGCGATCCGACCGAGGTCGCCAGTCCCGATCTCGAAGTGTCCCCGCCGGGCGAGCATTCCCCAGTTCGGGCGGCTCGTGATGAACTCGAGCGTGGACGCGATCTCCGAGAGCGGAACCTGACGCGCCTCTTCGAGGTACGTGACGTCTCGCCGGTAGGGCACGAATCCCCGTCCCATGTCGACGCGATACGAAGTCTCACCGACCACGCGGCCGAGCGCGGTGAACGCGCGAAGCGGAGCGCCGTCCGGGAACTCGGTCTTCGGTGAGTAGTACACGAGCCAGTCGCCCATGCTCATGCGCGCGAGTGGAGCCTGCTTGCCGTGACACAGCTGGGCAAAGCTGCCGGCCACTCCGCGCAACACGTGCCCTCGTGAAACGACTCCGACCCACGCCCGCGCTGGCTGCTCTCGCATGGCCTGAACCTCCCCGGCTCTGGAATCGACCGAGAACCAGGCTAGTCCGCGCGTAGGCCAGATTCTGTCAGCAGCCTTCGATCAATCCGGAAGCTGGGCCGGAATGCCTTCGCGCTCGCGCCACTCGCGAAGAAGCGCCGCTCGCGACCGCGGGTGACGCTCGGCGAGCGTCGTCCAGCGGAGCATGCGATCGGTCCGGAACGACCGAAAGTCGTCCCGCATCTCACACCAGGCGATCACGACCCGGGCCCGCTCGAAGTACCCGAGCCCGATCGGCCAGACGACGCGGGTGCTGTGGTCCGCCTCCCCGGCGAGATACTCGATCCGGACCTTGCGGCGCTCGCGTATGGCGCGGCGGACTTCTCGGAGGTCAACTCGATCGGCCGGCCGCTGCCGCGCTGGTCCTGCGAGCAGCGCCGTCTCGTCGACAAACGTTCGCAGATCCGGCGGAAGCACGGCGTGGAGCTTCGCGATGACATCCCTCGCGGCGCGCTCGAGCCCTTCGTCGCCATGCTCGGCCGTCAGTCGAAGACCGAGCACGACGGCCTCGAGCTCGTCGTGAGAGAACATCAGCGGCGGGAGCAGAAACCCGGGCCGCAGCAGGTACCCCATCCCGGCCTCGCCTTCGATCGCGGCGCCCTGACCACGTAGCGTCTGCACGTCCCGATAGATCGACCGGACCGAGGCGCCGAGCTCCCGGCCGAGCGCCGAGGCGGTGACCGGATTCCGATGGCGCCGGAGCGCTTGCAACAACCGAAGGAGGCGATCCGCCCGAGACATGTGGTCGATGATCCTCGCGCTATCGGCGCTCGCCGTCCGGTCGCACCGCATACAGGCCCCACACGCCGGGCACGCCCTTCAGCTCATGCGACCCTCGGTCGGCGAACGTCAGATCCGATCCGACCATCAAGTCCCTGACGGTCTGAGACACGAGGACCTCTGACGGAGCGGCCAGCGCGGCCACGCGCGCGCCGATGTTGACGGCGAGCCCTCCGATCTTGTCGCCGATTCTCTCCACCTCTCCGGTGTGCAGCCCGGCGCGCACCTCGATCCCGAAGGACCGCACCGCGTCGGTGATCGCCATCGCACAGCGGACGGCGCGCGCCGGCCCGTCGAACGAGGCGAAGAAGCCGTCACCCGCGGTGTCGATCTCGTTGCCCCGGTAGCGGGCGAGCAGACTTCGTACCGCCGCGTGATGCCGGAGCACGACCTCACGCCAGCGGCGGTCGCCGAGGTCTGCGGCACGCTTCGTCGAATCCACGATGTCGGTGAACAGCACCGTCGCGAGGATCCGGTCGAACGACGCCTCCTCTTCCCTGATCTCCGCGAGGACCCGACGCACCTCTGCGACGATCGCCTCACTCCGCGCGTACCAGTGGAAGTGCGGTCCTCCCTGGCTCGAATGCTCGACGACGCGCGCGCCGGGAATCTTGCTCGCCACGAAGTGCCCGGTCTCGGGGAGCACCTCATAGAAACGGTCGCTGTCGACCAGGACAAGCGTCGGCACCTGGATCGTGGGCAGCACGGCCCGGATGTCGGTGTGCAGATAGCTGGTGAGCTCCGCCGCGAGGCCGCCGGGCGTCACCGACGCCCGGGCGTAGCGGGCGAACCACTGGCGCTCCGGCCCGTCCGGCGCGTCCCACCAGTCCAGCGTGCCCCAGGTCTCGCGGGTCACCTGTGGATCGACGAGGATCAGGGATCTCGTTCGCTCGGGATACGTCGCCGCGAAGAGCGACGCCACGATCACCGATTCGTAGGTGGCAAGGATCGAGGCGCGCTCGGACCTCGCCGCTTTCAGGACCGCGAGGATGTCGTCGGTGAGGGTGTCGACGTCCGGGATGTGCCCCGGGGTGAAGCGCTCGGAGCAGCCCCAGCCGCGGCGATCGGTCACGATCACGCGGGCGAGGCCGCCCAGGCCGCGCAGAAAGCGGGAGAGAGATGGACTCTCCCAGTTCATGTCGACGTTCGAGCAGAACCCCTGGAGATAGACGAGGTCGGTCGGGCCGGCGCCGTAGACCTGATAGGCGAGCGAGACGTCCCCATTCCAGGCGAACCGAGTCTCTGGCCGATCCATGCGCCTATGGTCGTGCAGCGCCGACGACGTGGCAACAGCCGAGAGGGGCACCCGAGAGATGTCTACCGGTTCGTGTAGATCACCCGCCCTGCCCGGATCGTGGAACGCACTCGGGCAAGGGCGCGAATGTCGAGCGCGGGGTCACCGTCCAGGATGACGATGTCGGCGGCGAGACCGGGCGCGAGTCGCCCGGTGCGCGCGGCCATTCCGAACCGTTCCGCCGGCGCGGTCGTGAGCGCGCGCAGGATCTCTGCGTACGACAGTCCCGCCTCGTGCATGGACACGTACTCGTCCGTCGGGTCGTATTCGGTCATGTACCCCACGTCGGTGCCGAAGAGCACTTGACCGCCGAGCGCCGCAAAGGCTTGAAGTTGCTCCTGCCCGTTCCCGAGAAGCCGTTTCGTGACGTCAGGCGGCGCGCCGGCTTTCCGGAGCTCGTAGGGCCAGAGCTTGAGCGTCGGGATCAGCGCCATGCCGCGCTCGCGCATCATGCCGGGGAGCGCGCGATCCCAGGGTCGGCGATCCAGCTCCGATGGGAACGTATGCGCCAGGATGTCGACGCCGCCTTCGATCGCGACGCGCGCGCCGGCACTGTTCGATGGATGCGCGATCACGAACTTCCCGCGGCGGTGCGCGGCGTCCGTCGACGCCCGCACGATCTCGATCGGCATGACGACGATCGAGCGTGGCGACGCCCATGAGCCGGTGAACAGCTTGATCCCTTCGGCGCCCCGATCGAGCGCGGCGTCGACGAGGGTCGCGGTCACGGCCGGCGTCGACGCTTCCGGCAGGCGGGCCGGCAACACGTAATACGGGCTGCCGCCAACCGGAACGAGACTGCCGCTCGCCATCATGATCCTCGGACCAGCGATCTCTCCGCTTTCGATCCGGCGCCGCAACGCTTCGGTGTTGTCCGGAAAGGAGCCAGTGTCGAGGACGTGGACGACGCCGTACGACGTGAGCATCGCGCGCAGCGCATCGCCGAGCCGCGGCGCCGGGGCCGTCGCAGCGGCCGCCCAGACCGGCTGGGTGAAGTGCACGTGGCTGTTCCAGAAACCAGCGACCACCGTCGCACCGGTGGAGTCGATGACGGTCGCGCCGGACGGGATCCGAGCGCTCGCCCGCGGTCCGATCGCAGTGATCGTGTCGCGCTCGATGAGCACGATCCCGTCCGCGATCGCGTCCAGGTCGGGCGACACCTGGACACGCCCGCCGACCAGCGCAGTGAGCGGTGGTGACAGCGTCACCCCGGGAAGCATCCGCCCGCAGGCAGCCGACAGCAATGCAACGACGGCAACCATCATGACGTACACCGCACACCTCCTTCGTTCCGCCCTCGTAGTGCGAGAGAATTTGATCACAGGCTCATCAAGAGAAGGGAGGCCCGTATGAGCACGACCGTCCTCGTCACCGGAAGTGCCGGGCATCTCGGCGAGGGCCTCATGCGGACGCTGCCGGGCGCGGGTTACCGGGCGATCGGCCTCGATCTCCGGCGGACAGCGTTCACGCACCATGTCGGGTCCATCACCGATCGCGAGTTCGTCGATCGATGCATGGCAGGTGTGGATGCCGTGGTCCACACGGCCACCCTGCACAAGCCTCACGTCGCCACCCATCGCCGCCAGGACTTCGTCGACGTGAACGTGACCGGCACGCTCAACCTTCTCGAGGCGGCGACAACCGCCGGCGTGGGCGCGTTCGTCTTCACCAGCACGACCAGCGCGTTCGGGCGCGCGCTGACGCCGGACACGAGGGCGGCCACGGCCTGGATCACCGAGGACGTCGTGCCGCTGCCGAGGAACATCTACGGCGTCACGAAGGTCGCCGCCGAGAGCCTGTGCGAGATGTTCCACCGTCAGTTCTCGCTGCCCTGTCTCGTTCTTCGAACGTCGCGCTTTTTCCCCGAGCCGGACGACGACGGGGAGACGCGCCGGACCTACGACGACGCCAACGTGAAGCTGAACGAGCTCTCGTACCGGCGGGCGGACATCGAAGACGTCGTCAGCGCGCACCTGCTGGCGCTCGAGAAATCAGCGCGACGACACCGTTCACTCGCGACGATCTGCGGGACCTGCGCACGAACGCGCCGGCGGTGCTCAGGAGGCGCGCGCCCGGCTACGAGGACGTCTACCGTCTGCGCGGGTGGTCGATGTTCCCCGGCATCGACCGTGTCTACGTCAACGAGCGAGCGAGGAGCGAGCTCGGGTGGCAGCCACGGTACGACTTCGCCCGCGCCATCGAGCAGATGAAGGCTGGACAGGACCCGCGGAGTGAACTGGCGAGAACGATCGGCTCGAAGGGATACCACGACACCGTGTTCGCCGACGGGCCGTACCCGGTGTCGTAGCGATCCCTACCGCATGCGACTCACACCGTCGGCACCGTGCCACCGTCGATCACATACTCTGTGCCCGTGATGGAGGCCGCGCGCGAAGACGCGAGGAACGCGACGAGATCCGCGACTTCCGCCGGCCGCGCCGGGCGACCGACCGGGATCCCGCCCAGCGAGGCCATGAGAGCCTGGCGAGCGCTCTCGTAATCGGTCCCCTGACCGGCCGCCAGCTCGGTGACCAGGCCCACCGCCGCTTCGGTCTCGACCCAGCCGGGAGACACTCGAACCACGCGAATACCTTTCGGGCCCACTTCCTTCGCCAGGCCCTTGCTGTAGTTCGCGAGCGCTGCTTTCGCGGCAGCGTAGCGATGACGCCGGATCCCTGCGCGGGCATCTCCGGCAAGAGCGCCCGGTCCAGGCGGACGGCGGGGAACAGATTGAGATCGAGCGCGCGACGCCACTCGTCATCGTCGAGCACGGCGAAGCCGCCCGCCGGCGCCGATGAGCCGCCGACGACGTGGACGATGACGTCGATGCCTCCGAGCCGATCGAGCACCGCGCCGGCGACCATCGCGCAGCCCTCGGCAGTCGTGATGTCGGTTGCGACGAACGAGCGGGTATCGGCGAGATCGCCCGGCAGCTTGCGCGCGGTGGTGAGGACCGTGGCGCCGCCTTCGCGCAGTCGCGCGACCACCGCCCGACCGATCCCTTTCGTGCCACCCGTGACGAGGCAGCGCTGGCCGTCGAATTCGTGCGGATCGATCGTCGACATGTCAGCCCTCCGGTGTGGTTCTCAGCCGGGCTCCTCGAGCGCGACCGCGGTCGCGGCTGGTTTCACCTCGGTGGTCGGATACGCGGAGTCGATCCAGAGGGCCAGGCCGCCATGGAGCGGACGGACGCGGGTGATGCCGTTCCGCTTCAGCTGGAGCGCCACCCTGGCGCTGGTCGCTTCGTTCGGTCAGGAGCAGTAGACGACGATGTCGCGATCGCGAGGCAACTCACGCTCCCGGCGATCGATGTCCTCGGCGGCGATCCACAGGGCGCCGGGGATCGCGTACGGCACCGCTCTCACGTCCAGGGCCGAGCGTGTGTCGACGACGAAGAGCGTGTCATCGGCGCTCTCGAGACGACTCTTGACCTCCGCGGGCGTGATCCGCGCGATCCGGAGGCTCCTGAGAAAGCGCTGGCGCTGGACGAACTTGATCGCGATGTAGCTCACGAGCATCGCGCCGAGGATCAGGCCAAGCCAGTTGCCGAGACGGGCGGCGCGCGACGCCACAACCTCGAGAGCGTCGCTGAACATGTAGCCGAGACCCATCCACACTCCGGCCCAGAGAATCGCCGCCGCGATGTCGAGGAGGATGAACTGCCACCGCGCGATGCCGACCATGCCCGCCATCGGTGGCGCGACGGTGCTGAGTCCGGGGAAGAACTTCGAGATCAGCAACGCTTTGCGGCCGCGCTGGATGAAGAGGTTCTCGGTCCGCCGCACGCACGAATCCGGTTCGAGCGAGATGCGACACAGCAGACCGAGGATACGGCCGCCCCGTCGCCGTCCGAGCTCGTACCACAGGAGATCCGGGGGAAGGGACGCCGCGACCGCGGCGACGAACGCCACGGCCAGCGTCATTCGTCCCGCGCCCGCGAGCGCTCCGACGCCCAGCAGGACCGGCACGGCGGGCACGGGAAGACCGATCTGCTCCGCCAGCACGAACACGAAGAGCAGGACGTAGCCGTACTCGAGCAGGACGTGAATGGTGTCGTTCAGATTCGACCGCCTCTCCTAATCCTTGGCCTGGACGTGAGCTTCCACCTGCCAGAGCAGCTTGTCTACGTCTCGTGAGATCTCGGTGCGCGGAACCCCTCTTCGCTCTTGGGACGCCAGGGCGAGTGCGGAGGATGCACCGGCGAGCGCTTGACGCGACTTTCCCCCGGTGCCTAGACTCCCCTAGAATGCGGTCTTTACGAGACTGGCCCGCGCTTCTCTTGCTCAACCTCGTGTTCGGTAGTCTGTCCGCCGCCGCCGTCCAGCCCGGCGAAACGTGGGTGTCGGTCCGCAACCGCATGTTCTCGCTCGACGAGCTCCGGAAAGTGAATCCGGGGCTCGACCGCGAGATGCTCCATCCCGGCGAGGTCGTGCGCGCTCCTCCCTACGTCTCGATCGTGGAGCTCGAGCGCGAGCAGGCGGCGCGTCGGGCGACCGAGCACGCGCTCGCCGAGACCCGGGGACGCCTGGCCAACATCGAAAAGGACCGCGTGGCGATCGAGGGGCGCCTGCGCGAGGCCGAGCGCGCCGGGAGCACCCTGTCGAAGCTCCGAGCGCTCACGGTTGCTCTCTTCCTCGTGGGGGCCGCGCTCCTCGGGTTGCTCGTGCTGGCGGTCGCGGCGGCGCGGGCAGCGCGACGCCACGCGGCCGAGACCGCGGTGCGAGCTCGCTCACTCCAGTCCCGCTACGACGAATTGCGCCTGTCGCTTCACGAGATCGACGTGAAGCTCCAGCAGCGGGTCATCGCGCTCCTGCGCCTGCACGGAGCCCAGGGGATCAGCGACCGGGACGTCAGGGCGACGATGGCCGCGATGTTCGAGCTCACCGAGACGCTGAGGAAGAAGCACGACGGCCTCGAGAATCCACCGAACGCCGCCTGAGTCGCGCCGTTACTCATCGCCCCAGTAGTTCCTTCGCCACGTCCGCCACCCGTTCAGGCTCGAAGCCGAACTTTTCCTGGAGGGCCTTCAGAGGCGCGGAGGCTCCGAAGGTCTTCATACCGATGACGCGGCCGGAGCTGCCGACGTATCGTTCCCAGCCGAACGTGGAGGCCTGCTCGACCGCCACCCGCGCCGTCACGCCGGGAGGCAACACGCTGTCACGATATTCCTGCGTCTGCCGATCGAAGATCTCCCACGACGGCATCGAGACGACGCGCGCACGGATGCCCTCCGCGCCGAGCTTGCCGTGGGCCTCCACGGCCAGACTCAGCTCGCTGCCCGAGGCGATCAGGATCACTTCGGGATTCCCGCCCGGAGGATCGGCGAGCACGTAGGCGCCGCGCGCGACCCCGGTGGCGGAGGCGTACGCGGTTCGGTCGAGAGTCGGCAACGGCTGCCGCGAGAGCGCGAGCACCGCCGGCTGGTGACGGAGCTGCATCACATATCGGTACGCTTCCACGACCTCGTTGGCGTCGCCGGGCCGCAGCGTCACGAGCCCGGGCATGGCGCGCAACGAGGCCAGATGCTCCACCGGCTGATGGGTGGGTCCGTCCTCACCGTCGCCCATGGCGTCGTGCGTGAACACGAAGATGGTGGGCAGCTCCATCAACGCCGAGAGCCGGATGGCCGGCCTCGCGTAGTCGCTGAAGATGAAGAATGTCGCGCCGAACGCCCGCAGCTTCGAGAGCGAGAGGCCGTTGACGATCGCCGCCATCGCGTGCTCGCGGATCCCGAAATGCAGGATCTTGCCACCCGGGTTCCCCGCCTGGAAGCTTCCCGCGCCCTTGTACGTCAGGGTCGTCTTGTTCGATGGCCCGAGGTCCGCCGATCCGCCGAGGAACCACGGGATGTTCTGCGCGAGCACGTTGAGCACCTTGCCCGAGGCGTCTCGGCCCGCGATGCCCCTGGCGTCCGCGGGGAAGACCGGGAGATCGCGATCCCACCCGACCGGCAAATCGCGGCGCTGCATCTGATCGATCTCGGTCGCGAGGTCCGGGTACTGCGCCTGGTATGACGCGAAGAGCGCCGTCCACTGGCTTCGGGCCGCGGCGCCGCGCGCCCCGATGCCGGCGGCGAAGTGCTCACGCACGCCGTCGGGGACGAGGAACTGCGCCTCCTCCGGCCAGCCGTAGGAGCGCTTGGTGAGACGGACTTCCTCGTCACCGAGAGGCTCGCCGTGGGCGGCGGAGGTGTCGTGCTTGTGCGGGGCGCCGTAGCCGATGTGGCTGTCGAGAATGATGAGCGTGGGACGTCCCGTCGTTTCCCGGAAGACCCCGAGCGCGTGCTGGATGCGATCGATGTCGTTGGCGTCGCCCACGCGCAGGACGTTCCAGCCGTACGCCAGGAAGCGGGCGGCGACGTCCTCCGTGAAGGCGAGGCTCGTCTGCCCCTCGATCGTGATGTGGTTGTTGTCGTAGATCCAGCAGAGGTTGTCGGGGGCGAGGTGGCCGGCGAGCGAGGCGGCTTCGGCCGTCACCCCCTCCATCAGACAGCCGTCGCCGCACACGACGTAGATGTCGTAGTCGAAGATCGCAAACCCCGGTCGGTTGTAACGGTCGGCGAGCCACTTCCGAGCGATGGCCATTCCCACGCTCGTCGCGGCGCCCTGGCCGAGTGGCCCCGTCGTCGCTTCCACTCCCGACACCCAGTGATACTCGGGGTGTCCCGGCGCCTTGCTGTCGATCTGCCGAAAGCGGCGGATGTCCTCGAGCGACACCGACGGCTGCCCCAACCGCTCGTAGTCGGCATTCACCGCCCGCGTCCCGGTCAGATGCAGCACCGACCAGAGCAGCATCGAGGCGTGCCCGTTGGAGAGCACGAACCGATCACGGTTGGGCCAGATCGGGTCCTCCGGATCGAAGCGCATCACGCGATTCCAGATCGTGTAGACGAGCGGCGCCAGCGCCATCGGCGTGCCCGGATGCCCCGACTTCGCGCGCTCGACCGCGTCGATCGAGAGCGTGCGGATGGTGTTGATCGACAACTGGTCGAGATCGACGTCCGTCGTCGGTGCGGTGACGTTCGTCATGCTCATCGGCTCGTCCTCGTCGGGTGTCATCGAAGGGCCAGTGTGACGATGCTCACGCGCTGGACGCCTCGAAGATGCTCTGGATCGATGCGTCAAGCAGGGCGTTGTACTCGGCATCGGACTGCTGGATCGACAGTCCCTCGACCAGGGCGCGTGAAAAGCTCGCCACGATGCCGTGATTCCTCCGCAAGCGCCGGTTACCTTCTTCGCGTGTATACCCGCCCGACAGCGCCACCACCCGCACGACCCTGGGATGCCTGACGCAGTCGGCGTAGTGATCGTCGTTCTCCGGCAAGGTGAGCTTCAGCATGACGAGCTGAGCCGCGGGCAGGGCGTCGAGCTCTTCCAGGATGGCGGCTCTGAGCAAGTCTTCGGCCCTGGCCTTGTCCGGGCAGTGAATGTCCACTTCTGGCTCGACGATCGGCGCGAGGCCCGCGGCGATGATCTGCCGCGCCGCTTCGAACTGCTGCGTCACGACGTCCTTGATGCCCGCGGCGTCCGCTTGCTTGATGAACGAGCGCATCTTGGTACCGAAGATCCGCTTCGCGTTGGCCCTGTCCAGCAGCTTCGTGAGGTCGGGCATCGGCTTCATCAGCTGGACACCCTGGCTCTCCGCGGCCAGGCCCTTGTCCACTTTCAGAAACGGTACGATTCGTTTCACGTTCCACAGATAGTCCGCGGTGGGCTGCCCCTCGACGTCCCTGTCCATGGTGTTCTCGAACAGGATGGCGCCAATGATCCGCTCCCCGGTGAAGGCGGGACTGGTCATGATGCGCGTCCGCATCTGATGCACGAGGGCAAACATCTGCTCCTCGTTGACCCACCCGTCTTCCTTGATTCCGTACGCGCGCAGCGCGCCGGGCGTGCTGCCCCCGCTTTGATCCAGCGCCGCGATGAATCCGGGGTGTGTCCGCATCGTTTCCAGCTGGTCTTTGAAGTTACCCGTCTCGCGCCTCATCGCCCGGCATCCTTTCTCATCTGGTAGCCCGGTGCCCGCCGAGGCCAGGGTTACGTCGTCCTCCTCAGGATACGCGTCTACGCA
>QHRT01000299.1:0-3741 GCA_003220195.1 Candidatus Rokuibacteriota bacterium | reverse complement strand
GGTGTCGTTCCTCTTCGAGCCGATCCCCGTCGCCGTGAGCTGCACGATCGTCGTCGACTCGTTCAACGTGGTGTCGACGCCGGGCAGCCGGTAACTCCGCACAATTCGTCGATCAGCGACGGATCGAACGTTCAGCGCCGGCGACGCAGACGATAGCTGCGATAGACGAGCGCGCCCGCAATCCACGTCACGACCGCGGCGATCGGGTAAGCAACCAGTCGCGGAAAGATCGCGGCCAGGGCGCCAACGATCAGCAGCACGATCGCGACGGCGAGCATGATCCGGGTCTCGACCGGTTCGAGCTTTCGCCGATTCGTGACCGCCGCCCCCACCGTGTTGCCGATGCGAAGAAGGCCGGCCGTGGCGCGCCCGGCGCTTCCGCCGGCTCGCGCCGCCCGCCGACCGGACCGCCTCGCACGTCGTCTGACCGCGGGTCGCTGGCCCAGAACGACCTCGGTCGCGTTCGTCAAGTCCTCGAGGTACATCCGTTCCATCGTGTGTCCGAACTTCTCGTCCTCCACGATGACGTCGAGCTCGCAGTTGCCGAGCCAGCTCGCGGGGTTGAGATTCGTCGAGCCTCGAGCCGTTCCACTCGAAGACGCGTACGCCCGCCTCCAGCAGCGTGCGATAGCCGGCTTGTGAGAGAGGGCGGAGCAATGGGATGTCGGTTCCGTTCGGCACGAGCAGCCTGACATCCACGCCGTCTCGCGCGGCCGCGCGAAGCGCCTGCACGTACGTGGGCGTGCCCGCATAGTAGGCGTCGGTCAGCCACAGACGCTCGCGGGCAAGCGCGGCGACGAGCTGATCCAGGCGGAACAGCCCCGCCGTGTTCGGAACGGTCGCGACCACGCGCAACGCGGTGTCGCCGGCGGGCCCTGTCTTACCTGTCGACGCCCTGCCGTCGTCGGGGAGCGGCTCGCCCATCAGCGCCCACATGTTCGCGAACGCCGCCTCGATCTGCTCGACCGCCGGTCCACGCACTTCGACACCCGTATCGCGCCACGGCGCAATGCCGCGCGCGGGATCCCCGACCCACGCCTGCCCGACGCAGAGACCACTGACGAAACCCACGGTGCCGTCGACACCAAGCATCTTCCGATGATCCCGGCTGAGCCAGCCGAGGGGACTCGCCGGAGTCGGCGCGTTGTAACAGCGGACCTCGACGCCGCCCGCTCGCAATCGGTTCCAGAACCGGCGTCGGGTCTTGCCGAATCCGCCCATCCAGTCGTAGATGACGCGCACGGAGACTCCGTCGCGCGCCCTGGCGATCAACGCGTCACTGAACTGCTCCCCGACGGCGTCGTCGTGAATGATGTAGCTCTCGAAGTGGATGAACCGCGTCGCGCGAGCCATCGCGTCGAGCCATGCCGGATAGTTCTCGCGCGCGTCCCTCAGCAGGTGAATGCGGTTGCCGGGCACGAGCGGCGCGCCGGCGGCCCGCGAGAACGCCTGCTCGGCGAGCGCCCGCACCGGCGAGAGAGTCTCGCGAGGCGAAGCGGTCACGGTGTCCGATGATACGCGGCCTCGATCGGCGGGGCGTCCATCGAGAACCGTCAGAACCCGCCGACTTCGCTTACCGACGACGTCGCGGCGACGCGCCGTATCCTGGCATTGCAGGACGGACCGACAGTTCTTGTAGGCCACTCCTGGGCAGGAACAGTCATCAGCGAGGCTGGCGTTGACCCCAAGGTCTCTGCCCTTGTCTACGTCGCGGCTCGCGCGCCGGATGCCGGCGAGGACTATGCGGCCCTGGCTGAGAAATTCCCCACGCCACCGGCCATGGCCGGCCTCGTCAAGTCGGGCGGCTTCGCCCAGCTGAGCGAGGAGGCGTTTCTCAAGGACTTCGCCGGCGGCGGCGATCCAGCCAGGGCGCGTGTGCTCTACGCGGTTCAGGGGCGGATCGCCGACACGCTCTTCGCCTCGAAGACGACCGCCGCAGCATGGAAGCTCAAACCGAGCTGGTATGCCGTATCGAAGCAAGACCGAACCACCTCTCCCGAGTTGCAGCTTCCTCGCAACCCGTTCACTTGTCTCTGATCACTCATCCGCAGGAGATTAGCGACCTCATCGTGAACGCGGCCGGCCGTCGCGGCTGACCGGCTCCAACCAGTTCCAAGGCAATTCGCTTCAGGCGACGCCGCCTGAAGCGGCGGTGATAGAGTCGTGTCCGTGGCGAGTCGCTACGCCCCCATCGAAGACTACGGCATCATCGGCGATCTCCACACGGTGGCGCTGGTGGGCAAGGACGGCTCGATCGACTTCCTCTGCCTCCCGTCCTTCGACTCCCCGTCGGTGTTCGCGGCGCTCCTCGACGCGGAGCGCGGCGGCCGCTTCCAGATCGCGCCGCAGCTCGGCGAGGCGGCGCGCAAGCAGCTCTATCTCCCCGACACCAACGTTCTCCTCACCCGCTTCCTCTCCAGCGACGGCGTCGCGGAGCTCTCCGATTTCATGCCGGTGGAGGACGCCGGCCAGGCGCACAACCTCGTGCGCCGCGTGAAGACCGTGCGCGGGGAGATACGCTTCCAGATGCACTGCGACCCTCGCTTCGACTATGCCCGCGCCACGCACTCGGTGCAGCGGCGGAGCGACCGAGAGGTGATCTTCATCGGCCGCAGCGGTGCCGGCGAGCTGGCCCTGCGATTGTCCTCGTCGGTCGCGATGCAGCTGGCCGACGGCGCCGCCGTGGCCGAGTTCACGCTCGGCGCGGACGAGTCGGCGTCGTTCGTGCTCGAGGTGATCGTGCCGGACGAACCATCCACCAGCCGTGAGCAAGACTATGAGAGCGAGGCGTTCAAACGCACGGTGAACTTCTGGCGCCGCTGGGTCGATCGCTCCACCTATGAAGGCCGCTGGCGCGAGATGGTGAATCGCTCCGCACTGACGCTCAAACTCCTCACCTCGAGGCCACACGGCTCGATCGTCGCCTCGCCCACGTTCGGGCTGCCCGAGAACATCGGCGGCGTCCGGAACTGGGACTACCGCTATACGTGGATCCGCGACTCGTCCTTCGCCCTCTATGGCCTCATGCGGCTCGGCTACACCGGCGAGGCGGAAGCGTTCATGCGCTGGGTCATGGCGCGGGTCGACGAGCTGGAGCCGGACGGCTCGCTCCAGATCATGTACGGCATCGACGGACGCCACGAGCTGCCCGAGGAGACGCTGCCGCACCTCGAGGGGTACATGGGCTCGCGCCCGGTTCGCATCGGCAACGCCGCGTATACCCATCTTCAGCTCGACATCTACGGCGAGCTGATGGACGCGGTGTACCTGTACGACAAGTACGGATCCCCGATCCCCCACGATGCGTGGAGGAACATCGTGCGGTTGATCGACTGGGTCTGCGTCCACTGGCGCGAGAAGGACGAGGGCATCTGGGAGGTGCGCGGCGGGCGCCAGGAGTTCCTCTACTCGCGGGTGATGTGCTGGGTGGCGATCGACCGGGCGATCCGTCTCGCGGGAAAGCGCTCGTTCCCGGCGCCGCTGGCCCGATGGCACGAGGTGCGGGACACGATCTATGGCGACATCTACGAGCGGTTCTGGGATCCGGGCCGACGCGTCTTCGTCCAGGCGGCCGGCTCCAGGGCGCTCGACGCCTCATCCCTCCTGATGCCGCTCATCCGCTTCGTTTCCCCCACCGACCCGCGCTGGCTCTCCACGCTGCAGGCCATCGAGCAGGATCTGGTGAGTGACTCGCTGGTCTATCGCTATCGCCTCGGCGACGGCCACACCGACGGGCTCACC
>QHRT01000298.1 GCA_003220195.1 Candidatus Rokuibacteriota bacterium | reverse complement strand
CAATTTCAGGACGTCCACAACGCGCATTTCCTCTGGCTGATCTTCCTGTTCCAGCTGGGGACGTTGCTCTGGAGTGCGGAAACCGCAGCGCGTCGCGGGGCCTTCGGCGAGGCCGTCGACCGCGTGAAGAGTTACGAAGCGCTGGTGGCCAGAGTCGGGTCACTCGAGGGGCTGGCGTGGTTCCCGTCGCATGGCGTCGCCGCGCGGGTGTGGGGGCTCGTGTGCGCCGCCCGGGGGGACGTGACGGAGGCGAGCGCGCATTTCGCGCGGAGCATCGAGACGCTGAGGGAGCACGGCTACGCACCGGACCTGGCGCGCAGCTACATGGCGCTCGGGGAATTCGACGCGGCGCGCGGCGCGTCGGCGCGGGCGCGCGAAGCCTTCGACCAGGCGATCGAACACTTCCGCCAGATCGGCTTCGGCCGAGAGCTGGACCAGGCGATCGCGGCGCGAGCGCGCGTCGTGTGATGCCGTCGTCGCGACCGCCGCGGCTGCCCGCGCGCGGCCGCGACGGTCGCCTTTGCTGCGTTACCGCGCGGCGGCCAGCTCGGGCGCGCCGGACGACAACGGGACGTAGTGCGAGGACTTCGACACCGGCGCGATCTTCGTGATGATCGTGCGCCAGGTCTCGCCCTCGTCGTCGCTCATGTAGACGTCGCCGTCCGTCGTGCCCGCATAGAGCGCGAAGCCCGTGCGCCAGATGTTCATCGCCATCGCCTCGACGTTACCGATGATGTGCTCCGGCAGGCCGCGCTCGAACATCTCCCACGTGCGGCCGCCGTCGCGGCTCCTGGCGATGCGCGCATCCGCATCACGCGTGTCGAACCAGGACCCCGGTCCGGTTCGCGCGCCGCCGGTGAAGAAATGCCCGCGACGCGCCGGGTGGGCGAGCAGCGCGTCCGGATACCCGATGCGATCGTGTCGAGTGGTGATCTGCTCCCACGCCACGCCGCCGTCGGGGCTGTGATAGAGGCCGATGCCGGTCGCGATGTACAGATGATCGGGCTCGTGTGACGGCACGACCGTCCGGTGCACGTCGTCATCGAATCCGGACAGCTCCCGGAACGTTCGCCCGCCGTCCAGGCTCCGGTAGAGTCCGCCCTGCTCGACCGCGACGTAGACCGTATCGGCGCTGCGGGGATCGAAGGCGATGTTCTTGACGTGCGCGATGTGTGGCGGCGCCGGGAACGTCCAGCGCGAGGTCGTCGCCGCGGCGATCAGCCCGGGCAGCTCCGTCCAGGTCCGCCCGAGATCGTCGCTCACGTACAGGTGCGCCGGCTCGGTGCCGGCGAACAGCCGGGCCTTGCCGTCCTTGACGCACCAGTTGAACGCGTAGATGTCACCGGACGCGAGGCCCTGGCCGCGCTCTTCCCACGTGCGTCCGCCGTCCGTGCTGGCCCAGAGGCCTGCCTTGTGAGTCCCGGCGAAGAACGTCCCGCCGGGCTCGCGCGCGAGCGTGCTCACGTGCTTGCCCTGGAGCGCGCGATGAGTGATCGGCCAGTCGGCGCCCGCGCGGCGCGCGAACACGACGCCGTTCACCGTGGCGACGGCTAGCTCCTGATCGGGACTGTCGGTGAGGTTCACGTCCGGCCCGCCGTGCGAAAGGACTGTTGTCATGGGAGGCTCCCTTCGGGCTCGATGCTACCATCGACCGCGATCAGAACGTTCCGGGGGAAGAGATGAAGGGAATCGATCCGGTCTGGGCCACCGTCAGTGAGCTGTCCCCCGCATTCACCGCGCGCACGCTGTCGCCGGTCGCCGTCGTCGACGCGTTGCTCGAGCGGATCGCCGCGCGCAACGCGTCGTTGCACGCGTTCATCGACGTCTATGATGCCGATGCGCGGCTGGCTGCCGAGTCCGCCGACAAGGCGATCCGCTCGGGTCATCAGGTGGGGCCGCTCCACGGCGTGCCGATCGCTTTGAAAGACCTGGTCGACCTCGAAGGACTCGTTACGACCGGAGGATCGAAAGTCTGGGCGCGCCGCGTCTCGCCGGTCACCGCGACGCTCGCCGAGCGACTCATCGCGGCCGGTATGATCGTGCTTGGCAAGACGCACACCGTCGAGTTCGCGATGGGGAGCTTCGGCACGAACACGCACATGGGGACGCCGCGCAACCCGTGGGATCTCAGGGTGCATCGCACGCCGGGCGGCTCGTCGAGCGGCTCGGCGGTCGCCGTTGCGGCGGGGCTGGCGCCGATTGCGATCGGCACCGACACCGGTGGCTCCGTGCGATTGCCGGCCGCGTGGTGTGGCATCGTCGGACTCAAGGTGACCGTCGGGCGCATCAGCACGTACGGCATCCTGCCGCTCAGCTCGACGCTCGACACGCCGGGACCGATGGCGCGGTCGGTCGAAGACGCGGCGCTGCTGTTCCGCGCGCTGAACGGACCGGATCCGCGCGATCCGCAGACGCTCGCGTGGACGCCGTCCGATCCGCTGCCCGTGCTTCGCCGCGGCGTCGCGGGGCTGCGTCTCGCGATCATGCCGGACGCGGAGCGCGACGGCGTCGACAAGGAAGAGCTCGCCGCGTACGACGCGGCCGTCGACACGCTCGCCACGCTCGGCGCGCGGATCACGCGCGTGGTGCTGCCGCATCGCTTCAGCGACTACGCGGCCGCGACCGGACGCATCATCGGCGCCGAGGGCTATCGCTTCGTCGGTCACCTGGTGGACGATCCGAGCCTGCCGCTCGATCCGCACGTGCGCCCACGCATCCAGGTGGGGCGCGGCATCTCGGCGCGCGACTACTTGCTGACGCTCGCCGAGCGCGAGGACCACCGGCGGGCCTACGCCACCGCGGTTGCCGAGGTCGACGCGCTGCTGACGCCGACGACGCAGACCGCCGCGATTCCGATCGACAGCGTCGACCAGTCGGGGACCGCGGCGTACTTCACGCGCGCGGGCAACTATCTCGGGTTGTGCGGGCTCGCGGTTTCGAACGGCTTCACCGCGAGCGGCCTGCCGACGTCGCTCCAGATCCTGTGTCAGGCCGGAGACGAAGCGACGGCGCTGCGAATCGGCTGGGCGTACGAGCAGGCGACGCGCTGGCACGAACGCCGTCCGGTTGAGCAGGCTCCGTGAGCGTCCGGTGCGTCCGGCGACGCCGAGGCACCCGCGTGACGACGTGCGTGCTCCCGGAACGGCTGCCGCGACCGCTCTCGCCATGAGCTCCGACGTCGACTTGCCGGAATACGTTCTTCGCAACCGCACGCACTGGGACGGGCGAGCCAAAGAGTATGCCGCGTACGGCGAACGAGCATGGGCGCGCACCGAGCCGACATGGGGCATCTGGCGTATCCTGGAGTCCGAGCTGCACGTGTTGCCAGCGGAGCTCGACGGCAAGGACGCGATCGAGCTCGGCTGCGGCACCGCGTACGTCTCCGCGTGGCTCGCGCGTCGCGGCGCACGCGTCGTCGGCATCGACAACTCGGCGAGCCAGCTCGAGACCGCGCGCCGACTCCAGCGAGAGCACGGCCTGGCGTTTCCGCTCCTCCACGGCAACGCCGAGCGCGTGCCGTATCCAGACCGGAGTTTCGACGTCGCGATCTCCGAGTACGGCGCGTCCCTCTGGGCCGATCCGTATCGCTGGGTTCCCGAAGCGGCGCGTCTCTTGCGCCCGGGCGGAGAGCTGATCTTCCTGACGAACTCCGCGCTCTACACGCTGTGCGCCATGGAGGAGGACGACACCCCGCCGACGGATCGCTTGCAGCGGTCTGCGTTCGGCATGCATCGCATCGAGTGGCCGGGGGATTCCGGCGTCGAGTTCCATCTCTCCCATGGTGACTGGATCCGTGTGCTGCGTCAGAGCGGCTTCGAGATCGAGAATCTGATCGAGGTTCAGGCGCCGGAAGGCGCGACGACACGTTACCGACATCATTCGCCCGAGTGGGCGCGGCAGTGGCCGTCGGAGGAGATCTGGAAGGCGCGAAGAAGACGCGAATGAGCAGCGGCCTCGAAGGAGTGCTGTGCGGTTGACGACATCTCGACCGCTCACAACGAAGCACTGTGGGCGACGGCTCGATTTGCCCGTCGAGGGCCCACACCGGGTGAAAATGCGCCTCAACCGGCGCGAGTTCATCACCCTGATCGGCGTTGCGGCGGCGTGGCCGTTGGCCGCGTGCACGAAGCGGCCCGACCGTATGCGGCGGGTCGGCGGGCTGACGACGTTTGGTGAGAGCGATGCCCTGGCGCAAGGCTGGCATGAGGCGTTTCGAAAGGGCTCGACGAGCTGGGCTGGGTCAATGGCCGCAATGTCCAGCTCGATTACATCGAAGAGATCTTTCTCCGAGTGAGCGATCTGGACGGGGCGATCGAGTTCTACCAGCGGCTGCGAGAGGTGCGGGAGTCTGAGTA
>QHRT01000297.1 GCA_003220195.1 Candidatus Rokuibacteriota bacterium | reverse complement strand
GGTCTCTTGCTCGGCTTCATGGGCGCGCGCGTGCTGAAGATCGAAGCGCCCGAAGGCGACGTGGTCCGCCGCCGCAAGAGAAGCGTCGAACCCTATCCGCTCGTGATGCTGAACTCGAACAAGGAATCGGTGGTCCTGGACCTGAAGCACCCCGAGGGCAAGGAGCTGTTCCTCCGCCTGGTGCGCAAGGCCGACGTTCTCGTCGAGAACTTCGCCGCCGGCGTGATGGACCGTCTCGGTCTCGGGTGGACGGTCCTGCACCGGGAGAATCCGCGACTGGTCTACGGCACCGGCACCGGCTTCGGCCTGACGGGACCGTATCGTGATCTTCCGGCGATGGATCTGACGATCCAGGCGATGAGCGGCATCATGAACGCGACCGGCTTCCCGGATCGTCCACCGGTGAAGGCCGGCCCCGCCGTCTGTGATTTTCTCGGCGGCGTGCACCTCTTCGCCGGGATCATGAGCGCGCTGCTCCATCGCGAGCGCACCGGCCAGGGCCAGCTCGTCGAGGTGGCGATGCTGGAGGCCGCCGTCATGGCGCTGGCCAGCGCGCTCGGCGTCTACATGGACGGCGACGACGGCACGATGCCCGCGCGGACCGGCAACCGCCACCCCGCGCTGGCGATCGCGCCGTACAACGTCTATCCGACGAAGGACGGCCACGTCGCGATCTTCACCGCGTCCGATCGCCACTGGGACAGCATCGCGCGCGTGCTGGGGCGCGAGGATCTGCTGGAGAACCCCGAATATGCTGGCACGCCGGATCGCGCCGCGCGCATGGACCAGATCGACGCGATGGTCGAAGCCTGGACACGCGAGCGCGGCAAGGAAGACGTGCTGGAGATCCTCACGAAGGCGCACGTGCCGTGCGCGCCGGTGCGAACGGCGCGCGAGGTCGCGACCGACCCGCATCTGACGGCGCGCGGCGTGTGGACGGACGTCGAGCACCCGCGGCGCGGCAAGACGCGCGTGCCCCGCTCGCCGATCCGGCTGCACGGCGCTGCGCCAGGCGCCGTCGAGCGCCGGGCGCCGATGCTCGGCGAGGACACGGACCGCGTGCTCTCGGAACTTCTCGGCTTGACGGCGGACCAGCTGAGCCAGCTTCACGAGGCCCGCGTGATCGAGCCGGTGAAGAGCTGAGCTCGTGCTCCGATGACGATTCACGACGCGCTCGCGGCGGATCTGTTGCTCGTCAACGGCCGCGTGCTGACGATGGACGAGCACGATGCCGTCCACGAAGCCGTGGCGGTGAGAGACGGCAAGATCGTCGCCGTCGGATCGACACGCGGCCTCGAGCCGCTCGCCGGCGCCGCCACGCGGATCATCGACCTCGACGGCCGGACGGCGATGCCCGGGCTGGCCGACTGCCACGTGCATCTCGCGAGCGACGCGAGCCGCGCTGTCGACGCGGTCGAGTGTCGCGACCTCTACGACCCCTCGATCGACTCCGTTCGCGCGATCGAATCTCGAATTCGTCGTTGGGCCACCGCCACGGCGCCGGGCCAATGGATCGTCGCGCGTGGCAGCCCGCTCGCGGACTGCCGGCTTGCCGAGCGCCGCCTCCCGACACGAGCGGAGCTGGATCGGGCGGCCCCGGAGCACCCGGTCTACATCTCGTTCGGCGCGCACGTCGTCATCGCGAACACCCGCGCGCTCGTGGAGTGCGGCGTGACGCGCGACACGCCGAGCCCGCAGGGCGGCGCCGTCCTGAAAGATCCCGTCAGCGGCGAGCCCACCGGCGAGCTGCGCGAGCGCGCGCAGTTCCTGGTCAAGCGCAAAGAAGCCGCGATCGATCCCGACGTCCTCGCCGAGCGCATCGGGATCGAGCTCGAGAAGTGCGCGCATCGGGGCGTCACCACCATTCACGACATCGTCATCACCCGCGAAGAGATCCAGGCCTACCAGAAGCTGGCTCGCGCCGGCCGGCTCCCGGTGCGCGTCCAGCTGCTCATCCGCGTCATCGAATCGAGCTTCAACAAGCAGAGCCTGCTCGATCTCGGCTTCGTCCACGGCCTCGGTTCCGAGTGGCTGTCGATCGGCGGCATCAAGATGAGCATCGACGGCGGGTTCACCGGCAGGAACGCGGCGTTCAGCGAGCCTTTGGCCGGCGACACCGGCCAGCACCTCGGGTTGATCCGGATCGATCAGCAGGAGCTCGACGAGACCGTCGACCTCTACCACGGCCTCGGCATGCGCATCTGCACGCACGCGATCGGCGACGTCGCGATGGACATGATCCTGGACGCCTACGAGAAGGCTTTGATCCGGCGCCCGCGCGCGAGCCATCGCCATCGCGTCGAGCATCTCGGGAACTGGATGATGACGCCGGAGCGCGTGGAGCGGACCCGGCGGCTCGGCATCCTGCCGATCGCCAACCCGCCGTTCCTGTTCTTTCTCGGGGACCCGGTCGTGGAGATGCTCGGACGCCGCGCCACCGAGGCCGGCTTCCCGTTCCGGACGCTCGCGAACGCGGGATTCCCGGTGAGCTTCGGCTCGGACGCGCCCGGCTACTATCCGGTCGATCCGCTACGCGATCTCGGAACGGCCGTGGCGCGTCAGACGCTGAGCGGCCAGCGCATCACCGAAGAGGAGCGACTGACGCTGCGCGACGCGCTCCGCAGCCAGACCATCAACGCCGCGTACACGGGCTTCCAGGAGCGGACGCTCGGCAGCGTCGAGGTGGGCAAGCTGGCCGACGTCGTCGTGCTGGGCGACGATCCGCTGACGTTTCCGCCGGAAAGATTCCACGAGCTGCCGGTCGACATCACGATCGCGGGCGGCAGCGTCGTGCACACGGGCGCGGTTCGCGCCGCTACCGGCGCACCGCCCGCCGGCGCGCACGCCGGGTGTAGCTGCGCGCATCGGTGACGTCGATCACGAACCGGCGGCGCCGAGCTCGAGACGCGTGGGCACCGCACCCCGCTCCGCCTTGTCGGCAGCTTGGGCGTCGCCCACTTCCACCCGCGCGGCGGCGGCGCCGCCGGCTTCCTTGAGCGCGCGCGCGGTGGCCTCGCCCCGGCGCTGGCCGAGCGCGGTCAGCTCGGCGTCGTTGAGCGGCGCCGTCTCCACCAGCCGCTGGAACAGGGCGTCGTAGAACGCGCGATCGGCGCTGGCGCGGCCCACGAGCGCGAGCGCCGGGTTGACGCGCTGGGCCTTCCGACCGGTCTCCTTCTCGTACGCCGGCTGGAATTCTTCGAGCGCCTTCGGACCGGCACGGTCGGTCAGCATCGCTTCGAGCGCACGTTGGGTCTTCGCGTGATCGAGCGCGACGGGCCCCGGATCCTCGCCGGGCTTGAGCGTCACCTCGAGACGCCGCGCGAGGTCCTGGCGCACGTGGAGGGAGCGCAAGGCCTCGCCGTCGACCTTGCTCTCGTAGCCGCCGTGCACGGTCAGCTTGAGCTGCGGGCGCTTGCCGAGCACGCCGACCACGCGCTCCAGCTTCTCCTTCTCCGGCGGCCGCACCACGTCGCTGCCCGCCTCGAACTGGACGGTCTGCAGCTGCTCCGCTTCCCCGCCGCCGAACAGCGCGCCGAGCGCGCGGAACGGCGACGTCACGACCCGCTGGATGACGGTGACCAGCGCTTGCCAGATCACCGTGCCGTAGCTGAACTCGGGACGATCGACGTTGCCGCGCACCGGCACCGCGATGTCGATCCGTCCCTCCGAGTCGCTCAGGATGGCGATGGCCAGGTCGAGGGGCAGGCGCATCGCGCCCGGGCTCTCCACCCGTTCGCCAAGAGCGAGCTTCTGCAGCACCACCTTGTTCTCGCCCGCGAGCGCGCTGCGGTCGATCTTGTACTGGAGATCCAGGTTCATCGTGCCGGAGCGGATGCGCCGCCCGGCGAACGTCGCGCTGTACGGCGTCAGCATCGTCATCGGCACGTTGCGAAAGATCACGGTGATGTCGGTGAAGACCTTCGGCTCGAACGAGTCCATCGCGCCGTCGACCTTGACCGATCCGTACTCGTCCACGCGGCCGTCGAATTTCATCGTCGCCCGGCTGTTCTTGTCCAGCGAGACGCCGACCACCGTGCCGTTCAGCGAGTGCAAGCACCAGGCTCAGATCGGCGAAGTTCATCGAGCCGTCGTCGATCCGGACGCGGTCGATGGCGACCGGGAAGCTCGGCGCGGCGGCGCCGTCGGCGGTCGGCGCCGGCGCTGGCGCCGGGGCAGCCGGGGCGCTCGGCGCGGGCGCCGGAGCTGCCGACGCGGGCGCGGGTGACGACGCGTCCGGCTTCATGAGCTTGGTGAAGCTCAGGCTCTTGTCCTTGAAGATCACGATCTTCCCGTCGAGGCCGGTCAGTCTCACCTCGGCGATGCGCAGCCGGTCGGGCGCGAGCCCGAACTGGACCTGGTCGGCGTGCAGCGTCTTCCAGGAGATCACGGGATCGGCGTTGTCCGCCTCGACCACGTTGAGATTGTTAACGTCGGCTGAACCACTATAGGTA
>QHRT01000328.1:4585-6533 GCA_003220195.1 Candidatus Rokuibacteriota bacterium | reverse complement strand
GTGGACCGCGCGATGGTTCAGGGCCGCCATCGCGAGCAGCGCAATGAAGATCACGACCTTCGTGAGCACCATTGCGCCGTAAGAGGTGCCGACGGCCGCTCCCGGCGTCGCGACGTAGACGAAGGTCAGCACGGTTCCGGTGACGGCAATCCCGGCCACGGTCACCAACGCCACGACGGAGAAGCGACGCAGCCATGCCGCGTCCGCGGAAGGCGCTGCACCCATCCACCAGATGACCGCGCACACGAGTCCCCCGACCCACGCGCCGACGAACACCTGATGGAGTGCCGTGACGATCACGAGCCAGGCGCGGTCATCGAGACGACCCATGGCATGGCTGGTCAGCGCTCCGGAGACACAGAGCAAGAGCGTCGAGCCGAGCAGCGAGAACCCGCGGAGCCGGGACGCCGGCATCCGCCGAACCGCACGCGCCGCGCCCAGGACGAGGATGCCGGCGGCGATGCGGGCGAGGCCGGCGACGATCACCGTCGATCCGACGGCGTCGACGATCGCCCACCGGGCGCCGTCAGCAGAGAGCGCGCTCGCCACGGTCGCGAGGATGCCGATCTGGGCGACCACGGCGACGAGCGCGCCGAAACGAACGACCGTCAGGAAGCGATCGACACCGCGCTCGGCGTCGCCGCGCAGCACGATGAGCGCGAACGCGACACTTCCGAGGGCCATGGTCTGACCGACGAGGCCGGCTCCGCGCAGCCACAACAGAATCAGCGAGATCACGACACGGCACAGTAGCACGGTCGCGCGCAGGGTCTCCGGCGGGCCGCAAATTCCTTGACACGCGTGTCGTCGCGGGAACACCCTTCGGCGATCGGAAGCGGGCGATTGCAACTCCCGTTATCCCGGTTCGCGTCGTCGGCCTTCCTGTGACGCGCGGAGCCGGGGAAGGTTGGCAGATGACCATGCCTCTCGATTGCGCACGTGTCACGCTCGCTCGGGCGGCCGGACGGTCGTGTCGGTCCGCGCTTCCCGCCGGGGCGCTTCTCGCCGTCGCGCTCCTCGCGCTCGCGCCAGCGTCCGCGTCGGCTCAGCAAAAGGCCGCGCCGCCACCAAAAGCCGCGCCGTCCATGCAGGATCCGGCCGCGCTCGGCCAGGCGATGAGTCAGATGACGCCGATGTACGAAGTGATGGTGCAGACCATGGTCGAGGGAACGTTGAAGGCGATGGAGCAGCCGGCCAACATCGAGCGCATGGCGGTGGTCATGCGGCGTTACTACGAGGCTCTTCTCCGCCAGGGCTTCTCGCGCGACGAAGCGTTGCAGATCGTCGCCGGCATGGGCCTTCCGGGCATGGGCAAGGGACGATGAGGGAGGAGAGAGTGATGATCAGCCGATCCGCCGCACTCCTCGCCGCCGCACTGACTCTCCTCGCCGCCCCCGCTGCGGCGCAGAACGGTTACAGCTTTCTCGATGCGGCTCGCTCCACGGTCGATTACCGCGTCGCGCCGGCTGCCCCGCGCCTCACGTGTGGACACCTTCGCACGCTCTCGGGCGGAGAGATGACCGTGATCGCGGCGCAGAGCGTGGCGGCGAGCGAGGCCGCGCCGGCATTCTGTCGTGTCACCGGCGTGATCGCACCCGAGATCCAGTTCGAGGTCGCGCTGCCGTCGACGTGGAGCCGGCGGCTCTACATGCGCGGCAACGGCGGCTTTGCCGGTGAATCGCTCGAAGCGCCGCCCCGGGTGACCCAGCGCAACGCCGCACTCCGCCACGGGTTCGTGGCCGTGCAGACGAACACGGGTCACGCCGCGGAGGCGGAGCCGCTCGCCACTTTCGCCAGCGCGAGCCTTCAGAAGCGCATCGACTACGCGTTTCGCGCCGTTCACGTCACCGTCGAGGCGGCCAAGCGTCTCACGCAGGCGTACTACGACCGGCCGGTTGCGTTCTCGTACTGGGACGGCTGCTCGACCGGCGGGCGACAGGGCCTGATG
>QHRT01000328.1:0-4508 GCA_003220195.1 Candidatus Rokuibacteriota bacterium | reverse complement strand
CCAAGGTCAAGCTAGTCGCCGACGTGGTGGAGCGGAAGTGCGGCGGGCCCGACGGCCTCCGCGATGATCCGCGCCGCTGCGACTTCGACCCGGCGCGCGATCTTCCGGCGTGCGCGAGCGGCGCCGACCGCGCGGATTGCTTCACACGAGACCAGGTGGCGACGTTGTAGGCGATCTACGGCGGCGTCGTCCGTGGCGGGACGCCCTACTTCCCGGGGACGCCCGTCGGAGCGGAGAAGGCGGGGAAACCGTTCCTGCCCGGTCCGAGCCTGGTCAGCGGCTGGGACCAGTGGCTGATCACCTCGTCCGGAAAGACCAGGCAGGTTCTCTACAGCGAATCGTTCATGCGACACATGGTGCTCGGAAAGCCGGATCCGGCGTACGACCCGAGCAGCTTCGATTTCGACAAAGACCCGGCAAAGATGGACGCGATCCGCGCGCTGCTCGACACGCGCAACCCCGATCTCTCGGAGTTCCGGCAGCGCGGCGGCAAGCTGCTCATGTACTGGGGCTGGGCGGACACCGCGCTCACGCCCTACATGGGCATCGACTACCACGAGCGCGTCACCGCGGCGATGGGACCGACGACCCCGGACTTCTTCCGGCTCTTCATGGTTCCCGGCATGTTTCACTGCCGTGGGGGCTTCGGACCCGAGCGGTTCGACGCGCTGACGCCGTTGATCAACTGGGTCGAGGCCGGTCGCGCGCCGGATCGCATTGTCGCGAGCCAGACCGACGGCGACATGATCACGCGGACTCGTCCGCTCTGCGCGTATCCCCAGGTGGCTCGCTACGAATCAGGAAATCGCGCGGAAGCGGCAAGCTTCGCCTGCCGTCCATAAAGCGCCGGCGGACGTCACGGCAGGCTCAAAGCGATCAGCTCCGCGGGAAGGTTGGCGCCGCCGATCGGGACGACGACGTACTGCTTGCCGCCGGTGAAGTAGGTCATCAGCGCGCCGGTGGCGTTCTCCGGGAGCGCGATCTTCGCGATCGGCTCTCCGCTCGCCTTGTCGAAAACATGAAGTGCGGGATCGTCGCTGACGAGCGTGGGGACGAGAACCCAGGGATGGTCCGTCACCGGCTGGCGAGGCCCCGCTCGACCCGCCTGCGCGACGAAGAGCAACGTCTTCGTCACGAGCGGAAAGCTGCGGCGGCTCCATCCGAGCTTCCCGAGCGCAAGAGGCTCGAGGAGCGGATGGCGGCGCGGCCCCTCGCCGACCGGCGCCATCCACGCGTGCTCGCCCGTGTTGAGATCGATCGCGGTGAGACGCCCGTAGGGCGGCTTGAGGAGCGGCAAGCCCTGAGGTCCCATCACACGGTCTGACCCGCCGACGTACCGATCACGGATGGCGCTGCCGGCCGGTGGAGGACGCAATCTCACGACGGTCGGCGCCGTGATCGACGTCACGTAGAGCCGTCCCGTGTCGGGATCGAACGCGGCGCCCGCCCAGCTCGCGCCGCCGCCGATGCCCGGGACGAGCACCGTGCCTCGCTCGCTCGGCGGGGTGAAGAGCGGGCCGCGATCGTATCGATCGAGGATCGCGAGAGCCTCGGTGCGGAGCTCCGGCGTGAAGTCGATGACGTCGTCGGGAGTGAGCCCCTGCCGCTCGAATGGCGCCGGCTTCGTCGGAAGGGGCTGGGTCGCCGCCGTCTTTTCTCCGGGGACGGTGGACTGCGGCACCGGACGATCCTCGAGGGGCCAGATGGGGCGTCCCGTCACGCGATCGAACACGTAGACGAAGCCCTGCTTGGTGACCTGAGCGACCGCGCGGACCCGACGGCCCGCCACCGTGATGTCGACGAGATTCGGCGCGGCCGGCAGGTCGTAATCCCAGAGCCCGTGACGGACGAGCTGGAAGTGCCACACGCGGCGGCCGGTGGCCGCCTCCAGGCACACGAGGCTTTCGGCGAACAGGTTGTCGCCGGCGCGCTCGCCGCCGTAGTAGTCGTTCGCGGCCGGACTGAACGGCAAATAGATGTAGCCGAGCTCCTCGTCGGCGCTCATGACCGTCCACACGTTCACGCCGCCGACGATGTCCGCGGACCCGTCCTGCCACGTGGCGTAGCCCCATTCGCCTCGCCGCGGAATGGAGTGGAACGTCCACCGCAACGTCCCGGAGCGGACGTCGAACGCGCGGACGTGGCCGGGCGGCATGTCGGGGCGCATCGGCCAGCCCTGGATCGACGAGCCGACGATCACGACGTCACCGGCGACGAGCGGAGGCGACGTGACGGAGTACCACCGGCGATCGACCGGCCGCCCCAACCCCTCCACGAGGTCGACGCGTCCGTCTCGACCGAAGCTCCGGATGGGCGCCCCGGTCCGCGCGTCGAGCGCCAGGAGGTATCCGTTGCCGGTGCCGATCAGGACGCGCGCGCTCCTGCCGTCGCCCCAGTACGCGACGCCACGGTGCACGTAGCCGAAGTTGGCCGGCGTGCCGTGCACCCAGATCTTCGGGTCGTGCACCCAGAGCGTCCGGCCCGTCCGCGCGTCGATCGCGGCGACCTGGCTCGCCGACGTGCTGACGTACAGCACGCCGCCGACCATCAGCGGCGTGGCCTCATTCGACCACGTCCGGATTGTCGGCTCTGACGCCTGAAGCTCGCGATCGGGCGACACCCAGCGCCAGGCGACGCGGAGCTGCCGGACGTTGTCGCGGGTGATCTGATCGAGGGGCGAGTAGCGGGCGTTCGCGTGCGTGCCGCCGTACGTCGGCCATTCGCCGCGCGGCGGAACCGGCGCAGCGGCCCGGGCGACAAGGGCAAGCGTGACCGCGAGGCCGACGAGACCCGACACGACGAGCGCGGCGCGGCGCATTCTCGTCTCAGTCCTCGGAGAACGTGACGGCTCGTGCGGTGGCACGAACCGAACAGCGTGAGTCCGGCCGACGCCACACCGATGCCGCGCCCGGTCTCGCGTGGGATTCATCGAGGATCTGCCGTCCGCCGATGAAGTCGCGACCGTTGTCTAGCCGTGCAGGGGCGACGCGCCGAAAGAGTCGTCGTCGTTCGGAAGAGCGGCTACGGCTTCTCGCCGGCGACCACGTACGCCCACAGCGCATCGATCTCGTCCGGTTGGAAGGCTCCGCCGAGGGGAGGCATCGCGTTCTTGCCCCGCATCAGGGCATTGACAAAGCGCAACTTCTCGTCCGGAGGAAACTTCCGCAGATCGAACGCGCCCTGCGGATCCGCCATGCGCGCGCCGTGACACGGCGCGCAGTTGCGCGCGAACAGCGCCGCCCCCGTCTTGATCTGCTCGGGCGGGAAGGCGGTCTGGGCGGGCACGCTCGCGCTCGCGAGCGCGAGCGTGCCCGCCGCGTACATCAGTTGGCTAGTCCACCAGCGCAAACGTCCAGACCGATCCGCCCTGCGGCACGTTGCCGAGCTTCTGGCGATTCACGATCTCTCCGAGCCCGCCGAGGCCGGAGAGCACCGTGACGTACTGCTTGCCGTTGAGCGTCCACGTGATCGGCTGCGCGTTGACGCCGGAGCCCGTCTGGAACTGCCAGAGGGTCTTGCCCGTCGCGGAGTCGATCGCGAGGAACTCGCCCGTCAACTTGCCGGTGAAGAGCAGGCCACCGCCCGTGGCGAGCATGGCGCCCCAGTGAGGGAAGTCGAGCAGCGGCGCGCGCCAGCGCGGCTGCGCCGTCATGGGATCGATGGCGTCGACGTGCCCGACCGGCAGATCCGCAGGACGATTCTCCGGGTCCTTCGCTTCCATGAACATGTAGCGCTGTCCGGCCTTGAAGGGCTCGACCGCGAGGAACCGATACATCCGGGCCGCGTGCATGGTGTTCGCGTAGAGCAGGCCCGTGCTCGGATCGAACGCGGCGTGCGGCCAGTTCTTCGCGCCGCGCGTACCCGGCCACTTCTCGATCCACTCGCCGGCGCGCACCTTCTTGCCGAGCTCGGACTCCACCGGCCGTCCGGTGGTCATGTCGACGTGCGTCGCCCACGTGACCTTCTCGAACGGTTTCGCCGACAGGAGCTTGCCGTTCGCGCGATCGAGCACGTACAGGAAGCCGTTGCGATTGAGCTGCATGACGGCCTTGCGCGTCTGTCCGTCGACCTTGACGTCGCCGAGAATCAGCTCCCAGCACGCGTCGTAGTCGTACGGATCGTTCGGCGTCGCCTGGTAGTGCCAGGCGATCTCGCCGGTCTTCGGCCGGATCGCCAGGATCGAGGCGACGTACAGGTTGTCGAGGTCTCCGCGGGGCTCCGGGTTCCAGGGTCCCGCGTTGCCGGTGCCCCAGTAGACGAGATCGAGATCCGGATCATAGGATCCGGTGATCCACGTTGACGCCCCGCCGTTCTTGTACGCGTCGCCGGGTGGCCAGGTATCGCCGCCCCGGTCGCCCGGCGCCGCGGTCGTGTAGCGGCGCCAGAGATGCCGGCCCGTCTCCGGATCCCATCCGTCGATGAAGCCGCGGATCCCGAACTCTGCGCCGGAGATCCCGGTGATCAGCACGCCGTTGGCCACCAGCGGCGCCACCGTCATCGAATAGCCT
>QHRT01000327.1 GCA_003220195.1 Candidatus Rokuibacteriota bacterium | reverse complement strand
TTCATCCGCGAGGAGCCGCGCGAGGCTTAGTTTCTTTTCGATGCAGCGGCCACCGCGGCGCGGCCCACCTCTTCGGGCGAGGCCTCGAACGCCGCGTTCATGCCGGCTCGCGCTTTCGGTGTCTGCATGGCGTCCAGTAACGCGTCGAACTCCGCATTCAGCGGGTCGATGAGCTCGGGTGTGGGCTCGACATCGTGATCCATCACGGTGCGCTCACCAGCGGCGCCGAGACGGGACTGCTCACCTCGCGCGCGACGTTCGTGTCGCCCTTCGGCTTCGGAACGACAAAATAGAGCTCGCCATGTTCTTTCATGTCGCTGGCCGCGAGCTCGGCGTCGCGGCCCCGCCCCCAGAAGACGTCGACCCGTCCCGGGCCCCGGATGGCGCCTCCGGAATCCTGGTTGACGACGAAGCGACTGACCAGGCTCCACGCGATCTGTCCTCCCGACATTTCGCGCGGCCGGGTGGTCCGGAGAAATGCCAGCGCTGACCGCGGAAAGACGCGCGGATCGGTCGCGATGGATCGACCTGGTGTGAGGGGCACACCGAGGCTTCCCACCGGCGTGCCGTGGCGCAAGGCGAAGAAAATGTAGGACTCGTTGTGCCGGAGCACGCGCTGCTGCTCCTCGGGATGCTCGGTGAGCCACTGGCGCAGCGCCCTCATCGTCATCGCCTCGCGCGCGATCCGGCCTTCCCGGATCAGAAGCCCGCCGATGCTCCGGTACGGATAGCCGTTCTGCGCGGCCGATCCGACGCGGAGCTCGCGATTGCCGGGAAGACGCAAGGTGCCGCTGCCTTCGATCTCCATGAAGAACACGTCGATCGGGTTCCGCGCCCACGCGATGGGGCGTGCGCGGCTGCCCAGGCTGCCCTGTTCGATCTCGGTACGACTCCCGCAGCATGAGCGGTTTCCCATGACGAAGTCGTGCGGAACGCCCTGGATCGGCGCGCGATACTCGGCGGTGGGAACGTCGGACGCGTCGATGACCGGCTCGTGATAGCCGGTCACCACCATCGTGCCGTCCTCGCGGCCGACGCTCTTCAGAACATCGAACTCCGCGTTCACGCGCGCGGCGAGGACGCCGGCCGAAGGGTCGTCCTCGAGAAGTTCCTGCATGCGACGCAGCCCCTGACGCTGCTCGGCCACGGTCACGACTCGAGGACCGAACGTGAGCCGTTGTCTGCCGGACTGCCGTTCGAGCCAGAGCAAGCTCTGACCGATCGCCTCACGGAGCGAGCGCGCGTCGGCGTCGTCGAGGAACGGTGGCGCGCTGGCGGCCCTGACCAGGACGTGCGACCGCGCGCGATCCGCGCTCGCGCCGTCGGAATGGAGCACCCCGACGATTCCGGCGAGAAGGGTGAAGCCGAGAACTCCCACGCCACAGGCGAGCGCGACCTTCATTCGAGCCGTCAATGTGGTCTCCCGCGTCCGCATCGAAGCATGGCCGAACATGCCCAGTGTTTTCAACTTGCGACAGAGCGGCGCCTTGACACCCCGCGAGACCGGGTCATAGGATCAGCGCCTCGACGGCCGAGCCACCCGGTCAGGAGGATTCTATGCACGGAACGTTTCGTTTGCCGCTGATGCTTCTCGCCCTCTTCCTGACCGCGACAGTTGCCTGGGCCGCCGGCGAGCGCGAGGTGACGATCGCCCAGGGCATCGACGCCGAGTTCCTCGACGTGCAGATGACCAACAACATCGTGACGCTCATCATCAACGGCGCGATCTACGACACGCTGCTCACGCGTGACAAGCAGCTCCAGATCGTTCCCCACCTCGCCACGTCGTGGAAGCTCGTCGGCGACAAGGTGTGGGAGGTGAAGCTGCGCCAGGGCGTGAAATTCCACAACGGCGAGCCGTTCGACGCGAACGCCGTCAAGTTCTCCGCCGAGCGCATCCAGCGCGCGGACTTCAAGTCGCCGCAGAAGGGCTGGTTCGGCACGCTCGATCGCGTCGAGATCGTGGATCCGTTCACGGTGCGCCTCCACACGAAGACCCCGGATCCGGCGATGCCGGCGCGCATGACGCTCATGTACCAGATGGCGCCGAAGTACGTGGCGCAGGTCGGCGACGCGCAGGCCAACCTGAAACCTGTCGGGACCGGGCCGTTCAAGTTCGTGGAGTGGCAGAAGAACGAGCGTATCGTCGTGGAGGCGAACGACGCGCACTGGACCGGCAAGCCGGCGGTGCGGCGCGCCACGTGGCGGCCGATTCCCGAGCTCGGGGCGCGCATCGCCGCGCTCCAGACCGGCCAGGCCGACATCATCGTCAACGTGCCGCCCGACCAGATGGCGACGCTGCAGTCCAGCAAGGCGATCCGCATCGAGAAAGTGCCGAGCTGTCGCATCATCTCGTTCACCATCGCGCAGATCAAAGGCGGGCCGCTCGCCGACAAGCGCGTGCGGCAAGCGTTGAACCACGCGGTCGACATGCAGGCCATCATCGACGCCGTGCTGATGGGCAACGGCAAGAGGTTGAACTCGTGGATGCCCCCCAACGTGTGGGGGTACGACCCGAGCATCCCGCTCTACGAGTACAACCCCAAGAAGGCGAAAGAGCTCCTGGCGGCGGCCGGGCAGACCAATCTGACGCTGACCCTCCAGGCGCCCAACGGGCGCTGGGCCATGGACAAGGACATCGCGCAGGCCGTGGCCGGGCAGCTGACCGAGAACGGGATCAAGACCACCGTGAAGGTCATCGGCGAGTGGGGCGCGTACGTGCGGACGATCCTCGACCACAAGACCGAGGACATCGCGATGTCCGGCTGGTGCCTGCCGAGCCTCGAGCCGGATCACTGGGTGACGCCGAATCTGAAGACGGGCGAGCCGGTGTCGCAGTACGCGAACGCCGAGGTCGACAAGCTGATCGAGCAGGCGCGCGCGGAGATGAACGCCGACAAGCGCAAGCAGCTCTACGGCCAGCTCCTCCGCGTCATCCACGACGAGGCGCCGTACATCTTCGGCTACCAGCAGATGGACATCTACGGCGTCAACACGCGTCTCAAGTGGACGCCGCGAGGCGACGAGTCGATCCGGCTGACGGAAATCTCGTTCTAGCCGCTCGTCGCGCAGCCTGACGATGCTGGGCTACGTCGGTCGACGGCTTCTCCAGAGTCTCGGCGTGCTGCTCGGCGTGTCCGTCATCGTCTTCCTGCTGCTGCATCTCACCGGCGATCCGACGCGGTTGCTGCTGCCGCTCGAGGCTCGTGAAGAAGACGTCCGGCAGCTGCGTGCTCTGCTCGGACTCGACGACCCGCTGTGGGTGCAGTACGTACGGTTCCTCGGCCGCGCGATTCGCGGCGACTTCGGGCTGTCGTTCAAGCATCAGCTTCCCGCACTCACGCTCATCTTCCAGACGCTGCCGGCGACGCTCCAGCTGACCGCCGCCGGCCTCGGCCTGGCGCTCGTCGTCGCGGTGCCCGCGGGAATCCTCGCCGCGCTCAGGCGCAACTCCATGGTGGACGCGATCTGCTCCATCGGCGTCCTGCTCGGACAGGCGATGCCCGTCTACTGGCTCGGGCTCCTGCTGATCATGGTGTTCGCAGTTGGACTTGGCTGGTTCCCGGCGGCCGGCCGCGACGGGATCAGGTCGCTCGTGCTCCCGGCGATGGCGCTCGGCGCGTTCTCGATGGCCCGCATCGCGCGCATGGCGCGCTCGGGCATGCTCGAAGTGCTGGCGCAGGACTACGTGCGGACGGCGCGTGCCGCCGGCCTCCGGGCGTTCGTCGTCACCTACAAGTATGCGCTGAAGAACGCGGCGATTCCGCTCGTGACGATCGTCGGTCTCGAGTTCGGTGTGCTGCTCGGCGGCGCCGTCATCACCGAGACGATCTTCGCCTGGCCCGGCGTCGGCCGGCTCGCCGTCGACGCGATCTTCAGCCGCGACTATCCGCTGGTGCAGGCGATCGTCGCGGTGCTGGCCACGGTCTTCGTCGTCATCAACCTGGTCGTCGATCTCGTCTACCCGTATCTCGATCCGCGGATCGTCTACGTGCGGAGCGCCAGGTGAGGCACCATGCGCGTCGCCCGAGGCGCGCCACGGCGCCGCATGGGCGCGTCCGAGCGTCGGGGGTCTGGGGGCCATGTCAGGCGCGTCCTCGCGCCTCTCGGGGCCCCCGGAACGACAATTGAGTGTCGTCGCGGAAGCGGCGACGCGTCCGGTCGCCGTCAGATCGCGGCGGCGACTGAGCTTCCGCGCGGTGTTCGGGCTCGCCGTGCTGCTCGTCATGGGCAGCGCCGCGGTGCTCGCGCCGGTGCTGGCGCCGTGGGATCCGGGGCGTCAGATGCTGATGAAGCGCCTGCGACCACCGGTG
>QHRT01000326.1:4412-4802 GCA_003220195.1 Candidatus Rokuibacteriota bacterium | reverse complement strand
GCTTCGGATGGCGCGCTGGCGGCGAAACAGCTCCTGCACGTCGCTGACCGGCTTCATGGCAAGCCTCCGTGCGCCGGCCACACCGGCGCGGTGCAGTGAATGCTGGATTGTCAGTGCTAGTCCGACTCGGGCGGATCCTACCGGGCGAGCAGCACCCGCGTCCGGGTGCGCGCCCGGTTGTTGCGGAGGTTGGGATCGGCGACGCCGCTCGTCGCGGAGGCAGTGTTGACGATCTCGCCCGGCCTCGTCGGCCTCACGACGATTGTCACCGTCGCGGTCGCCTCCGGCGAGAGCTCGCCCAGACTGCACAGGACCACCGTCGTCCTCTCGGGCGCCCCGATGCGGCAACTGCCCTGACTCGGGCGCGTTTCGAGCAGGGTCACGCGATCC
>QHRT01000326.1:0-4386 GCA_003220195.1 Candidatus Rokuibacteriota bacterium | reverse complement strand
CGTGACGGTGAGCGTATAGACGAGGACGTCGCCGACCGTCACCTCGTTCGCGCTCGCCGCCTTGACGAGAACGAGATCGGCGGACGCTGCGGCGTCCGCTCGTTCGAAAGCGCCGATATCGCAGGCAGCGCCTTGGGGCCGCGCGGTGCCGCGCTGATCGGTGGCCGGACAGCCGACGTTGTCGCCGGCATCGATGGCCGGACTTCCGTCCTTAAGCGCATGCGTCTCGGTGGGCCCCCCGTTGTTGGCCAGGGGGCCGAGCAGGGGATCAGCGCCGCTCAGGTCCCCGGCGCTGGACAGGCCACAGGTTCCGTCGCTGTCCAGGTTGTGGCCGAGCGAAGTGACCGCCCCGGAAGGACCGCAGTCAGCGCCATGGCTTTTGGCCACGATGGTGTTCTCAAGGGTGGCGCTGCCGCCGTTGGTGAAGAGACCTCCCACACCGGACGGACCCTCGGGGGTGTCGACCTTCACAGCGTTGCCGGCGATCGTGCTGTTCGTGCTCGTCAGCGTTCCGGAGTTGCTGATCCCGCCCCCAGTGGCGCTGAGCACGCCACGGACTTCATTGTTGCTGATCGTGCTGTTGACCAGGCTGACGGAGCCAGTGTTCACGAGGCCGCCGCCGATGCCGCCGAGGTTGTTCGTCACCGAGTTGCCGCTGACCGTGCTGCCGGACAGCACGAGGGTGCCGGTGTTGACGATGCCGCCGCCGTTCCGCGCGGAATTGTCACGGACCGTGCTGTCGAGAATCGACGCGGTGCCGTTGGTTGCGATGCCGCCACCGCTGTCGCCGGAATTGTCGCGAACCGTGCTCCCGGAGAGAGTGAGGTCGCCCACACTCTCGATGCCACCTCCGGCACTGAAGGTACCCGGCCCCACGGGGACGGCATTGTCGTGCACGGTGCTGTGGGTGAGGACCAGGGTCCCGGTGTTGTAGATGCCGCCGCCGGTTGCCAGGGACTCGGAACCCGCCGAGTTGTCGCGGACGGCGCTGTCCACCAGCTCGAGGGTCCCGGTGTTGTGGACGCCGCCGCCATTACCCCCGTCCAACGCGACGGCGGCACTGTGACGGACGACGCTCTGGCCGACGAGGAGGGTGCCGGCGTTCAGGATCCCGCCACCTTTCGCGCCCAGAGTCGGCGCGTCGCGGCCGTTGGCGATCGACACGTGGAGGATCGACGCGGTTGACCCGGCGGTGACCGAGAAAACCCGGCCGAGATGGTTGCCGTCAACGGTCGTCTGGTTGGCGCCCGCCCCGTCGATCACCAGATCCGACTGGATCTCCAGCTCTCCAAGCGTCAGTACGTACGTGCCGGCCGGCAGGACGATGATGTCGAGGCCGGGCAGCGCGTTGGCCTCCTGGATGGCGGCCCGGAGTGTGCACGCGCCGGCTGCGGTCGCGCACACGCCGTCGCCCGGGTTCGCATCCTCTGCATCGGCGGTGCTGTCGACGGTGAAGGTTGCGGCGTCGCCCGGGCTCACGCCCGCGAGCAGGCCAACGATCGCGACGAACAGGTAGATGAAACGGCGCATGATGGGACCTCCCGCAATCGCATGCAATTGCCTCAATAGATACTTGCCGGCCGCAGTCGGGGGCAACTGACGCAGACGCGGCGGCCGATCATGACATGGTCGGGGTGCGTCTGCATTGTCCGGAGCGTGGCTGGTCTCCAGCGCCGCGGCGAAGGGCGGCGCTCGATCCGCCCGTTCTCGCGACGCCGCAGCGGCGGCCAGGATCGCGCGAATCGCATCAGGATCCTCAACGGTCGCGATCAAACGCATTCGTCCGTCGCAGCGCGGGCACCCGCAGTCAGGAAGCCCTCTGAACTCCTGTTCCACTAACTTCGGCAGGGAGGTCTCCGCCTCAGACGACGAGCTGATCCTCCCCGTTCACCGGCGTCCGCAGCGCCTCGAGCGCCGTCAGCACGAGGCCTTTGCGGAACCGCCGCTCCTCCGCCGGGCTCAGGGCCGGATCGCCGACGATGCTGGTGATCGCCTTGCCCCGCACGATGCGGGTCGCGCCGACCGACTTCGCCAGCGCGTCGAGCGCACTGATCTGGACGATCGGGATGCCGAGCGTGTCGAACTCCTTCGCGAGCGCGGCGCCGCCGCGGTTGCACGACCCTCAGGTGGAGGTGAGGATCACGCCGTCGACGCCGGCCGCGCGGAGCTCGCCCGCCATCTCGTGCGCGAAGCGCCGCATCGTGGGAATGACCGAGGTGTTGCCGGTCGTCGAGAAGAACTCGGGGTGCAGGCGTCCGATGACGCCCGCGCGCTCGAGCTCGCGCGCGACGTCGAGCGGGACCACCCGGTGCGGGTCCTCGTTGATGCGCGAGGTGTTGAAGCCGCCGTGGACCGACTGCCACCGCTCGGGCGGGAGCGTGTCCGCGCCGGCGATGGAATACCGGAGCCACTTGGTGGCGAAGCCCGACTCCAGGCGATCCGGGTTGCCGGCCGGCACGAGACCGCCCGTCGTCACCAGCGCGATCGTCGCCTTCGCCAGGTCGCCGAGCGGTGGCGCCGCGGCGACGCGGTGATAGCGCGGGACGGGCCACTCGGTCGTGTACGGTTCGCCGCGCACCTTGCGGAGCAGCATCTCGACCGCGCGCAAGGGCGCCGGCTCTTCGGCCATCTCGAAGACGCGCCGTCCCGTCGGCACGTACCCTTCTTCGGCCGGCGGGCCGAGCGGCGCGCCGGACGCCAGCTTCAGCGCGAGCCGGGCCATGATGGCGAGCGCATCCGCCATGCCGGCTGCCGTGCGCTGCGTGCTGGCGATGTGCAGCCGCGTGCGGTAGACCTCGGTCGCCGCGTTGTCGACGTGCATGCCGGTCACCGCGGTCACGCGGAGGCGCTCACGGGCGCGCAGCGTCACCTCGCCGCACGCCAGGCCGTAGCGGCCGGCGGAGAACGCGGGCCCGGCGATCACGACGTCCGGTCGCGATTTCGCGACGAGGTCCACGATCTCGTCGACCGCGCCTGACTTTTCCGCGGCGTAGTTGTCGCCGCAGTAGACGGTCGCGACGACCTCGCCGCGATCACCCAGCGCCTGCTGGAGCAGCCGGCCGGGACCGACCGGACCGTCGCGATGACCCGGCGGCATGTCTGCCTTGTCCTCGGCGCCGATGCCCGCGAAGAACTGGTTCAGGTAGTGCACGACTCGCAGCGTCGTCATGGCGCCCTCCTATTCGAACCGGACCATCTGCCGCGTGTTCGCGGTGGCATCGATCGAGCAGCAGAGATAGCGCATCGGCACGGTCAGCTCGCCGCGCGCGTCCATGTACGGGTCGACGAGATGCTCGCCGCCGATGAGCCGCTCGAGCTTCGGGAGCGTGACCGTGCGGACGCGGCTCCCCGCGCTCACGATCGCGTCGGCCTCCGGAACGGCGAAGATGAACCCGGGATCGTCGGGACCGTCGCCGACGTCGTTGTACACGAGCGTCGTCTTGATCCCGGCCCGCTCGCACTTCTGGATGGTCAGCATGAGGTCGACGGCGTGATTCGAGCCGTTCAGGCCGACCACGAGCGCCGCGTCCGCCCGGAGGACGCGCGCCATCTTCGACACCGCGCTCGACGAGGCTTCCTTTTCCGCGGACGAGACCGTCGTCCCACCGAACACGATGCACCCGACGAAGTTCAGATCGCGGCCGTGACGGCGGCACAGCTCCACCAGGACGGGATGGTTCTGCTCCCCGTACGTGGAGCCGACGTACCCGCGATTCCAGCGCACGACGGCGCCGTCGAAGAATTCGTTGGGATGGAGCATCGCGCCGAGCGGCAACGACACGTGCACGCCGTAGAGGAACGGCGTGACCGTGACCTCCTGGAGCAGGCAGACGACGCGCGGCAGCGCGGGATCGCACGGGGAGAGCTCGAAGGTCTCGACGTCATCCGGCGTCGCGCTGCGCGCCGTACGTCCGAGACGCGCCGCCACCTTGAGGCCCGCGGTCAGGACCGCGCGGTTGTACTCGTGCGACTCGGGTCCGCCGGTCAGGAAATCCTTGATCTGCTCGGAGCCGGGCGGGAAGCACGCCATGTTGGGGATGAACTCGAGCGCGACGTTGAGCGTGCGTCCGAACGGCGAGAGCTCCGCGCCGGGACCCGCCATGTCGATGAGCCGCTGGCGGAAGACGGTCGACTCGCCCGGCACCGGCGCGCCGACTTCAGCGACGGCGACGCCGGCAAGCCGGTGCGTCCGTCCCTCGCCGACGGTGAGCGCGGGCGAGACGAAGCCCGGGAAGACGCCGCCGGGCCCCTCGACCTTGAAGCGCGGCTCCACGACGTCGAGGACGTGGATCACGCGGACGGACTCGCCCGGCTTCACCAGGTGCACTCGCACGTCGGCGAAGTGCGAGTCCTCCAGCACGAGCGTGCGAAGCTCCTGGGGATCGA
>QHRT01000325.1:6017-6424 GCA_003220195.1 Candidatus Rokuibacteriota bacterium | reverse complement strand
CGACAACTCTTTCGGAAGCTCAGAAGACGTCGTACAGGTGATACCAGTTTCCGGTGAGATGGCGCAGTCGCACCTTGCCACGCGTCCTCGGTGGCGCAGCATGGCGAAACACCAGACCGCACTGATCCACGAGGCCGCACATGCCGGTGATGAAGCGGACCTCGCCCTCCAGCCGCTCGACTCGCTTGACATGGAATAGACCGATCCAGCGTGGCCCAGGAGACGATGCGGCGCTCGCCTCTCGAACGAGGGCGTTCTGGCTGACGGCGAACCTGACACGGAACAACGGATTGAGGGGGCTCTGGGATCCGAGGAGATCGCCACGACCGCCACGGCGGGGCCGAGGAGCGCCGACCAGAGGAGCACGCGACGCGCGCGACCGGGCGAGGGGCCGGCGACCACCTCGA
>QHRT01000325.1:429-5992 GCA_003220195.1 Candidatus Rokuibacteriota bacterium | reverse complement strand
CAGAAGGACTTCGAGGTAGTCGACCCCGGGGTTGCTCATGAAGTAGACGAGGGCGAACACCCAGCAGACATTGACGATCACGATCGTGCGGAGCGCGGATCTCACGTTCAAGGATAGTTATTATGAACCTCCGGGCCTGACACGCGCGACGATCCGCTCGATGTCGGGTAGACTCTCCCGCGCAATGATGACCGGAGCCACGGCAGGGCCCGTCGACACGGCGCGCAGTCCGGGCGCGGTGCTGAAGACCCTCGATGTTCGCGCCACCACCATCGACGGCGGCTTCTGGGGAGAGCGTCAGACCGTCAATCGTCAGAAGGCGCTGCCGCACGGCCTCCGCATGCTGGAGACCGCCGGCAACCTCGACAACCTCCGCATCGCCGCCGGGCGCACGACAGGTCGGTTCCGCGGACGCGTGTTCATGGACTCGGACGTCTACAAGTGGCTCGAAGCGGCGGCGTGGGAGATGCTGCGCGCGCCGAGCGACGAGTTGCGCTCGCACTACACCGTCGCGGAACCCGGACGACGCTGGACCGATCTCACGCACGGCCACGAGCTCTACTGCGCGGGACACCTGATCCAGGCCGCGATCGCGTATCGACGCGCCATCGGGGACGACCTTCTGCTCGCGATCGCGAAACGGTACGTCGACAACATCCACGCGGTGTTCGGTCCCGGCCGCCGCGTCACCGCCGACGGTCACGCGGAGATCGAGATGGCGCTGGTCGAGCTCTACCGCGAGACCGGCGAGCGCCGCCATCTCGACCTGGCGGCGTTCTTCCTCGATCAGCGCGGGCGCGATCGGATCGGACCGAATCGCTACGACAGCCCGGCCGCGTACCAGGATCGCGTCCCGGTGCGCGACGCGACCACGGTCGAGGGCCACGCCGTTCGCGCGCTCTATCTCGCCACCGGAGTCGCAGACGCCTGTCTCGAAACCGGTGACGACGCGCTCCTGAAGACGCTGACCACGCAATGGGAGGACATGGTCGAGCGCAAGCTCTACCTCACCGGCGGCGTCGGCGCCCGCCATCTCGCCGAGGCGTTCGGTCAACCGTACGAGCTGCCGAACGACCTCGCGTACTCGGAGACGTGCGGCGCGATCGCCAGCGTCATGTGGAGCTGGCGCATGCTGCTGGCGACGGGCGAAGCGCGCTACGCCGATCTGATCGAGCGGACGCTCTTCAACGCGATCCTGGCCGGCGTGTCGCTCGACGGCGAGCGGTACTTCTACGTGAACCCGCTCGCCAGCGACGGCGAGCCGGAGCATCTGCATCGCGGCGGCTGCCGGCGCAAGCCGTGGCACCTGGTGGCGTGCTGTCCGCCGAATGTCATGCGGCTCCTGGCGTCGCTCGCCCACTACGTCGCGACGCGGGACGCGACGGGGCTCCAGATCCATCAGTACGCCGCCGCGCGCATCGTCGCCTCGGGCATCGCGCTCCGGATGGACACGAAGTATCCGTGGGCGGGAGACGTGCGGCTCCACGTGGAAGCGGCGACGACGGGCCCGGCGTGGACGCTCGCGCTGCGCGTCCCCGACTGGTGCACGAGCGCCGACGTGCGCATCAACGGGCGGAGCATTGCGGGCCCCGCTGCGCCGGGCGAGTACGTGCGCCTCGAGCGCGCGTGGGCGCGCGGCGACGTCGTCGAGCTGAGCCTCTCGATGGAGCCGCGACTCGTGGAAGCGCACCCTCGGATCGAATCGACGCGCGGGTGCGTGGCCATCGAGCGCGGGCCGCTCGTCTACTGCCTCGAGCAGGCCGACCATCCCGGGGCACCGATCGCGGATCTCGCGATCGACACCGATGCCCGGCTCGAATCGGCGTGGGCCCCCGACCTGCTCGGTGGTGTGGCGGTCGTGCACGCCAGTGGCTGGGAAGTCGACGCGAGCGCGTGGCGTCATCGGCTCTATCGGCCCCGCGGCACGGCGCCGCGCGCGGCCCGCCGCCCCGTGGCGCTGACCGCGATCCCCTACTGTACGTGGGCGAACCGAGAAGCCGGAGCGATGCGCGTGTGGATCCCGCGCGTGGAGGAGCGATCATGACGCGGATCGAGAAGATCGTCTGGAGCGTGCTGCTGGTCTTCACCGTTGCGCTTGCGGCCGACGCTCCGGGATGGGCGCAGAGCAAGACGATCACGCTCTCGATGCTCGCCGGTTTCAAGGAAGACGTCGTGCGTGCGAATCTTCCGGAATTCGAGAAGAAGACCGGCATCAAGGTCGTGGTCGACGCCGCGCCCTTCGCCGATCTCTACAAGAAGCAGGTGCTCGCGCTCAGCACCGGCGCCGGCCGCTACGACGTCGTCTTCGTGGACGAGCCGTGGGTCCCGCCGCTGTCGGAGTTCCTGCTCCCGCTGAACGAGCGGATGAAGACGCTCGACGTCGCCGACTTCGTCCCGACGACCCTCGCGTCCGGCGCGTTCCAGGGGCAGCAGTACGCGATGCCGGTCGACTGCAACGTGCAGATCCTCGTCTATCGAAAGGATCTGTTCGAGCAGAAAGGGCTGAAGCCGCCGGCCACGTGGGACGAATTGCTCTCCGCCGCGAAGGCGTTTCACGATCCGGCGAAGGAGAAGTACGGGATCGCGATCACGGCCAGCAGCGACATCCAGACCGCGCTCTACATGCTGCTGGCCCAGTGGTCCTACGGCGCCGAGCTGGTCGACGCGTCGGGGCGCGGCGGCCTCAACACGCCCGCCGGCAAGAAGGGCGGCGAAGTCTTTCTCGAGCTGCTGAAGGTCGCGCCGCTGAACGTGCGCAGCTACGCCTTCGCCGACGTGAACAAGGCGGTGCAGCTCGGCCAGGCGGCGATGGCGATCCAGTGGGCCTCCGGCGCGAAGCCGATGGAGGACAAGCAACGTTCGAGCGTCGCCGGCAAGCTCGGCTACGTGAAGGTGCCGAAGGCCGTGCGTCAGACCCCGATGCGCGGCGTGTGGACGATCGGGATTCCGAAGAACAGCGCGAACCAGGACGCGGCGTGGCAGTTCGTCACCTGGCTGTCGGGGAAAGACTTCGGGCAGGCGGCGATGAAATTCCCGAGCTCGACGTCCGCGATCCACAGCTCGCGCATCTCGGTGCTCAAAGACCCCGGCACGCGGTCGGCCGTGCCCTACGCCGACACGCTCTACGACAGCTTGCAGATCGCGAAGGAAAGGCCGCGGCTGCGCGAGTACGCGGACGTCCAGGAGCATCTGCGCGTGACCGCCGGCAAGCTGACCGCGGGCGAGCTGACGCTCGACGCCGCGCTGAAGGAGATCGACGCGGGCACGAACCGGATCCTCGGGAAGTAACGGCAAGCGAGCGCCCCGGGCCATGGCCGTCGGCAGCGCGGGCCGCTGGTTCCTGCTGCCGGGGCTGGTCTTCCTGTTCACGATCGACCTGATCCCGCTGCTCTATTCGGCGTGGATCAGCTTCTACAACTGGTGGCTGCTGCGCCCGCGCGACGTCCGGTTCGTCGGGCTCGCGAACTACGCGCGCCTCGCCAGCGACGCCGAGTTCACCCGCGCCGTCGTCGTGACCACGCTGTTCACGTCCGGCGCGGTGCTCGTCGAGTTCCTGGCCGGCCTCGGCCTCGCGTTGCTGTTCGCGCAGCCGTTCCGGTTCCTGCGTCCGCTCCGCGTGCTGTTGCTGCTGCCGCTCTTCGTCGTCCCCGTGGTGGGCGCGACGATGTGGCGCGTGATCTTCCATCCCGAGATCGGCGTGCTGAACTACTACCTTTCCGTCCTCGGGCTCGGCCGCCCGCCCTGGCTCAGCGATCCGACGCTGGCGCTGGTCTCGATCACGATCGTGGACGCGTGGCGAACGATCCCCTTCATGTTCCTCGTGATGTACGCCGGGATCGAGACGCTGCCGGGCGAGCTCTACGAGGCGGCGAGCGTGGACGGCGCGTCGGCGTGGCACCGCTTCCGCTACATCACCGTGCCGCTCTTGACGTACATCATGCTGCTCGCCGTGCTGATCCGCGCGATGGACGTCTTTCGCGAGTTCGACATCATCTTCGTCCTGACCGGGGGCGGACCGGGCACCGCGACGCAGACGATCCAGATCCTGAACTACCGCGCGTTCGGCCTCGGCCACATGGGCGAGGCGAACGCGATCGGCATGGTGACGCTGATCCTGGTAACGCTCATGTGCTGGATCCTGCTGCGCGCCGTGCTGGGCCGCCGCGGCGCGCCGGCCTGACGTGAAGCCGACCCGCTGGCAAGCGGCGCTGACCGCCCTGCTGCTCGTGCCCGTCCTGGCCTGGACGCTTTTCCCGATCTACTGGATCGCGACGGCGTCCTTCAAGACCGAGCTGTCGCTGTACGCGCGGCCGCCGCACTGGCTCTTCACGCCGATCGCGGACAACTACACCCGCGTCCTGACGAACATCCCGTTCTTCCAGTACCTGAAAAACAGCCTGGTGATCGCGATCGGCACCACGATCGGCAGCCTGGTGCTCGGCACGCTCGCCGGATACGGCTTCGCGCGGTTCCGGTTCCGCCTGTCCGAGGCCGTGCGATTCCTGGTGCTGGTGATGCGCATGGCGCCGCGCATGGTGCTGGTCGTGCCGTATTACTTGATGATGCAGCGGCTCGGACTGCTCGATACGTACACGGGGTTGCTGATCGCGTATGTCTCGTTCGCGCTGCCGTTCTCGATCTGGCTCCTGATCGGCTTCTTCGTCGACGTGCCGCTCGAGGTGGAAGAGGCCGCGATGATCGACGGCTGCTCGCCGCTCGGCGTGCTGCTGCGCATCGTGATCCCGATCGCGGCGCCGGGCCTGGTCGTCGCGGCCATCTTCGCCTTCCTGGTGTCCTGGAACGAGTTCCTCTTCGCGCTGATCTTGAGCGGCGTCGAGGCGAAGACTCTTCCGGTCGTCATCGCCGGGCTGAACACCGACGCCGGGCCGCTCTACGGCGAGATGAGCGCGGCGGCCGTCATGGTGATGCTGCCGAACATCGTGATGACGCTCGCGCTGCAGCGCTATCTCGTCCGGGGCCTCACCCTCGGCGCGGTCAAGGGGTAGGTGCGCTCGGATGGGAGCGCACCGCCGACGGCATCGAATTCCCCTGCGTGACCGAAGGGCTCGGGGCGGCCCGCGTCAGCGTGAGCGTGGCGGCGCCGCGCGTCGTGCGCGTGCGCATCACACCGGGTCCGCTCGCGACGGCGAAGACGTTCAGCTACGTGGTGGAGCCTCCTGATCCTGGATCGTGGTCGCTGGACGCCGGCGCTGATACCATCACGCTCCGCACACCCCATCTCGTCGTCGAGGCGAGGCTCGATCCCTGGCGGCTGACGTTCCGCTCGGCCGATGGCCGCCTGCTCACGCACGAGGTCTCCGACGACGGGAACTTCGCCGGGCAGCGATTCGGACCGCCGCCGGGATTCGAGGTCGAGAGCCTGCCGCACGATCCGGCGCGCCGCGTTCTTCGCGTCCTCGAGACGCTGCTGCTCGACCCCGAGGATCATTTCTACGGCAGCGGCGAGCGTTTCACGAGACTCGACCTGGTCGGCCGCACCGTCAAGATCTGGAACCGGAACCCGTACGGCGCGCGCTCCGAGCTCGCGTACAAGAACCTTCCG
>QHRT01000325.1:0-360 GCA_003220195.1 Candidatus Rokuibacteriota bacterium | reverse complement strand
TGGACTACTACCTGATCGCCGGCACGCCGAAGGAGATCATCACCGCGTACACGCAGCTCACGGGGCGGCCCGCGATGCCGCCGGAGTGGGCGTTCGGGCTCTGGGCCTCGACGGCGTTCGTGCCGTTCACGACCGCGTCGGTGCTGGAGCAGGCGCGGCGCTTGCGTGGGGAAGGCATCCCGTGCGACGTCATCAATCTCGACTGCTTCTGGCAGCGCGCGCAGATGTGGTGCGACTTCGAGTGGGACACGAAGCGGATCCCCGACCCGAAGAGGCTCATGGCCGAGCTGCATCGCGAGGGCTTCCGCGTGTGCCTGTGGATCAACCCGTACGTCTCGATCCAGAGTGCGCTCTACGAAG
>QHRT01000064.1 GCA_003220195.1 Candidatus Rokuibacteriota bacterium | reverse complement strand
CTCCTGGTCGGCACCGATCACGAAGGCGGCCGCATTGTCATGCAGCGGCAGGGCGTCACGATCTTTCCCGACAACCTGGCGGCTGCCACCGCCGGCGACGAGGCGTTCGTCGCGCGTCAGGGAATGATCGAAGCGCGCGAGCTCCGACGGCTCGGGATCGATCTGACCCTCGGACCGGTGCTCGACGTGCTGACCGATCGCTACAGTCCGAACATCGGCATCCGCTCGTACGGCAAGGACCCGGCTGTCGTCGCGCGATACGGCGCGGCGCGCATCACCGGGATGCAGCGCAACGGCATCTCGGCCTGTGCCAAGCACTTTCCCGGGAAGGGCCACTCGCCCCTCGACGCGCACCTGCGCTTGCCGACGATCGAGTCGGACTGGGACGAGATGCACGCGACTCACCTGCCGCCGTTTCTCGAGGCGATCACCGGCGGCGTCGACGCGATCATGACGTCGCATCCGCTCTATCCGAAGCTCGATCCGACCGGCGTGCCGGCGACGTTCTCGCGGGTGATCGTCGAAGACTACCTGCGAGGTGAAGTCGGGTACCGCGGCGTGATCGTGTCGGACGATCTCGAGATGGGAGCCATCACCGAGACGTGCTCGATCGGCGACGCCGCCGTCCGGACCGCGAACGCGGGCCACGACCTGCTGCTGGTCTGCCACACCGAGAGGGCGCAGCGCGCGGCGGCCAGCGCCCTGATCGAGGCGTACCGGTCGGGTACGCTCTCGGCTGCCGCACTCGAACGGTCCGTCGCACGCGTGCGCCGCCTGCGGGAACGGCGAACCGCGCGCTTCGAGGGTGGCCAGCCTCACGCGGAGCGAGACGGCCGGACGCTCGCGTCGGCGATGGCGGCGCGCGCGGTGACCGTGGTCAATGCCGGCGCCCCGGGCTTCGTGCGTGCGCTGAACGGGCGCGTCGCGGTGATCTTTCCGCGGTTCTCGGATCTCGCGCCACGGATCACCATCGAGCCCGAGATCTGCGACGAGCGCGGCTACCTGACGCAGGCCTTCGGCCTGGCGGGCGTCTCACCGGAAATCACGCTCGTCGGGATCGAGCCGTCGCCGGACGAAACGCGCTCGGCGACGGAGCTCTCGCGCGCTGCCGATGCGACGATTCTCTTCCTCTTCGACGCGCATCTCTACCAGACGAACCGGGCGTTGCTCGACGCCGTTCAGGATGGCGCGCGCGAGCTCGCGGTGGTGCTCTTGCGCGATCCGTACGACGCGGCGCTCCTGCGCGGCCGCACGCTCGGGGTCACGGCGTACGGCTTCCGCAAGTGCCAGCTCGATGCGATGATCGCGCGCCTCAGCCACGTCTGACGCACGGACGCTGTGTCATGTTCGCCGCTCGCCGTCGTGATGTGAGAATGTGCTCATGCTCTTGTACACTGTCATGTACAAGAGGACCCGATGACCGAATTGACGATCTCCGAAGCGCGCAAAGTCCTGCTGGATCTCCCCGAGACCCTCGCGCGGACGCCGGAGCGCGCTGTAACGATCACGCGCCGCGGGCGGCCGGTCCTGGCGATCCTGCCGTGGGAGTTCTACGAGAGCATCGTCGAGACCCTGGAAATTCTGGGCGACCCCGACATGGTCGCCGCGCTGCGCGCGAGTCTCGAGGATGTGAAACGCGGGCGCGTGGTCAGTAACGCGGAGGCGAAGAAGCGCCTCGGCGTATGACCGCGGATCGCGCCTTCGCGATCACGTGGACGGAAACGGACCTCAAGCTCGTCGAAGCGATTCCCGATCAACGCGTCAGGCGGCTCATCAGTCAGCGCGCCGACCAGCTCGCCAGATCACCCGCGCAACAGGGAAAACCCCTCATCGGCGAGCTTGCTGGTTTCCGCAGTGTGCGCGCCGTCGGCCAACGGTACCGGATCGTCTCTCGAGTCGAACGGCGAGAGGTCACGGTTCTCAGCGTCGCCGTCGGCGGTCGCCGAGGCGGGGACCGCAGCGACATCTACGAACTGGCCAGGAAACTGCTGCGGCAGGGACTGCTCCGGTGACGCTGCCGGCGCGGCGTGCAGCGCGACGGTCCCTGCACAGATTCCCAAGACACAATTTCGCACATGACGCTTCAGAGTCATCGCGTTCGCCTCCTGTCGTGAATGGCGGTCCTGGGGGCAGATAGACCGCTTCGAGAGACTGAAATCCTTCCCGCTCCGGCGGGCGTCTCTTCGGGGGCGACCGGGTTGAATCAGGCCGCATACGCATTGGTTCGACTCCCGACCCGGGGGCGACCGACGGGCGAAGTGTACCAGGCGGAGACCGCAGAGGTCAGGCGTAAGGCCGATCGACTCCCCGGAGAGCCAGCGGGACATCGCCCGCCGTCCGCGCCAGCTCCGCGTGGCGGGCAGCGGCCTCGCGCACGTGATCCGGCGTGCGGAAGAGCACACCGACGACGACCACCACCAGCGCGCCGATCATCGGCCACCACGTGAACGAGACCTCCGGAATGATCGCGGGCTGCTCGAACGAGCGATGGATCCCGAACACCGGCGCGACCGCGTTCAGGGTCAGGATGTTCAGCTTGCCGACGACGATCGTCGCCAGGAGGCCAAGAGCGATCGCCACCACGTTGCCGGCGTCGGAGCCACGCCGGCGCGTGAACATGCCGATCAGGAACACGCCCAGCATCGGTCCCAGGATGAATCCCGCGATCCCGAGGACGACCGGAATGATGCGCACGTTCGGGTTCGTCACTTTGGCGTACGCGAACGCGCCGGCGATCAGGACCATCAAGACCGCGAACAACACCGTGAACCACCGCGCCGCCGCGACGTAGTGCGCTTCGCTCTTGCCCCGGACCCACCGGATGTACCAGTCGTTCGTCGCGCCCGTGGCGAGCGCGTTCAGCGCGGCTGAAAAGGACCCCATCGCGGTCGCGAAGATCCCGGCGAGCACGAGACCGCGGATCCCCACGGGCATCACGTTCAGGATGTACGAGCCGAAGACGTCCGCGGTGGCCGCCGGCCGATACGTCGGATCTTTCTGGTAGTAGACGAACAGCAAGATCCCGATGAACACGAACGCCGACGCGATCGGGAGATCCAGGAAGCCGGCGGTGATCAGGCTGCGTCGCGCCCGCTGATGGGTCTCGGCCGTCAGCATGCGCTGCACCATGTCCTGGTCCGTGCCGAACGCTGCCATGTTCGCGAGCGTCGCGCCGATGAGCGCGGAGAAGAGCGTGTAGTCGCTCGCCAGGATCAGCTTGACGTAGTCCCAGACGGCCATCGCGTCGAGATGGTGACTCTGCTGCCACCGCGCGAGCGCGCTCTGTTCGAACCCGTGCAGGAAGTACCCCTCGTGCCCGGTCAGCTGCGGCACCGCGCGGACCACTTCGCCGAGCCCGCCGACGTGCACGAGCAAGGTCGCGATGGCGATCAGGGCGCCACCGAACATCAGGCAGGCCTGGATCACGTCCGTCCAGATGACCGCCTTGATCCCTCCCATCGCGGTGTAGAGACAGGTGACGACGGTCAGCACGACGACCGCCACCAGGTATGGAGTCACGCCCGTCACGGACTGCTGGCCGAACTGCACGTCCCCGCCCGCGACGAACATCCGATAGGCCAGCACCATGACGAGCGAGGGGATGAAGAGCCGCGTTCCGGACGCGAGCGTCCGCATAAAGAGGAACAGCCCCGAGACTGCGCCCTTCGTCAGGGGGCCGAAGCGCACGCCGAGGTAGTCGTAGACCGTGTAGACCTTGAAGCGATAGTAGGGCTCGAGGAAGACCGTCCCGACGACGACTCGTCCGAGGATCAGCCCCACGATGAGCTGCACGTACGCGAAGCTCTTGCTGGTGTACCCCTCGACGGGGAGGCCGAGGAACGTCGCGGCGCTCGTCTCGGCGGCGATGATCGACGCCATCACGGCCCACCAGGGGATGCGTCGACCGCCCAGCGCGAAGTCGTTCAGATTCCGCTCCCGGCGCCCCATGTAGAGCCCGATCGCGGTGATGCCGAGGAAGTAGAAGAGGACGATGAATCCGTCGATCAGGAGGCCGACGGGCACGCCCCATCATAGCGTGGGACGCGCGAGGCGAACATCACCTGAGCGCGTTGATCTCCAGTCGCTTCGCCCTCATCCGGTCCAGCAGCGACGCGTACGAAGAGGACTTGAGGATGCGGTCGAACTCGTTCCGGTAGGTCGACACGAAGCCGACGCCGTCGATCGTGACGTCGAACACCTTCCAGCGGCCGCCCGCCTGGCGCAGCCGGTACACGAGCGAGGCTTCGGTGCGCTTTTCCCCGGCGATTCGCGATCGCACCATGGCGTAGCCGCCGTCGATCGACTCGGTCGGATAGGTGATGGTCTTTCCGGCGAACGCCTCGAGCCGGCCGAGATACGTTCGCTCGAGCATGTCCGTGAACACCTCGACGAATTGCATCTGTTCGGCGCGCGTGCGGGCCGCCCAGTGCCGGGACAGCGCGCGCTTGGCCATGTCCTCGAAGTCGAACAGTTCGGACGCCACGCGATGGACATCCACGCGGCGCCGTTCCATCGCGTCCGGCCGTGTCGACCGGTCGGCGTCGACCGGCTCGCTGACGATCGCCATGACCTGACTCACCGCGTTAAGAACCACGTCTCTCGGCGAGGACACCGGGCTGGCAACACTGCCGGCGATCAGCAACCACGCGGCGAGGGCTTTTCCCATGACGGCTGGCCCCGTGTCCAGCACGCGCCGTGCCACCAAAGGGTGCGTCGTAAAGAGCCGCGCCGTCACGCCTTGGCACGCGGCGCCCGAGGCATAATGGCACCCGGTCGACACATGACTGTCAAAGTGGACCTGACGCCCATCGTTGCCGGCGTCGACGTCGGCGCGACGTGGGTCCGTGTCGCCCTGCTCCGCGGCGGAAGCCGTGCTCGACGGATCAGAGTGCCCGCGTCCAGTGTTCCGGATCTGCGCAGATTCTTGCCCACCGCGTGGGGTCCATTTGCCGGCCGGAAGCGAATCGCCGCGCTGGTCGTGGCCTCCTGTCGAGGTGCTCTCCGATGCCGAAGCGGCATTGCTCGGCGCCTTGTCCGGGCGGCCCGGGGTGCTGCTCCTGTCCGGCACGGGATCGATCGCGGTCGGTCGCGACGCGCGAGATCGGTTGGCGCGGGCGGGCGGCTTCGGGCCGCTCCTCGGTGATGAGGGCTCGGCCTTCTGGCTCGGGCGCGAGTGGCTTCGCGCCACGATGCGCCGCGAGGATTCCATGTCGGTGCGCGCACTCGTCCGTGCACCTGACTCCGTGCGGCGCATTGCGGCGCTCGCGCCTCGCGTGCTGCGTTGCGCGAACGACGGGGATCGCCGCGCGCGCACGATCGTGCGCGCCGCCCAGCATCACCTCGCCGGGCTCGTGATCGACGTCGCGCGCACGCTCGGGCTTCCTCGCCCGGTCGACGTCACGTGGGCCGGGAGCCTGATGGAAAACGCCACGTTCCGACGGGGAATCGTGCGCGCGCTGGCTCGCGAAGGTTTTTCTGCGCGGTGGTGCTCGCCGGAAATGGAGCCGGTGCTGGCCGCCGCACAGCGTGCGCAGAGGCTCGCGCGGCAATGAGCCGTCGACTCGTGATCACGATCTGTCCTCGCGAGCCCGGACGCGTGACGCTGTCGCTCGAGCGCGGCGGCCCGCCCGTGCGGCTGGGGGCCGCCGAGATCGCGCGGCATCTCGATGCGCTGATTGCTCGGCGTGATCTGGCGGCTCGGGTGCAGGTGCAGCAGGGTTGCGCCGGCGGCTGCGCGGGCTCCGGGCCGAACGTGAGCGTCACGTTCTACGCGATGCCGCCGCCGGGCGAGAAGCCGGACCACGTCGCACTCGGCTGGCGGACCTACGTCGAATCGCTCGCGACGCTGCCGTACCTGGCGAAACTCATCGACGAGAACCTGGACGACGAGCCGGAGCGCAATCGCATCGCAGCCGAGGCCCGGCGAACTTCACGCGAAGCTGCGCCGTCACGCCGGCGTCGTCCTGCCCGGTGACACGCGACAACGCACAGCGACTCGACCATTCGCGAAAACGATTCGCGGAACGGCACGAGCGCCGCTCTCCGAATTCGCGCCGTCAGTCGGATCCGAGGACGTCGCGAATGACCTGACGTCGCCATGCATGGAGGCCGGCCGCTCCCATTCGCCTCGGGACTCCAATGTGAGCGTAAAGCCGGAGCGCTCAGGGCGGGTTCGACGGCAGCGCTCGCTTCGCCCATCGCGAGCGGGTGCGCATCGCCGCGAAGTAGGCGAGTGGCCCGGTCGACGCTGCCACGATTCCCGCCATCGTGTTCGTGACGCCCGCCGTGACGATCGCGAGAATGGCGACGGCCGAGGGCACCACGGTCACGAAGAGCGCGCCGATCGCGCCACCCGGGACACGCCACGGCCGCGCGAGCGAGGGCTCGCGCCTTCGCAGCACGATGAACGCGGCGAGCTCCACGACCAGGCTCAGCGAGTAGAGCCACACGTCGAGCACGACCAGCTCCTTGAACGAAAACGCCGCGCAGACGGCATAGACCGCGGCCGACGCCACGATCGCGAGCCACGGGACGCCGGTCCGCCGCGTGAGCGATTGCATCGCGTCAGGCAGAAGGCCGGCGCGCGCGAGAACGAACGGCAGTCGTGAATTCGTCAGCAGCAGCGACATGAACAGTCCAGCCGTGCTGAGGACGGCGCCGATGGCCACCGCATGCCCGAGCCACGGGCCGCCCACTCCCGTCGCGATCGACGGCAGCGCGCCCGTTGTCCACGCGGTCCGGTCGATCGCGCTTCCGAGTCCGGCGGCGACCGGCAGGACGTACGCGGCGGTGATGACGGCGACAACCAGGAGCTGCGCGGACCGAAACGTTCGCTCGGGGTTCCGCGTCTCGCCGAGGCACGTCGACGGCGTATCCCAGCCCGAGTAGTTCCACATCACGACCGCGAGTCCGAGGCCGAGGCCTTCGACGACACCGCCCGGTCGCGTGGTGAACGGCTGCCACGGAACGCGCGATGCCGTGACGAATCCGCAGATGACGAACACCGCGATCGGAGCGAGCGTCGCGATCGCGAGCGCCGAGGCCAGACGACCGACGGGGCGCACGCCGGCAAGGTTCAGCGCGGTCAGGAGCGCGATGAACGCGAGCGCCAGGAGCCAGCGCGTCACGGACGTCATGCCCGGCCACCAGAAGCGGACGTATTCCACGAAGAGCGCGGGGTACACCGCGACGTCGACGAAGCTGTCGATCCAGCTCCACCAGCCGACCTGAAAGCTCCAGAACGGGCCGAACGCGCGTCGAACCCACGTGACGTACCCGCCCTCGTCGGGAATCGCGGACGCGAGCTCGGACATCGCGAGCGCGACCGGGAGGCTCCACACGAGCGGCGTGAGGACCAGCAGGACGAGCGTGAGGCCGGGTCCGAACGACGGCACGACGTCTTCGATGCCGTAGGGCCCGCCGCTCACGTTGAAGAAGACGATGGCGGCGAGCGAGGCGAGACCGAGCTCACGCCGGAGGCCAATCACCTCTTGGCGTCAGCGATCACCGGCGTCAGCGATCGCGGGCGGCGGCGATCAGGCGAGGCAGCTCCTGCACCCACTCTTCGATCGGGCGCTCGGCGTCGACGGTGATCTCGAACTTCCCGCTCGGGAGCTTCCGGACGCGACCCGGCGATGCCGGACCGAGCGGGATCACCAGCATCTCGCGATGGACGCCGAGCGCGTCGGTGACCGCGAAGATCGCGTCGATCTCCTTCATCGTGACGACTTCGAGCATCCATGTCTCCTCGCCTGGCACCCTACCCGAGAGCGACGCCCGGCCGCAATGGCGATGACCGGCCTGTTTACCGGGCGCTCGGCGTCGCGCGCTCGGCGCTGATCGCGCCGACGATCGCCTGCTCGGCCGCCGCCTCGCCGGAGCGGATGCAGTCAGCGATCCCCACGCCGCGATAGGACCCGCCGGCGAGGTACAGCCCGGACAGCTCCGCGACGCGGCGCTCGATCGTTTCCACGCGCGCGAGATGCCCGACGTGATACTGCGGCATCGACGCCGGCCAGCGCGAGACCCGCGTGATGAGCGGTTCGGCGGTCACGCCCAGCGCCTCGGCGAGCTCTCGTCGCGCCCGAGCGACGAGATGCTCGTCGTCCCCGGTCAGGATCTTCGCGTTCAGCGCGCCACCGACGAACCCTCGCAGCAGCACGTGGCCCTCGGGCGCGCGGCCGGGATACTTGACGCTCGAGAACGTGCCGGCGAGCAGCGCGCGTCCCTCGGTGCGCGGCACGACGAATCCGAAGCCGTCGAGCGGATGCGGGATGTCGGCGCGCCGGTAGCCGAACGTCACGGTCGCGGCGGACGCAAACGGGATCCCGGAGAGCAGGGCGGACAGCGATGGATCGAGGTACCGCGCGAGCCGCGCGGCCGCGTGCGCCTCGATGGCGACGATGACTCGATCGGCATCGAATCGACCGCTCTCGGTCGCCACGACCCATTGCCGGCCGTGGCGCTCGAGCCCGGTGACGCGCTCCTTCAGCGCCACGCTGCCGACCGGAAGCCGCGACGCGAGCGTCGACACCAGCTCTTCCATTCCGTTCCTGAACGTGACGAAGAGGCTCCAGCGCGCGCCGCTCGTGCCGACCTCTCGCGTGCGGCGGCTCGCGCGCCAGAGCCCCAGGATCACGCTCCGCTGGCGACGTTCGAGCTCGAGGAACCGCGGCATCGTGGCCGCGAGGCTCAGCTCGTCGGGATCGGCGGTGTAGATCCCGGCCACCAGCGGCTGCGCGACACGTTCGAGCGCTTCCCTGCCGAGCCGCCGCCGGACGAACGCCCCGAGGCTCTCGTCGTCGGGCCATCTTCGCGGAAGCAGAAGATCGCACGCCATGCGCAGCTTGCCCGGCCACGAGAAGAGCGAGGACGTCACGAACGGCGCGAAACGCGTCGGCGCCAGAAGCTGAAACCCGTCCGGCAGCGGATGCAGCCGTCCACGAAACCAGACGAAGGTCTTCCGATACCGGTCATCGGTGCGAACCAGCTGATCCTCGACGCCGAGGCGCCGGCACAGCGCGAGCGCCCACGGCTTCTCCGAGAGAAACGAGTCGGGACCCGCTTCGACGAGAAAGCCGTCGACGCGCTCGGTGGCGATCGTGCCCCCCGGCCGATCGCGCGCCTCGAGGAGCGTCAGCTCGAGCGGCGTGCCGCGCTCGCGCGCGATCTCCATCGCCCGGTGCGCGGCAGCGAGCCCGCTGACTCCCGCGCCAACGACGACCAGCTTCATCGCGCGCGCTCCTCCCGGGCGGCGCGGCTCATCGCATCAGCGTACATCTCACTCCCGCGACTCCATCACCAGATCCGCCAGCATGTCGATGAACGCGGGATGATCGTTGACGGCTCCGGCACGGTGAACAGCGAGGCCGCACCGGGCGGCAACCGCCCGCGCCTCCACGTCGAGATCGTAGAGCACCTCGACGTGGTCGACGACGAAGCCGATCGGCACGACGAGGACGTCGGTGTCGCCAATCGACGCGAGGCCCTTCAGCTCCTCGTTCACGTCCGGCGACAGCCACGGCTCGTGGGGATTCCCGCTCCGGCTCTGGTACGCGATCGACCACCGTGAACGATCGAGCCGCTCGGCGACGGCGCGCGCCGCCGACTCGAGCTCCGACACGTACGGCGATGCGTCCGCCATCGCCACGGGCACGCTGTGAGCCGTGAACACCACGGGCGCCGCCGCGCGACGCTCTTCCGGCACGTCCTCGAGCTTCTCACGAGCGCGGGCGGCGACCGCTTCGATGAAGCCGGGGCGATCGGACCACGGCGGCGCAAACACGACCTCGGGCGCGTCGGCGACGCGCGCGCGCGCCGCGGCGACGTCGCTCATGTATCGATCCCACGAGGCTTCGGTCCTGAAGGCCGAGAGCACGATGCCGAGCGCCCGCCGCACGCCGTTCGTGGCCATGTCGGCCAGCGTCTCGGCGAGAAAGGGATGCCAGTTCCGCATGCCGACGTGCACCGGGCATAGCGTTCCGCGCTCCGCGAGCGTCCGCTCGAGTCCGCGCGCCTGCGCCGATGTCAGCTCGTTGAGCGGCGAGCGTTCGCCGGGCATGCGGTGATAGTGCTGCGCGACGGCGGAGAGCCGCTCCGGCGGAATCCGCCGGCCGCGCGTGACGATCTCGAGGAACGGCTGGATCTCGTGAGGCGCGGTGGGGCCGCCGAACGCGATGAGCAGCACGGCGTCGATCACGGCGTCACCGGCGAGCACTCAGCTCGTGCACCGTGTCCACCAGCGCTCTCACGTGATCGACGGGCGTTTGCTGCAGAACGCCGTGGCCCAGGTTGAAGACGTGGCCCGGCCGGCCGCCGGCGCGCTCGAGGATATCCGCCGCGCGTCGTCGGATCTCCGCGGGCGACGCCAGCAACGCCACGGGATCGAGATTGCCCTGCACCGCGACGTCGTGACCGACGGTGCGCCAGCCGTCGTCGAGCGCGACCCGCCAGTCCAGACCGATGACGTCGCCGCCGGCCTCGCGCATGAGCGGCAAGAGTCCCGCCGTACCCGTCCCGAAGTGGATCACCGGCACGCCCGGCGAGATCGCCTTGATCACGTCGCGCGTGTGCGGCAGCACGTACGCGCGGTAGTCGTCGGGAGCGAGCGCACCGACCCACGAATCGAAAATCTGGACCATCGCGACGCCCGCGGCGATCTGACCGTTCAGGTATCGCGCCGTCGCCGTCGACAGGATGTTCAGCAAGCGATGCCACGCTTCGGGCTCCGCGTACATGAACCTCTTGGTCTCGACGAAGTCGCGCGATGCGCCGCCTTCCACCAGGTACGACGCCACCGTGAACGGCGCGCCCGCAAACCCGATCAGCGGCACGCGGCCGCCGAGCGCCCGCGTCACGCGACGCGCCGCCTCGAAGACGAACGGCACCGCGGTCTCGACGTCGATCGGTGACAGCGCCGCGACGTGCGCCGCGCTCCGCACGGGCCGCGCGATCACGGGTCCTTCGCCGCGCGAGAACTCGAGCCCGACGCCGAGCGGTTCGACGATCAGCAAGATGTCGGCGAAGAGAATCGCGCCGTCGACGCCCAGGCGTTCGATCGGCTGGAGCGTCACCTCCGCCGCCGCGTCGGGGTTCCGGCAAAGCTCGAGGAACGAGAAGCGCTCACGCAGCGCGCGATACTCCGGCAGGTAGCGTCCGGCCTGCCGCATCAACCAGATCGGCGTGTACGGGGTGGGCTCCCGTCGCGCGGCGCGCAGCAACGGGAAATCTGTTGGCGTCACTCGTGGAGCGTACCCGCGCAGCGTGGCTGGAATCAAGGCTGGCGCGGGTTTATGATCCGCGCCATGTCGTACATCTCGGGCAAGCAAGCGTTCCTCGACATCCTCCGTCAAGAAGGCGTTTCCGTCACGAGCGTGTCGAGAACGCTGCCCAGATCGGCCCGGCGATCGGCCGCGCGCTCGCGAGCGGCGGCCCGTATCTCGTGGACGTGCTCATCGACGGCACGTTCAAGTAAAGCGTTCGGGTAATCGTTCACATCACAGGGGGGCTCCCGTGGCAAACCGGCTCGCCGGCAAGGTCGCGATCGTCACCGGCGCCGGCTCGCGCGGCCCCGGGCTGGGCAACGGCAAGGCCGCGGCGATCCTGTTCGCGCGCGAGGGGGCGCGCGTCCTCTGTGTCGACCTGATGAAGGAGCGCGCGGAGGAGACCGTCGGACTCATCGCCGCAGAGCGTGCCGCGGCCGGCACGGAGCGCGCCGCGGCCGGCGCGGAGCGCGCCGCGGCCGGCGCGGAGCGCGCCGCGGGTGGCGCGGACCACGGCGAAGCCGTCGGGTTCTCTGGGGACGTGTCGCGAGCCGCGGACTGCGACGCGATGGTCGACGAGGCCGTGCGGCGCTGGGGCACCGTCGACGTTCTCCACAACAACGTCGGCATCGCGTCCCGCAACGACCTCTTCGAAACGACCGAGGAGGAGTGGGACCGCGTGATGTCCGTCGACCTGAAATCGATGTTCCTCGCGACGCGGAGCGCCGCCCGGCTGATGGTGCAGCGGGGGAAGGGCAGCATCATCTGCGTGTCGTCCGTCGCCGCGCTGCGCGCCACGCGACTGACCGCGTACGCCAGCGCGAAGGCCGGCGTGATCGGCTTCGTCCGGACGGCCGCAGGCCAGCTCGGTCCGCGCGGCGTCCGCGTGAACGCCATCGCCCCCGGCATGGTCTGGACGCCGATGGTCGAAGACCTCGGCGCCGCCGCGCGCGAGCAGCGGCGCGCCGCGTCGCTCCTCGGCACCGAGGGAACGGGCTGGGACGTCGCCTGGGGCGCGGTCTACCTCGCGAGCGAGGAGTCGCGCTGGGTCACGGGCCAGACGCTCGTCATCGACGCTGGCGTGACGCTCACCACTCGATAGGGTGAGCGCCGCGACGGGTCCGTCGCTCGCGCCGCGAGGCGAAGCGCGGCACCGCGACACGCCGGGGGCGGCGGGTGGGATGGGGTCGCGCCTCGGGTCCTCGGTGTGACGAGCTTCGCTCGTCCACCTGCGGATGTCGGCGTGCACCCCATCCCACCCGCCGTCCCCGGCGCGTCGCTGACATTCGTCAGGGTTGCGGCACACTCGTGTTTTCGGGAGACCAGCGATGACGATGACGTTCGGGATTCACATTGGACACATGGGCGGGCCGCTCGACGAGATGCGGCGGCTCTGGAAGTTCGCCGACGAGATGGGATTCGACTGGTTCTCCGTCGCGGATCACTTCCAGGAGTCGCCGCCGCAAGGCGGTGACATGGACTGCTTCGAGGGCATCGCGAGCCTCGCGGCGGCCGCGGTCGAGACGAAACGCGTGCGACTCGCGAGCATGGTGCATTGCGTGCTTTACCGGAACCCCGGTCTGCTCGCGAAGTCGCTGACCACGATCGATCACCTGTCGCAGGGCCGGGCCGACTGCGCCATCGGCGCCGGGTGGCACGAGATCGAATCGAAGGCGTTCGGCTTCCCCTTCCCGCGCATCGGCGTGCGCGAGGACATGCTCGAGGAGTACGCCCAGATCCTCCGCATGCTCTTCGATCCCGAGCAGCGGCGGTCGAACTTTCACGGCCAGCACTTCACGCTCGAGAACGCGCCGAACAATCCGAAGCCGCTGCAGCCGCGTCTGCCACTGTGGATCGGCGGCCGTGGCGAGAAGAGGACGCTCCGGGCCGCCGCGCGCTATGCCGACGGCTGGAACGCCGCCTACATCGGTCCCGACGAATGGAAGCTGAAGAGCGACGTTCTGACTCGCTGGTGCGAGATCGAGAAGAGAGATCCCCGGACGATTCTGCGCACCGTCAATCTCGGGTTCTATCTGGGCGCCGACGCGAAGGGCGCCGCGCGCGGCGAGCAGGTCTACCAGCGCCACTTCGGCGGAAGGAGCGACGGGCGGGAGCCGCGCACGGGATACCTGCGCGGGACGCCGAAGGACGTGATGGACATGATCGGCCGGTTCCGCGACTTCGGCTGCCGGCGGCTCAACATCGCCTTCCGCGAAGGCCCGTACGACTGGGAGGCGCTCCAGGCATTCGCCGAAGAGGTCATGCCGGCGTTCGGAGCGAAAAGCCCGGCTCGATAATGCGCGGCCAGCGGGTGTCCCGGCACCCGTGCGGAAGCTTCCGTTGCCGCCCGCGTCGATGGAAAATGATCGACGAGCGGACGCCGGGCGACCCGGGAGGCCTGCTCGTCCATGGTCCAGGGATTCGTCGAGCAGTTCACGTATGTCGGCGGCTTCGCCGTGCTGCTGCTGGCGAGCCTCGGGGTGCCGATCCCCGAGGAAGCGCCGATCATTGCCATGGCCGTGCTCTCGCATGAGGGCGCGGCACGCGCGTGGATCGCGCTGCCCATCTGCTTCGTGGGCGTGCTGTCCGGCGACGTCATCCTGTACTTCGCCGGGCGGCACTGGGGCGAGCGTCTGCTGAACTGGCGCGTCGTCCGGTTCGTGCTGAGCAAGGAGCGCGAGGAGCGAATCAAGGGCGCGTACCGCCGGCACGCGATCAAGATGGTCATCACGGCCCGGCACATCATGGGGCTGCGCGCCGCCGCGTTCCTCACGGCCGGGATCGCGCACGTCCCGTTCTGGAAATTCATCGCGGCGGATGCCGGCGCGGCGCTGGTCAGCGTGCCGCTCGGATTCTGGCTCGCGTACTTCTTCACCGACCAGCTCCACGAAGCGCTGACCGACGTGCGGCGCACCGAGCGTTGGGTCGGGGTGATCGCGATCGCCGTCGTGGCCATCGCGCTGGCGGGCATCGCCTGGTTCAAGCGCCGCCGGGTGGACGAGCTGGCAAGCGAATGAACTCGGAGGGGGGCTTTGCCCCCTTCCGACGCGCGCCGCGGGCCTTCGGCCCGCGGCGCGCTGCCTCCCCCAGAGCCGGATCGCGCCGGCAAAGCCGGCGCTCGACCGCGGTATGCCTGTGCGCGTGGCCAATCCGCCGGCCGCTTGCGTCGGCGACAGTGCGCCACTATATACGTTGCGGGCAGTCCGTGGAACAATCGAGACGTCCCACAACACCGGGTTGGGAAGGTATTGCTTATGACCGAAGGCAGCTCGCTCATTCGCGGTCTCGAAGGGGTGGTGGCCGCCGAGACGGCGCTGTGTGATCTCGACGGCGCGCACGGACGTCTGGCGTACGGCGGCTACGACATCGACGAGCTGGCGCGACAGGCAACGTTCGAGGAAGTCGCCTACCTTCTGTGGCACGGGGAGCTGCCGAAGGCCGGCCAGCTCGATCAGTTCACGATCGCGCTCATCGCCGCGCGGCCGATCCCCGACGCGCTCGCGAAAACGTTCGCGCTCGTGCCGAAGAAGACCGACCCGATGCGCGTGCTTCAAGCCGCCGTCGCGATCCTCGGCATGGACGACCCGGACGCGACGGACAACTGGCGTGCCGCGAACGTCCGGAAGGCGACACGGCTCACGAGCCAGATGGCGACGGCGATCTGTGCGCATCACCGCATCCGCCAGGGCCAGGAACCGGTGCCGCCGGCGCGCGACCTGGGCCACGCCGCGAACTTTCTCTACATGCTGACCGGCCAGCGTCCATCCTCCCCGGCCGCGAAGGCATTCGATGCGAGCCTCACGCTCTACGCCGAGCACGAGCTGAACGCGTCGACCTTCACGACCCGCGTCGTGACCTCCACGCAGTCGGACATGCACTCCGCGGTCGCGGCGGGGGTCGGCGCGCTGAAAGGGCCGCTCCACGGCGGTGCCGGCGAAGCGGTCATGCACACGCTCTTCGAGATCGGCGAAGTGGCGAACGTCGATCGCTTCTCCGAGCAGGCGGTCGCGACGAAACGCCGCCTGATGGGCTTCGGGCACCGCGTGTACAAGGCCGGGGATCCGCGCGCGGCGATCCTTCGGGGCATGGCGGAAGAAGCGTGCCGCCAGTCCGGACAGTTCAAGTGGTACGAGATGGCGGTGAAGCTGCACGAGCGCATCAACGCCGCGAAGGGGTTGATCCCGAACGTCGACTTCTACTCCGCCCCGCTCTTCTACTCGCTCGGGATTCCGGTGGACCTGTTCACGCCGGTGATCGCCGCCGGTCGCATCGCCGGCTGGACGGCGAACATTATCGAGCAGTACGAGGACAATCGATTGATCCGGCCGCGCGGCGACTACGTCGGCCCCAAGCGCCGGGCGTACGTGCCGCTCCGGAGTCGGTAATCGTGGGACGGAATCTCACGCGGAAGCTGATCGACAGCCACCTGGTGGCCGGGAAACCCGTCGCCGGCGAGGAGATCGGTCTCGCGATCGATCAGATCCTCCTCACCGACACCAACGGCAACATGTCGCTGCTCCAGTTCGAAGCCATGGGCCTGCCTCGGATCGTCCCGCGCCGCGCGGTGGCGTACATCGATCACAACGTCTACCAGTTCGATTCGCGGAACACCGACGATCACCGCTACATGCAGACGGCCGCGCGCCGGTACGGCGCGGTCTTCTCGAAGCCGGGCAACGGCATCTGTCATCAAGTCCATATGGAGACGTTCTCGGTCCCGGGCCAGACATTGCTCGGCAGCGACAGTCACACCCCGCTCTGCGGCGCGGCCGGCATGCTGGCGATCGGTGCCGGCAGTCTCGACGTCGCCGTCGCGATGGGCGGCGGGCCGTACTTCACGACGATGCCGTCGATCGTGCGCATCTGGCTCACCGGCGCGCTCCAGCCGTGGGTCACGGCGAAAGACGTGATTCTCGAGCTGCTGCGACGGCTCACCGTGCGGGGCGGCACCGGGAAGATCTTCGAGTACGCGGGCCCGGGACTCGCGAGCCTGCTGGCGGCGCAGCGCATGACGATCGCGAACATGGGCGCCGAGCTCGGGCTCACCACCAGCGTCTTCCCGAGCGACGACGTCACGCGGTCGTTCCTGACGCGCCTCGGGCGTGAGCAGGACTGGCAACCGGCCTCGCCGGACGACGACGCGACGTACGACGATCAGATCGAGCTCGACCTCTCGGCGTTGACGCCGCTCATCGCGCTGCCGGGATCGCCGGACCGCGTGGTGCCGGTGGAAGAGGTCGCGGGCACCCCGATCGAGCAGGTGATGGTCGGCTCGTGCACGAACGGCTCGTGGCACGACATGGCGTCGGTGACGGAAATCCTGCGCGGCCGGCGCATCCATCCGTCGATCTCCTTCGTGCTCTTCCCCGGCAGCCATCGCATCCTCGAGACGATGTCGAGCGAGGGATTGCTGACGGATCTGCTGCGCGCCGGCGCGACCGTGTCGGAGCCCACGTGCGGCTCCTGCGCAGGCATCGGGCACGTCCCCGCGGCCGGAACGAAGAGCCTTCGCGCCTTCAATCGAAACTTCCCGGGCCGCAGCGGCGTGAAGGGCGACGAGGTCTACCTGTGCTCGTCCACCGTCGCCGCGGCGTCCGCGCTGACGGGGGTGATTACCGATCCCCGCACGCTCGGCGGCGCGCCCTCCGGCGTGACGCTGCCTCTCCGGTTCGCCGACTCGGCGGTCGGCTTCGTCGAGCCCGACGGACTCGGTGAGGTCGTCCGCGGACCGAACATCAAGGCGGTGCCGATCGGAGAGCCGGTCGCGGAAACGCTCGAGGCGCCGGTGGTGATCAAGCTCGGCGACAAGGTCTCGACGGACGACATCTCACCCGCCGGCGCCGCGGTGCTGATGTTCCGCTCGAACATGCCGGCGATCTCGGAGTTCACGTTCAAGTACGTCGATCCGGAATTCGTGGCACGCGCCCGGGCGGCAGGTCGCGGCATCATCGTCGGCGGCGAGCTCTACGGTCAAGGATCGTCGCGCGAGGTCGCGGCGATCGCGCCGATGTACCTCGGCGTCCGCGCGGTGATCGCGAAGTCGTTCGCCCGCATCCACCGCGCGAACCTGATCAACTGGGGCGTCGTCCCGCTCGTCCTCGACGATGCGGCCGCACATGACGGGATCGAGCGCGACGACCGACTACGCCTCGAGGACCTCCGCGCGTCGCTCGCCGGCGACGGCCGGGTGACGATCCTGAACACGCGCACCGGCGCCCTGTTCCGCGCGTCCTGCGTTGTGACGCCACGCGAGCGCGAGATCCTGATCGCGGGGGGGCTCCTGGCGCTGACGAGAGAGCGTCAGGCATGACCCGGGCGTCCGACCCGGGCACGAGCGACGGGATGCAGCAGCGATGACGCGAGGCGGGAGATCATGACGCAGCGAAAGGTTCGCGCGGTGTACATGCGCGGCGGGACGAGCCGCGCGCTGTTCTTCCACGAGCGCGATCTGCCCGCGCCGGGTCCCGAGCGGGATCGGATTCTGCTCGCGGCGACGGGCAGCCCCGACCCGTACGGCCGCGAGCTCGACGGCCTCGGTGGCGGGATCTCGTCGCTGTCGAAGGCGTGCATCATCGGCCCGTCCACGCATCCCGACGCCGACGTGGATTACACGTTCGCGCAGATCGAGATCAAGGATCCCGTCGTCGACTACCGCGGCAACTGCGGCAACTGCTCGTCCGCGGTCGGGCCCTTCGCCATCGACGAAGGCATGGTTTCCGTCGTCGAAGGCGAGACGCTCGTGCGCATTCACAATACGAACACGGGAAAAGTGATCGTCGCGCACGTGCCGGTCCAGGACGGCGAGGCGGCGGTGAGCGGCGACTTCGAGCTGCCGGGCGTGGCCGGCAAGGGCGCGCGCATCGCGCTCGATTTCGTGGACCCCGGTGGCGCGGTGAGCGGCCGCCTTCTCCCGACGGGCGCGCCGCGCGACGTCATCGACGGTCTCGAGGCCTCGCTCGTCGACGCGACGAACCCGATGGTATTCGTTCGCGCGCGCGACGTCGGACTCGTCGGCACCGAGACTCCGTCGGCGGTCGACGCGAACCGCGCGGTCACCGAGCGTCTGGAGAAGATCCGCGTGGCGGCCGGCGCGCGCATGGGCGTGACCGGCAGCGCCGCCGTCCCGAAGATCGCGATCGTGGCGCCGCCGATGCCGTTCACGGCGCTCGACGGAACCGCGTACGAGCCGGACGCCTGTGACCTGCTCGCGCGCGTCATGTCGATGGGCAACTGCCACCGCGCCTTCGCGCTGACGGCGGCGATGTGTCTGGCGGTCGCCGCGCGAATCGACGGCACCGTCGTGCACGAGGCGTGCGGCGACGTGAAGGGCGACGTGCGCCTGGCCCATCCGTCGGGCGTGCTGCCGCTCGACGCGGCGGTCACGGCACGCGACGGCGCGCCGTGGGCGGAACGTGTGACCGTGTATCGCAGCGCACGCCGCCTGATGGAAGGCTTCGTCCGCATCCCCTGAGCGTCGCCGTCCCGAACGCGTGAACGACCTTCAGCAGCGCGTGCTGGCCCGGGTCGACCGGGCCGCGCTCATCGAGCTCGCCAGCGCCCTCATCCGCATCCCGAGCTTCAAGACCGAGGAGACCGCGGTCGCGCGGTACCTCGCCGAGTGGTTTCGCCCGCGCGGCTACGTGGTCGAGCTCCAGGAGATCGAGCCCGGACGGTGTCAGACCATCGCCACGCTTCGTGGAACCGGCGGCGGCGCGAGCCTCATGCTGAACGGGCACACCGACATCAACGCGCTCACGATGCGATGGAAGCGCGACCCGTGGACGCCCGTCGTCGACGGCGACCGGCTCTACGGCCACGGCGTGCAGAACATGAAGGGCGGTCTGGCCAGCATCATCATGGTCGCGGACGCCATTCGCCAGTCTGGCGTCTCGCTCGCCGGCGATCTCGTCGTCGCGTGCGTCGCGGGCGAGACGCAGGGCGGCGAAGGCACGCACTACCTGATGGAACAGGGGTTCCGGACGGACGCCGCAATCGTGGCCGAGCCGTTCGGCGCGGACCATCTCGTCACCGTCCACTCCGGCATCGTGCACTTCGCGATCCACGTCTACGGCGTCAGCGGACACATCGGTCGTCTCGAGGGCACGGTGAACGCGATCCACAAGATGACCGCGGTGATCGACGCGCTGAACCGCGTGACGTTCCGCCACACGCCGCGTCCCGACCTGCCGGCGTTTCCGCGACTGAACGTCGGCGGCATCATCGGCGGCCGCGGGCGCGACTACGTGCTCGTGGAGCCGCCGTACGTGCCCGACCTCTGCACCATCATCGTCGACGTCCACTTCGTGCCGGGACAGACCGTCGAGACGATCCTCGACGACGTCCGCCGGGCGCTCGACGCAGCCATCGCGCGAGATCCGGAGCTGCGCTACGAGATCGAGATTCCGCCGCCCGATCGCTTCAAGGGCCGGCGCCGGCTCGTGATGGAGCCGCTCGACGTCCCGGTCGACGCGCCGATCGTGCAGGCGGTCGCCCGGAGCTACCGCGCGCTGACGGGAGCCGAGCCGAAGGCCATCGGCACCGTCTTGCCGCACTCGTACAGCGCCGACGACACCTGCCATCTGTGGAAGGCCGGCATCCCGTGCCTGCTCTACGGCCCGGGCGTGATTCGCGGCACCGCGGACGAGGACGACGCGTGCGTGATCGTGAGCGAGATGGTGAAGGTCACGCAGGTGCTGGCGCTGACGGCGCTGGACGTCTGCAACCGCGCGCCGGAGGAGCTGGCGCTGCGTGGCACGACGTCATAGCCGTGCAACGACGATCTCGTCGGCGAATCATGACCTCGCAGGTCAGCGGCGGCGCCATTCCCGAGCGACGTAGTTCTTCACCTTCGCCCA
>QHRT01000312.1:3937-10835 GCA_003220195.1 Candidatus Rokuibacteriota bacterium | reverse complement strand
ATCATTCCCTCGTCGAGCACGAGTCCGAAGCCGGGCTCCGTGCCGACCGCGAACATGCCGTCCTCGACCTTGGGGCGATTCGCCCACATCGTCTGCCAGACCGGGTCGCGCTCGGGATCGGCGAAGCACTCGGCATAGGTGCCGTGCGGCACGCCGGCGAGCAGGTGGCGCGCGATCTGTGACTCTTCGTGATGCGCCATCTCGACGCCGGCGACGGCGCAGAGCGCGGCCGCGCGACGCCACTCGGTGACCCCGCCGCACTCCGACGCGTCCACGTTGACGAAATCGACGGCGCCGGCCTCGACGAGGCGGCGCACGCCGTGGCTCGTGATCTCGCTCTGCCCGGCGGTGATCGGGATCGTCGTCGCCTGCCGGACGCGCGCCATCATCGCGACGTCGTCGTACCAGTGACACGGCTCTTCGAACCACCGGATGTCGAGCGGCTCGACGAGCCTGGCGAACCGGATCGCGTCCTGCGCCGACCAGCCACGATTCGCGTCCACGGCGAGCACGAAGTCAGCGCCGGCGGCGCGCCGCGCCGCCTCGACGCGCTTCGCATCGTCCTCGGGCGCGCGCCCGCCGACCTTGAACTTGCAGCCGGCCATCCCGGCCTTTCGATACGCTTCCATCTCGCGACCGATGTCGGCGAGCGTCTTGCCCTCCATGTAGTAGCCGCCGATGGAGATGATCGGCAGGCGATCGCGATGGCCACCGAGCAGCGCGGCGACGCTCCGGCCGAGCGATTTGCCGATGAGATCCCACACCGCGCAGTCGACGCACGCGATCGCCTCGAGCAGCGTCTTTCGCCGGCGGCTCACGTGGCTCAGCGCGAACATTCGCTCCCAGATGCGCTCGGTCTCCAGAAGGCCGAGCCCGCGAACGCGGGGCGCGAGCTCTTCGCCGATCACCCGCACGATCTCGAGTCCGTCTTCGCGGTTGTCGCCGTTGTACACCTCGCTGACGAGGCCGTCCTCGGTGCGCATCCGCGTGACCACGGTGGAGCGCTTCAAGACGGAGTAGGTGCTGCCGCCGAAGTTCTTCCTGAGCGGAATGTCGATGGCCATGGCGTCGATGCTGTGGATGCGCATGTCCGACGATCATACCCCGCCGCAGAAATCCTTTGCCCGGACCCGGCGCGGATCGCCATACTTCGCGACACATGACCTCACCGTCGAGCTCCGGCGTCCGCGTAGAGGTCTGCTTCACGGCGCTGTTGCTCGTCTCCCTCCTCGTGACGAACCGCTATCTTTCGCTGGAGGCGGACGCCGCGTGGGTGCGCTTCGCCGGGGGCGATTCCTACTCCTACCTCACCATCGCCAACGCGTTTCCGTCGCTGCCGTATGACGCGACGCTGTGGCTCCACAAATCCCAGCGCTTCGTCTTGCCGTACGTCCTCGGTGGAGTCGCCCGGATGTTCGGCGTGCCCGTGGAGCAGGTCTTTCGCGGCTTCGCCGTGCTGGTCGTGCTTGGCGTGGTGGTGCTCTTCCGGCGGATTCTCCGCTACTTCGCGCTCTCGATCGAGATGCGGATGGTGCTCCTCGGCATCCTGATCCTGAACGCGTACATGTTTCGCTACCACCTCGCGATTCCGTGGATGGTCAGCGATCTCGGCTTTCAGCTCGGGGTCGTGCTGGTGCTCCTCGGCCTGCTCGGCGAACGCCCGGGCTTGACGTATGTCGCGCTGCTCTTCGCGACGCTGAGCAAGCAGACCGCGCTGACGCTCATCCCTGGTGTGATGGCCTGGATCTGGCTGGAATGGAACGCGCCGCGAAAGGTGCGGGTCGCGCATTGCCTGATCGTGGCGGCGCTCGGGCCGCTCGTCTACCTCGGGACCACGTGGATGGTGATGTCCTTCTCGAAACCGAGGGTCCCGATCCGCTACTTCGTCGGGCTCGTGGAGTGGATCGCCGGGCAATTCTCGCTCGTGGCGCTGTCCGCCTTCACCGCCAGAGGGCTCATCGGCTTCGCACTGCCCGTGGCGCTCTTTCTGTCGCTGGCCGTGACGCGCGCGCTCCCCGGCGGGTGGTACCGGAATCGACGGCTGTGGCTCTGTCTGGCGCTGACCGCGTCGATCGATCTGACGCCTTTTCTCGCCGGGCCAGTCATCACCGGCCACAGCCTGCCGAGGTTGACCATGCTCGGCTACGTGCCGGTTCTGGTCGGCCTCGGGATCGTCCTGGCCGACACGGTGCTGCCGATCGCCGTGCAGCAGCGTCTGGTCTTCGTCAGCGCCTTCGCCGCGGCGATCGGGTCCTTTCACCACTTCTACTCGTTCCTGGGAGTCCTCGACCCCGGGCCGGCAGGGAAGTTCGCCGCGGTGTACCTTGCGTCGGCCCTGCTCCTGTTCGTCGGAACCGGAGCGAGCGGATCAGCGCAGGAGATCGCCAACGGCGATGGCGGTCGTGGGAATCTCGAGCGGCGTGACCACCGCAGGCGGGATGAGTGACGCCACCGACCGGTAGCGCCAGCCGTACGGTGCAGACGGATCACGTTCCGGGTCGCGATACACCTCGAGGACGCGCTCGACGAGATTGACGATCCAGTAATCGGCAATGTGGCCCCGAGCGTAGAGGCTCGCTTTGTCGTGGCGATCGAAGTGGAGACTGTAGTCCGCGACCTCGATCACGAGGACCGGGCGCGCCGGATGGGTCGTCAGATAGTCCTCGCGGGTTCCGCGGACCACCGCGAGATCGGGCTCGGGAGCCGAGTCAGCGTCCAGGGCGAGCGGCATCTGGGCTCTGACGAAGAACCCACGCGGAAGGAAGGCCCGCAACGCATCGTCGATGAAGCCGACGGTGGTCGCGTGATAGCTGCTCTGCGGCTCGGCGACGATGAGTTGCCCGGCAATCAGCTCGACTGGCTCACGCTCGAACGCGCCAAGGTCTACCAGACGCTCGTATTCCGTGCGCTGCCATCGCCGAACGGTCAGAGCTCGTTGCGCCACACCATCGATCGTAGCGGCGCCGACTGGACCGGTCAATGTCGTCCACGGGGGACACGGATCGACGGGGTACGATCTCGACGTGCCACGCGCAGGGTCCGGCCGCTATCCGTTCACGACGCTGCCCGATCATCTCGGTCGCGGGCTCGATCTCGTGTTCATCGGGATCAATCCCGGTCTCTACTCCGTCGAGCGCGGCCATTACTTCGCGCGATCGACCAGCCGGTTCTGGCCCGCGTTCTCGGCGTCGCGCCTGAGCGCGCGAGTGCGCGAACGCCTCGGCGTCGACGTGCTCGGCCCGCAGCACGACGGCGACCTGCTCGGGTTCGGCATCGGGTTCACCGACGTCGTGAAGCGTCCGTCGGCGAACGCCGCCGGTCTGACACCGGCTGACTTCGCGGAATGGGCGCCGCGCCTGCTGACACGGCTCAAGAGGTATGCGCCTCGCGTGGCGTGCTTCCACGGCCTCACCGCGTATCGGCCGTTCCTCGAGATCGCGCTCCGGCGGAATGACCACTCGCCCGTGCTGGGCCCACAGCCGATCAGCATCGCCGCGACCAGGCTCTACGTCGTCCCGAACCCGAGCCCGGCGAACGCGCACTTCACGGTTGCCGATCAGCGCGCGTGGTACGACCGGCTCGCCGACTTTCTCACCGAGGGTGAGACGGCGCGCAGCGAGCGATAATCGCGCTGCCGGCTCGCGAAGAAGCACGGCGTTTCGCCAGTGCCGCTCGGACACGCGCTGCTGGAATGCCGGAGGCAGCGGCTCGCGTCAGAGCGCGAGGCAGGGCAGACTGAGGGCGCGGCGCCGAGCCGGGAAGCCGCGTCGAGACCATGCGCGAGGCGTGGGCGACGCTGGAAAGCCACGCGTTTCGCGTGAGCGAACCGGTAGAGGAGATTCAACATGGCAAAGCTGGTGAGCGAGACGGAGACGGCGGTCGTCTCCGAGGCGGAGCGGTTCGCGGCGTTCGCCGCAAAGCTGCGCGCGGCGGGGCTCGACGCGCCCTGGACGTCGCCGGGCCCGTTGATCCCGCCGAAGACGACGGCGGTGCAGGCGCGCCACTGGCGCTGGAGTGACATCGAGCCGCTCGTGCTGGAAGGCCCGGAGCTGATGAAGCCCGGCCGTGGCGCCGAGCGCCGCATCATCCGCCTCGACAATCCCGGCGTACCGGAGCGCACCGCGACCCACACGATCTCGATCGCGATCCAGTATCTGCTGCCCGGCGAGGTCGCGCCGGCGCATCGCCACACGCCGAGCGCGATCCGGTTCATGCTCCGCGGGCGGAACGCGTACACGACGATCGAGGGCGACCGATGCGAGATGCGCTCCGGCGATCTCGTGCTCACGCCCAGCATGACGTGGCACGACCACGGCAACGACGGCCCCGATCCGGCGATGTGGATCGACCTGCTCGACTCGCCGATCGTCCGCTATCTCGAGAATCTCTCCGGCGAGCCGTACCCGGACGAGCGCCAGCAACCGGCGACGCTCCCCGGTGTCTCCGAGCGGCGATTCGCGCACGCGGGGCTCCGGCCCGCGTGGCGCCCGCCTGGAGGATCGCCGCATCACCACCACCTGCTGCACTGGCGGTGGGACGCGACGCGCGCGGCGCTCGATCGTCTCGCGACGCTCGAGCCGAGCCCGTTCGACGACGTCATCATGGAGTACGTCGATCCCATCACCGGGCGTTCGGTGACGCCGGCGCTCGGGTGCTACGCGCAGATGTTGCGCCCGGGGGTGCGCACGCGGGCGCACCGCGAGACGTCCAGCGCGGTGTATTACGTTCTCGAAGGCACGGGGTCGACCACCGTCGGCACGACGCGGTTCGACTGGGGCCCCGGAGACTTCGTCGTCGTGCCGCCACGCGCGCCGCACAGCCACGCCAACGGGAGCAGCAGCGCCCCGGCAGTGCTCTTCTCCGTCCAGGACGTGCCATTGCTCACGTACCTCCACCTCTATCGCACCGAGGAGGTGTAGAGCGCCCGTCCGCTCCTCTGCGGCACCGCTCGCGCTCGCGATCGCCGCCTTCACCATGGCGGTGGAGAACGGCATCGTGACCGCGTTCGCGGTCCTCTACCTGCCGCTCATCCGGGAGTTCGGCGCCTCGCGCGCCGACGTCGCAGTCGTGCAGTCCGCCGTGCTGCTGGTTGGCGGACTCGGCGGCCCGCTGATCGGGTGGGCCTTCGATCGACTCGGCCCGCGCCGCCTGTTCCAGCTGGGCGCGATCATCGCGGCGATCGCGTTCGTCGCGGCAAGCCGCCTGACGTCGCTGCTCGGGCTCGTCTTCGTCTACGGTCTCGTCGGCGGCCTCGGACTCGCCGCGCTCAGCAGCAACGCGAACATGATCGTCGCCGCGCTCTGGTATCCCGGGGCGCGCGGACGCGCGATCGCCGTCGCCGACGTCGGGACCGGCGCCGGCGCCTTCGCGATGGTGCCGCTCGCGCAGGCGCTGGTCACGACACTCGGCTGGCGCGCGACGCTCCTGGTGTGGGCGGCACTCCTGCTGGGGCTCGTCGTGCCGTTGAACGCGCTGCAGCGCCTGCCCGACCCGACCCATGCGACGGCGTCTGCCATGCCGTCGTCACGCGACGCCTGGACGTTCCGGGACGCAATGCGCTCCACGGCCTTCTGGTGGCTTGCCGGCCAGCGATTCTTCGGCGCGTGCGCGTTTCCGGTGATGAACGTCCACATGGTGGCCTTCGCGATCGGGCAGGGCGTCGCGCCTGCGGCGGCGGCGACCGCGCTCGGCGCAGTCAGTCTCGTGAGTCTCGCTGGGCGCCTCGGCACCGGGTGGCTGTCCGACCGGCTCGGTCGCGCGGAGACGCTCACGATCACGTACACGAGCGCCGCAATCGGGATCGGATGCCTCGCGATGCTGGCGTGGCACGGAGCGCCGTGGTGGCTGGTGCTCTACATCGGCTTCTATGGCCTCGCACAAGGGTCGACCGGCATCGTCGGGTCGGCGCGCGCGGCCGACGTCTTCGCGGGGCCGACGTTCGGCGCGATCTACGGGTGGCTCGTGCTCGCGGCCGGGCCAGGCGAAGCGCTCGGCGCGTGGCTGGGCGGCCGCATCTTCGACGCGACCGCGAGCTACCTGCCGGCGTTCGCGTTCGCGGTCGCAGCGCTCGCTGGCGGAGTATTTTCGATGTGGCGCGTTCGACCAGCTCGAAGGGGGGCTTACGATTCAGGCGTGGACGTGCGATGAGTCGCGACATTCTCGTCGTCGAAGACGAACCCGACATCCGGCGCCTGGTCGTGTTCCACCTGGAGCGCGAGGGCTTCAGCTGTCGCACGGCGGGCGGCGGCGCTGCCGCGCTTCGCGAGATCCGCGCCCGCGCGCCGGATCTCGTCGTGCTCGACCTGATGCTGCCGGAGCTCGACGGCCTCGAAGTGTGCCGCCAGCTTCGTGCGGACCCGCGCACCGCCGCGATTCCGATCGTCATGCTGACGGCGAAGACGGACGAGGTCGATCGCATCGTGGGCCTCGAGCTGGGCGCCGACGATTACGTCGCGAAGCCGTTCTCGCCGAAGGAGCTGGTGGCGCGCGTGCGCGCGGTGCTCAGACGCTCGGCGCGCGTCGAGGCGGAGCCGCGTCTGGCCGCGGGCGGCGTCGTGCTGGAGCCCGCCCGACACCAGGTGACGCTCGACGGTCAGCCCGTCACGTTGACGCCGAAGGAGTTCCAGCTCCTGCGCGCGCTGCTCGAGGCCTCGGGGCGCGTCTTGAGCCGCGAGCAGCTGCTCGAGCGCGCGTGGGGCTATGCGCGGGCCGACGAGATCGAGTCACGCACCGTCGACGTGCACGTCCGCCGCCTGCGCAGCAAGCTCGGGCACAAGGGAGACCGGATCGTCACGGTGAAGAGCGCCGGCTACCGGTTCGACACGGAATGATCCGCGGCCTGGCCTCGCTCGTCGCGCGACGGATCGCCATCAAGCTCACGCTGACGCTGGTGGCGTTC
>QHRT01000312.1:3423-3912 GCA_003220195.1 Candidatus Rokuibacteriota bacterium | reverse complement strand
CGGGCTGGCGGCGCGCCTGCTGCACGACGAGGCGCGGACGCTCGTCACGAGCCAGGGGAGGGCCGCCGACCTCCACTCGTTCGCCGTCCGTGCGGGCGACACGATCGGCGCGCGCGTGTCCATCATCGCGCCCGACGGGCGCGTGATCGCCGACTCCAGCGTTCCGCCGGCGGAGCTCGCCGTCGTCGAGAATCACGCGGGCCGCCCCGAGGTGCAGACGGCGTTGCGCGGCCGGCAGGGGCGCGATCTCCGGACCAGCGCGACCGTGCGCGCGCCGCTCTTCTACGTCGCGATGCCGATCACCGAGGGGGAACGTGTCGTCGGCGTCCTGCGGGTCGCGTTTCCGCTCGCGATCGTCACCGCCTCGTACGCGGCGCTTCGCCGCGATCTCCTGATCGGCGGCGCGGTGGCGCTCGCCGTCGCGCTCGCGATCGGGATCTTCGTGTCGCGACGGATCACGCGCCCGGTCGTCGAGATGCAGGCAATCGC
>QHRT01000312.1:0-3306 GCA_003220195.1 Candidatus Rokuibacteriota bacterium | reverse complement strand
CGATCCTGGACGGGATGGTGGAAGGCGTGATCGCGCTCGACGGGCGCGACGAGATCCTCTGGCTGAACGAGAGGGCGCGGGCGATGTTCCGCGTGGACGATCAGCGCGGCCGGGGCCGGCGCGTGCTCGAAGTCATTCGCAACACGGACCTCCACGCCGTGGTCGCCGAGGCGCGAGAGAGGCAGGCCGACGTGCCCGCGCGCCGCGAGCTCCGTCTCGGCGAGCGCGAGGAGCGAATCGTCGAGGTCAACGCACTGCCGCTCCGGCTGCCCGGCGGAGAGACCGGCGTCGTCGCGGTACTCCACGACGTCAGCGAGCTGCGCCGCCTGGAGCAGGTGCGCACCGAGTTCGTGGCGAACGTCTCGCACGAGCTCCGGACACCGCTCACCGCCATCCAGGGCTACGTCGAGACGCTGCTGGGAGGCGCGATCGCCGAGCCGGAAAACGCGCAGCGCTTCCTCGAGATCGTGCTGCGGCACACCGAGCGTCTCGGGCGCTTGCTCGGCGATCTCGCCGATCTCTCCAACATCGAGCTCGGCAAGCTCGCGCTCCGGCTTGCGGAGACGAAGCTCGCACCGATCGTCGAATCGGTGCTGGAGATCACGTGGCCGCGCGCCGAAAGTGGCCGCGTCGCGCTCGAAGCTCACGTGCCAGATGCGCTGCCCCCGGTCTACGCGGATCACGATCGCGTCGCGCAGATCCTCATCAACCTGGTCGACAACGCCGTGAAATACACGCCGCCCGGCGGCCGCGTGTCGGTGTCGGCGGCGGTGGTCGCGGGGCCGGCCGTCGAGGTGTCGGTGCGCGACTCCGGTGTCGGGATCTCGAGCGCTGATCTGCCTCGCGTCACCGAACGGTTCTACCGGGTCGACAAGGCGCGGTCGCGGGAGCTCGGCGGAACCGGGCTCGGCCTCGCGATCGTCAAGCACCTGGTCGCGGCGCACGGCGGGAATCTGCAGCTCGAGAGCGAGCTCGGGCGCGGCACGCTCGTCCGCTTCACGCTTCCGGTCGCCACGAGAACTTGATGCGTTCGTCGCGTTCTCGTCACACATCCCGGGCACAGTGGGTACCGGGGGGAAAGGCATGAAACGCGTCGAACATATCCCGGAATTGAATCCGGAGTTATCCCGAGGCCTGTTCGCAGCGGAGGCCGTCGATAGCATCGGCGGCGAGGGCCCTCGGCATGGAGCGAACGCCATTCCCGCACGGCTGCGAACGCGAACAGGCCGTGACGCCGCAGCGTTCTATCTCATCCAGCTCGGGCGCGGGGTCCTCGCCGGCAAGGTGAGGATCTTGACGACCGATGAGGCGGTGACGCTGCCGGCCTCGGAGCTCGTCCTCGAAATCGACGTCAAGCAAAACAAGAAAGTGAATCAGATCGACGTCAGGCTCCGGTGGCCGCAGCGCTCCTGACCCCTTCACCGGAAGTTTACCTGGTCGTCATCGTCCCGTAACACCGGCCTGCGATGCTCTCCGCGATGGTGGACCGACACTCCGCGGCGCGATCGAGGCCGGGACAATCGCGGGAGTTGGTCTCGGCCGGACGACTGCTGATCGTGGAAGACGAGCCTGACGTGGCCGAGCTGCTTCGCTACAACCTGGCGAAGGAAGGCTACGAGGTCCTGGCCGTGCCCAACGGCGCGGACGCGGTCAAGACGGCCCGTGACGCCTCGCCGGACGTGATCCTGCTCGACATCATGATCCCGCAGCTGAACGGCTGGGAAGTCTGCCGGCGTCTGAAGAGCGACGCCGAGACCCGCGCGATCCCGATCATCATGGTGACCGGCCGCGTCGAAGAGGGCGACAAGATCCTCGGGTTCGAGGTCGGCGCCGACGACTACGTCACCAAGCCATTCTCGCCGCGCGAGCTCCTGGCTCGCATCCGTGCGGTCGTGCGGCGGAGCCGCCCTGGCGCGGCCGTCGATCGCCGCCTTCACTTGCGAGTCGGCGAGCTCGTGATCAATCGCGAACGGTTCGAGGTGACGATGAAGGGCAAGGTCGTCGAGCTGACGCCGAAGGAGTTCGATCTGCTCGCGACGCTCGTCGCCACGCCCGGGCGCGTGTTCGGCCGCGAGGAACTGCTCGATCTCGTCTGGGGCCGCGACGGGTTCGTCGAGCCCCGCACCGTCGACGTCCACGTCGCCCGGCTCCGCGCGAAGTTCACGGCGGTCCGGGTTCCCGCGCCGGCCATCGACACGGTGCGCGGCATCGGATACCGGTTCCGTGAGCCGGCGGCCTGACCGTCACGGAACTGTAACGCGATCGTCACAGTGACGAAACGCGACTGCGCGAGGATGACGCCGACCCCGGGCGAGAACACGCCCGGGAAGACTGAGGAGAGACGCATGAAGAGTGTGCACGCGGTCGTGCTGGTGGCCCTCTCCGCGATGGTGGTGGCCGGCGCGACGGACGTCTCGGCGCAGACGCTGGTGAACGGTGCCGGCGCCACCTTCCCGTACCCGATCTACTCGAAGTGGTTCGACGAGTACGCGAAGATGGACCAGAGCGTCAGGTTCAACTACCAGTCGATCGGCAGCGGCGGCGGCATTCGACAGGTCACCGAGCGTACGGTGGACTTCGGCGCCACCGACGGCCCGATGACCGACGAGCAGCTCAAGAAGGCGCCCGGGGCGTTGCTCCACGTTCCGACCGTCCTCGGCGCCGTGGTCGCCACGTACAATCTGCCGGGCAGCCCGGAGCTCAAGTTCACGCCGGACGTGCTCGCCGACATCTTCCTCGGCAAGATCACGAGCTGGAACGACGACCGGATCAAGACGATCAATCCCGGGGTGAATCTCCCGAATCAGTCCATCGTCATCGTGCATCGCTCCGACGGCAGCGGCACGACCTACATCTGGGTCGACTATCTCTCGAAGGTCAGCAAGGAGTGGGCGCAGAAGGTTGGCCGCGGCACGTCCGTGAAGTGGCCGGTCGGCCTCGGCGGCAAGGGGAACGAGGGCGTCGCTGGTCAGGTGAAGAACACGCCGGGCGCGCTCGGCTACGTCGAGCTCGCCTACGCGATGACGAACAAGCTTCCGGCGGCGTCGATCCGGAACGAGGCGGGACAGTTCGTCGAGCCGACGATCGATAGCACCACGGCGGCCGCCGCGGGCGCGGCCGGCAACATGCCGGCGGACTTCCGCGTGTCGCTGACGAACGCGCCTGGCGAGAAGGCGTACCCGATCGCGAGCTTCACCTGGCTGCTCGTGTACCGCGAACAGCCGGATGAGGTGAAGGGCAAGGCGATCGTGCGATTCCTCTGGTGGGCGACGCACGAGGGTCAAAAGTACGCACCCGACCTGCTCT
>QHRT01000063.1 GCA_003220195.1 Candidatus Rokuibacteriota bacterium | reverse complement strand
CGGAGCTCCATCGCGAATCGCAGGTCGGGCTTGTCGGACCCGAAGCGCTCCATCGCCTCGGCATACGTGAGCCGCGGGAACGGCCGCGGCAGCTCGGTTCCGAGCACCCGGGCGAAAATGTTCGCCACCAGGCCTTCGATGATCTCGAGGAACTCGTCTCGACCGAGGAACGACGTCTCGATGTCGATCTGCGTGAACTCCGGCTGCCGGTCTCTTCGCAGGTCCTCGTCACGGAAGCAGCGCACGATCTGGAAGTAGCGCTCGAATCCCGCCACCATCAGGAGCTGCTTGAAGAGCTGCGGAGACTGGGGCAGCGCATAGAACGTCCCGGGATTGAGGCGGCTCGGGACCAGGAAGTCGCGCGCGCCTTCGGGCGTGGATCGCGTCAGGAACGGCGTTTCGATCTCGAGGAACCCGTGCGCGTGGAGATGCTCACGGGTCGCGCGCGCGACGGCATCGCGCAGCGCGAAATTCCGCTGGAGGGACGGTCGGCGCAGGTCGAGATAGCGGTACGTGAGCCGCGTCAGCTCGTCGACAGGGGTATCGTCGTCGACCGGAAACGGCAGCGCTCGCGACTCGTTCAGGATGCGGAGATCCCGGACGTGGATCTCCACCTCGCCCGTCGGCAATTTCGGATTTTCGGTCCCCTGCGGGCGCCGTGAGACTTCCCCACGGATGGCCAGGACGAACTCACTCCGGACCGTCTCCCCCTGCACGTGCGCCTGACCGCTCTCTCCGGGATCCAGCACGCATTGCACGAGCCCGGTGCGGTCGCGGAGATCGATGAAGATCAGGCCACCGTGATCGCGACGGCGATGCGCCCAACCCATGACCGTGACGGACGCGCCGGCGTGCTCGGGGCGAATCTCGCCGCACGCATGGCTCCGGCGCCAGTCGCCCAGCACGTCGCTCATGGATGCTCCGGAGACGTCACGGCCGCCGAACCGACCTCGCAGGCCGCCGCGCCCTCGGAGCGCAACGCCGTGGCGCCCGTCGAGCTGGCTCGTTCCGGGAGCGCGGCGAGCTCGTCCCCGAGACTCGCGAGGCGAACGGTGCGTTGCGACCCCGACTTCATCTCGCGGATGATCGCCTCCTCACGGCCGAGCTCGGTCTCTCCGACGATCACGACGTGATCCACACCGAGCCGGTGGGCGCGCTCGAGCTCGGCGCGCAGCTTCCGCGTCCCGTAGCCGAGCTCGATCGGCACTCCGCGCTCCCGCACCTCTTGGGCTACCGCAAGCAACCGCGTGAGAGCCTGGTCGCCGAGCGGGATCAAGAAGGCCGCCGGCGGGCATGGCGTGGTCGTCCCGCCCAGCAGCAGCACCACGCGCTCCATGCCGATCGCGAATCCGGTCGCGGCGTCCGGCGGACCGCCGAGCAGGGCGACGAGGCCATCGTATCGGCCTCCGCCGGCGACCGCGTTCTGCGCGCCCAGCTCCGTCGTCAACAGCTCGAACGCGGTGCGGACGTAATAATCGAAGCCGCGCACGAGTCGGCGATCGACGACGTAGCGGATGCCCATCGCGTCGAGATAGGCGCGCACCCGCGTGAAGTTGTCCGCGCACGGGTCGCACAGGAAGTCGAGCAGCGACGGCGCCTGATCCAGCACCGGACGGCACTCCGGCTTCTTGCAGTCGAGGACGCGAAGCGGATTCCGCTCGGTCCGGTCCCGACACTCGGCGCAGAGTCGAGCCGCGTGCTGTCGCAGATATTCGACCAGCCGCTCACGGTACGCCGGACGGCAGACGCCGTCGCCGAGCGAGTTGATGTGGAGGGCCAGGCGATCGGCCAACCCGAGCTCCGCGAAGAACCGGACGAGCATCCCGATCACCTCGGCGTCGACCGCGGGGTGGTCCTCGCCGATCGCCTCGACGTCGAGCTGGTGGAACTGCCGGTAACGGCCGGCCTGGGGGCGCTCGTACCGGAACATCGGGCCCATCGTGTAGAGCTTCACCGGCTTCGGCTGAACGTGCAGACCGTGCTCGATGTACGCGCGGAGCACGGAAGCCGTGGCCTCGGGCCGCAAGGTCAGCGATTCCCCGGTTCGATCGGCGAAGGTGTACATCTCCTTCTGCACGATGTCGGTCACTTCCCCGATCCCGCGGGCGAAAAGCTCGGTCCTTTCGAAGAGCGGGAGGCGAATCTCGCGATAGCCATAGGCGCCGAAGACCCGCCGGGCCGCGCTCTCCAGACGCTGCCAGAGCGGAGCCTCGGCAGGCAGGATGTCGTGGACACCGCGGACGGACTTGATGTTCATCGCAGCCTTCGAGTGTAGCTGGCGAAACCGAGGACGCAAAATGCGGCCGGACCGCGCCGGCCGGCGGGAAGGTCCGTTTCGCCGCGAAGGATCGGACCCCGCGCAGCGTACTATACGGACTCGTGCCCTATCGTCTGGTCGTCGTCGATCTGGATGGCACTGCGCGGTCGCGCCGTCTTGGCGTCACTCCCGGCGTCCGGCGCGCGATCGCCGCCGCCCGGGCGCGCGGCGTTCGCGTGTGCGTCGCCACGGGTCGGATGTGGGCGTCCGCAGCGCCGTGGATCGAAACACTCGGAGCCGACTCACCGGCGATCCTGTACAACGGCGGCCAGGTGTACGACTTCGCGGTCACGCGCATCCTCCACGACCGCCGGCTCGCGGCCGAATCGACGCGTCAGTCGCTCGCCCTCATCCGTCGTGACGGCGAGCTTCAGCCCCATCTGTTCCTCGACGATCGCGTGTACGTCGAGCGCGGCCATCCGCTGACCGATGCCTACGCCGACGACGACGGTCTCACGTGCAACGTCGTGACGGCGTTCGAGCCGCTCCTCAGCGGCGATCCTCACAAGATCCTCGTGATCGGCACGTCGAAGCGTGTCGAAGCCCTCGACCTGGCGGTTCGCGCGGCCCGCGTCGCCGTGCACACCGTGCAGTCGGAACCGACCTATCTCGAATTCCTGCCGCCGGAGACCTCCAAGGGGACCGCGCTCGTCGCGATGCTGGAGGTGCTCGGCATCCCGGCCGCCGACGTGATCGCCGTCGGCGACGGCTTCAATGACCTCGAAATGATCGAGACGGCTGGACTCGGGGTCGCGATGGGTGACGCCCCGGAAGGCGTTCGCGCCCGCGCCGACTACGTGTGCGGGAGCGCCGACGAAGAGGGGCTCAGAGAGCTTCTCGAGCGCTTCGTCCTCGGCTCGGGGTCTTGATTCGCGAGCACGGCATCGCTAGAGTCTCGGCGGGGAGGCCCAACATGATGCGAAAGTCGACAACGTTCACGACGACGGTTGCCACGCTGCTGGTCACGCTCGCCCTGGCCTGGCCGGGCCTGAGCGCGGCGCAAACCACGCTGAACGTGGTGACGGCCGGGGACACGAACATGCACGACCTCCAGCGCACCGTCTTCGCGCCCGAGTTCGAGAAGCGCAACCCGGGCGTGAAGGTCAACGCGGTCGGCAGTGGCCCCGGGGAGGCCGGCAGCCGGGTCATCGTGAACAAGGTCAAGAGCCAGAAGGACGCCGGCGTCGCGAAATGGGACGTGGACGTCGCCGTCGTGCACCAGATCGTGATGCCGGAACTGATCCAGCAGAAGCTCGTGGCCCGCTATGCGCCGGAAATCGGCACGTGGAAGCTGATGACGGCGCCCGATGGTCGGAACGCGCTCGGCTTCGACGTCGAGGGCTACGTCATGCCGATGTTCCACAGCCAGGTCGTCCTCGCCTACAACCCCGAGATGGTGAAGGCCCCACCGAGCACCTTCGAGGAGCTCGTCGCCTGGATCAAGTCCAACCCGAAGAAGTTCGGTTACAACGGCGTGAAGGGCGGCATGAGCGGCGTCGCGTTCACCACCGGGTGGCTCTACTGGAAGACCGGCCAGTACGAGAAGTTCGCCAGAGGTCCGTACGACAAGAGCATCGAGGCAGCCTGGCCGGCGGCGATCAAGGAGCTGAAGTCCTTGCCCGTGACCCTGACGACCGGCAACAACGACACGCTGGACCGCATCAACCGTGGTGAGATCGCGATGGGGCCGGTCTGGGTCGACATGCTCATCGACCTCAAGAACCAGGGGCGAATGGATCCGAAGATCCGCATGAAGCTCATCGCGCCGGGGTTCCCGGGCCAGCCGATGTACCTGGTCGTGCCGCAGAATGCCGCCAACGGAAGCCTCGCGCGGAAGTACGTGGAGTTCATCACCTCGCCGGAGATCCAGGCGCGGGTCATCGTCGAACGAAACGGCTGGTATCCCGGCATCGATGGCCAGCATGTGCTGACGCATGTCTCGGACAAGGCGAAGGCGCTCCTGTTCCAGGACGTGCCGCCCGACGCGCTGACCCGACACGGCCTCTCCTTCCCGCTGAGCCCGTACTTCAAGGACCTGATGACCGCGTACGAGGAAAACTGATCACATCGGGGGCCCCGAAATGGCCCCCGATACCCCCAGATGCTCGGCAGCGCCCTGGCACAGCCATGGCGCTCCTCGAGCACGCGCGTGGTTCGGGGGCTCGATGACGCCGCGACTCCTGAGCCTGGCCGTCGCGGCGCCACCGCTCGCGATCGTCGTCTGGCTGTTCTTTCTCCCGTTCCTGTCCTCCGCGCATCTGAGCTTCATCCGGGACGGGGAGTGGTCGCTCCGGAACTACGCGCTCGTGTGGCGTCTCTACAAGCTCGACGTGCTCTACACCCTCGGGGTCTCGCTCCTGAGCCTGGTGCTCGTCATCGGCATCGCCGCGCTCGTCTGCGGGTACCTCCGGCTCGTCGGTCATCGCGTCGTGGAGTTCCTCTTCAAGGTCCCGCTGTTCGTGCCATTCGTGGTCGTAGGGCACGGCATGCGCGTGCTGCTGGCGCCGCGCGGAACATTGAACTCCGCGCTGGCCCAGGTCGGCCTCATCGATCTCGGCGATCCTCCGTCCATCGCCTTTACCTGGGCCGGGATCGTCATCGCGCTGGTCTGGAAAAATCTCGCGCTCGCGGTGCTGCTGGTGCTCGGGGCCTATCGCGCGGTGGACGAGGCGTACCTCGAAGCGGCCCGCAATCTCGGCGCGTCCACCTTCCGCCAGATCAAGGACGTCCTCCTGCCCATGGCCGCGCCGTCCCTCGTGGTGGCATCGGCGTTCATGTTCACCTCGATGCTGGCCTCCTTCTCGATCCCGCTGATGATCGGAGGAGGCGAGCCTCCGCAGATGCTGATGGTGGACGTCTACTACCGGATCAACTACCAGGACGACCTGGGCACGGCCAACGCCCTCGGCATGGTGTCCTATCTCTTCGCGATGGGCGTCGCGGGCTACTATCTCCGGACGATCACCGTGAGACCGGTCTGATGCCTCGCCCGCACCCGGGGACGCTCATCCGCGCCACGCTGCGGATGGCCGCGGGGGTCTTCGTCGCGTTCATCATCTTCGCTCCGCTGTCGAGCCTCGTGATCTGGTCGTTCACCCGCAAGTGGTTCTGGCCGCATCCCTTTCCTCAGGAACTCGGGCTCTTCTACTGGCGGAAAGTTCTGGAAGGCGATCTCTTTCGCGCTCTCCAGTCCGGCTTCTTCATCGCCGTGATCGTCACCGTCCTGACGCTCCTCCTCACCATTCCGCTCGCCTATCTGCTCGCGCGCTATCCCGTCCCCTTCAAGGCCGCGATCCTGCTCGTGTTCCTGCTGCCTCACGCCTTTCCGCAGCTTCCCGTGTTCGTCAACGCGACGACTCTGCTCTATCGGGCGCACCTGGCCGCGAGCGTGTCCGGTGTCGTCCTGATCCACATGGTCGGCGCGCTCGTCTACGCCGTGTGGACGATGACGGCGGTCTTCCGATCGATTCCGGCGAGCCTGGAGGAGGCCGCGTGGAACCTCGGCGCCTCGCGCGTGAAGGCGTTCTTCACGGTCGCGATGCCGCTGGCCACGCCCGGGCTCATCGCGAGCACGCTGCTCGTCTTCCTCTACTCGTTCGACGAGTTCACCGGCACCTTGCTCGTGGGCAGCCCGTTCGTCCTGACCCTGCCGGTCTACATGTACCGGACCTCCGTGGGCTACGAGCTGCAAGTCGCCTCGATCGCCGCGCTGATTCTCATGGTGCCGGGACTCCTCCTGCTCGTGGTGCTCGAGCGCTACTTGAAATCCGAATACCTCTCGATGTTCGGCAGGATCTGAACGCTCGATGGTCTCCACGAAGTGAGCGGCATGGACGTCAGGGTCGAAGGGCTCGTCAAACGATACGGGCGCGTCGTCGCGCTCGACGGCATCACGATCGGATTCCCGAGCGGCGGCATGACGGCGATCCTCGGCCCGTCGGGCTGCGGCAAGACCACGCTCCTGCGCGCGCTGGCGGGCTTCAATCCAGTCGACGGCGGGCGCATCGTCTTCGGAGCGGAGGACGTGACGGGCCTTCCGCCCCAGGCGCGGGGCACCGCGATGGTGTTCCAGCAGTACGCGCTCTGGCCGCACATGAGCGTGTTCGATAACGTCGCCTACGGGCTGCGGCTCCGGAAAGTGCCCGCGGCCGAAGTCCGCGCGCGAGTGGAGGAGGTTCTCCACCTGGTGGAGATCGGTCAGATTGCGGGCGTGATGCAGCGCCGTCCCGGCGAACTCTCGGGGGGACAGCAGCAGCGGGTGGCGCTCGCGCGCGCGCTGGTCGTCGAGCCACGTGTGCTCCTGATGGACGAGCCTCTCTCGAACCTGGACGCGAAGGTCCGCCAGAGGCTGCGCGCGGAAGTGCGACGGCTTCAGAAAAGGGTCGGCATCACGACCATCTACGTCACCCACGACCAGGAAGAGGCCCTTGCGATCGCGGACACCGTCATCTTGATGAACGCCGGCCGCGTCGTTCAGGCCGGCAGTCCCCAGGACATCTACTTCCGTCCGGAAAACGCGTTCGCCGCGGAGTTTCTCGGAGTGTCGAATCAGCTCGCTGGCACCGCCGAAGCGGGCTCGCTGTCCGTCGGCGCGCAGCGACTGCCGTACACAGGACCGGTTCGCGGGAGTGCGACGCTGCTCTTCAAGGCGACCGATGCCACGGTCATCCCGGACGACCTCACCACGGAGAGCGGGCAGGCGCTCCTCCGGGGAACGCTGGAGGAGCGACTCTTTCTCGGCTCTGGCTATCGCCATTACGTACGGATCGAAGGCGAGAGCGTCATGGTCGACGGCACCGAACCGGTGGAGGCGGGACCCGTGACCGTTCGTGTGCCGGTGGAGAAGCTGAAGATCTACGCCATGGCGTCACCCGAGCCCGTCACAGATCCCGCACGTTCCACTCGGACACTCTGAACCAGCTTCCTCCAGCACCGGCATACGCGATCGCCGGGCGCTCGAGGACGTACTCGAGGTCGTCTACATCCCGGCGGGCCTCACGACCCATCTCTTCGAGCTCGCCGGCTTCGACCGTGACGGCCGCATGGTGACGATCGACCGCATAGAACAAGCTCACGTGGGGCGGCCCCAGCGGGCCGGCTCTCGTGATCCGACGCATCTCTTCGCGAAATTCATGAAGCCCCGGGTTGGTCGCGATCTCGACGAACACGGCCTCGAAGGGATTGCCGACCGCGAACGAGATGCGCGCGACGGCGACGGTCAACGGAAGCAGACCGCTCGTGCGCGCGTAGTGCGCGGCCGCGTCGAGCGAGCTCGGGTCGAGCGTCGGACCGCACAGGGTGAGATGGGGCAGAAAGCGATGGGTGTGATGACGGTCGGCCAGGCGCCGGATTACGCGATCCAGCTTGGCTTCTTCGAATGGCCGCAAGCGGAGCCAGACGGAAGCGTGAATGCGTTCGTTCCCCACGGCGACACTCCATGATACCGGCCGGCACCGTGGTCTTGCTCTCGCCACCCCTAGCGCCTATGATCGCGGCTCACACGGAATGGCTCACGATACGGAGACCTTCATGCGTCGGACGTCTCGGCTCCTCAACGTCGCGCTGTTGACCGCCTGTCTCGCCGTCCTGCTGGCCCGGCCCGACGACGCGCGCGGTCAGGGACATCTCACCCTCTACTGCAGCCCGCAGATCGAGTGGTGCCAGCTGATGATCGCCGAGTTCGCCAAAGCGAGCGGGATCAAGGTGGCGATGACGCGCAAGAGCTCGGGCGAGACCTTCGCGCAGGTCAAAGCCGAGGCGAGCAACCCGAAGGGGGACGTGTGGTGGGGTGGGACCGGCGATCCTCATCTGCAGGCCGCGGAAGAAGGACTCACGCTCGAGTATCGGTCTCCGCGGCTCGGCGAGCTCCAGGACTGGGCGACGAACCAGGCCAGAGCTGCGAAGTATCGGACCGTCGGCGTCTACGCCGGAGCTCTCGGATTCGGCTACAACACGGAGCTGCTCGCGAAGAAGAAGCTGCCGGAGCCGAAGTGCTGGAAGGATCTCGTCAAGCCCGAGTACAAGGGCGAGGTCCAGGTCGCGGATCCGAACTCGTCGGGAACGTCGTACACGATGCTGGCCACGCTGGTCCAGCTCTTCGGCGAGCCCGAAGCGTTCGAATATCTGAAGAAGCTCCACCGGAACATCAACCAGTACACCAAGTCGGGCTCGGCGCCCATCAAAGCCGCCGCGCAGGGGGAAACCACGATCGGCATCGTCTTCATGCACGACGCGGTGACGATGGCGGTTCGCGGCTCACCGATCAAGGTCGTCGCGCCCTGCGAGGGCACGGGTTACGAGATCGGCTCGATGAGCATCATCAAGGGCACCCGCAATCTCGAGTCGGCGAAGAAGTTCTACGACTGGGCGCTCGGCGCGCCGGCGCAGGCGCTCGGCGCCAAGGCCGAATCGTTCCAGGTGCCATCGAACAAGACGGCCCCGACGCCGCCGCAGGCCCCGAAGCTCTCCGAGATCAAGCTCATCGACTATGACTTCGTGAAATACGGTTCTTCGGACGAGCGTAAACGTCTGCTCGAGAAGTGGGGCAAGGACGTCAAATCGCTGCCGCATTGATCGATCGGAACGTCCTCGCCTGGGCCGCGGTCGGCGCCGCCGCCTTCCTCGTCCTTCCCTGGTACGCGATCGAAGACGGCGTCTTCACCGTGACCTGGCTCGCGCGCTATCCCGGCGACCCGGCCGTGGCCCCGGCCGTCGTGCAGGCGCTCGTGCACCATCGCCTCTGGCTCTTGCCTGCCGGTCTGCTCAGCCTGGCGCCGATCGTCGGCCTCGGCGCGCGACACGGGCGAGGGCGCGCCACGGTCCTGTTCGCCGCGGGCGGCCTTGGACTGGCGTGGGTGGCCGTTCAGGGGTTCGCAATCGGCGGCCAGCCGGGGATCGGGATCGGAGGTCTGGTCGTCGTCACCTCGCTGCTGATGCTGTTCTCGATCGGGCTGGCGGAAATGGGATTCGGGAACGGCGACCGGTTCGTCAGCGCCGCGATCGTCGTCGTCCTCGCCCTGGTCCTGGTCTTCGTCTTCTTTCCCGTCGCGCGCGTGCTGGCCGCGGCCGTCCGGGATGACGGAGGAGGGCTCGCGCTCGGCCAGTTCTGGTCGACGTTCTCGAGCCGGGAGATCTGGGGTCTCGACTGCCTGACGTCCCGGGTCGGCTGTGGCGTGGCGTGGAACACCGTCTTTCTCGGTCTCCTGGTCGGCGCCAGCACGACGGCGCTCGGCCTCGCCTTCGCGCTCGTGGCCACGCGCACGGCGTTCCCGGCGCAGAAGGTGTTGCGCATGCTCACCGTGCTGCCCATCATCACGCCCCCCTTCGTCATCGGTCTCGCCGTCATCCTGATCTTCGGTCGCGCGGGCGCCGTGACGACGTTCGCGGAGTGGGCGTTCGGGATCCCGGCGTCGCGATGGATCTACGGACTGCCGGGCGTCTGGCTCGCGCAGGTCCTCGCCTTCACGCCGGTCGCGTTCCTGGTCCTGATCGGCGTCGTCGAAGGCGTCAGCCCCTCGCTCGAAGAGGCCGCGCAGACCTTGCGCGCCGGCCAGTGGCGCACGTTCACCACCGTGTCGCTTCCGCTCATTCGCCCCGGCCTCGCCAACGCCTTTCTGCTCGGCTTCATCGAAAGCCTCGCCGACTTCGGCAATCCGCTGGTCCTCAGCGGCAACTATTCCGTGCTGTCGATCTCGATCTTCTTCGCGATCGTCGGGGCCCAGCACGATCAGGCGCGGGCGGCGGTGCTCTCGATCGTGATGCTCGTCTTCACGCTCGGCGCGTTCTACGCCCAGCGTCGCTGGCTCGGTCGACGGTCCTACGCCACCGTGACGGGGAAGGGAGACGCCGGGCTGCATCCGCCGTTGCCGCGGATCGTGCGCGGCCTGGCGTACGCCACGGCGATTCCGTGGGCCGTGTTCACCGCCGTCATCTATCTCATGATCCTCTTCGGCGGATTCGTCGAAGCGTGGGGACGCAACCACCACTTCTCACTGCGTCACTACACAGCGGCCTTCGGCGTCGACGTCACGGACTCTGGCATTCGCTGGACGGGCGCCGCCTGGAACTCGTTCTGGACGACGATCGAGATCTCCGCGATCGCCGCGCCGTTGACGGCCGCGGTCGGGCTCCTGACCGCCTACCTGCTCGTGCGCCAGCGATTCCGTGGTCAGACGGCGTTCGAGGTCGGGACGATGCTGAGCTTCGCCATCCCCGGCACGATCATCGGCATCAGCTACATCCTGGCGTTCAATACCCCGCCCGTCGAGCTGACCGGCACCGGGATCATCCTGGTCATCTGCTTCGTCTTCCGCAACATGCCCGTGGGCGTCCGCGCGGGCATCGCCGCGATGAGTCAGATCGACCGAAGTCTCGACGAGGCGTCGCTCACGCTCGGGGCGCGGAGTCTGACCACCATTCGCCGGGTGATCCTGCCGCTCCTGCGGCCCGCCCTCGTCGCGGCGCTCGTGTTCAGCTTCGTCAGGGCCATGACCGCGATCAGCGCGATCGTCTTCCTCGTCAGCGCCAATTACGACATGGCGACCTCGTACATCGTCGGGCGCGTGGAAAACGGTGATTACGGTCTCGCGATCGCGTATTGCTCGGTGCTGATCGTCTTCATGATCGCCGTCGTCGCGGCGATCGAGCGTCTCGTCGGACGGCGCCGCCTGGGACGGCGCGCGCCGGCGACCGTGAGCCTCGAGGGCATCCCGGCGTGAGCCTCGCGAGGCGCTCGGCGTCCGTCGAGTTCCATCAGGTCACGAAGGCGTACGGCCAGGTGATCGCGGTTCGTCAAGTGTCCTTCGTCGTCGAGGCGGGATCGCTCGTGACGCTCCTGGGACCCTCCGGGTGCGGAAAGACGACGACGCTCCGGCTCATCGCCGGTCTCGAGATGGTGACCTCGGGGCGGATCCTCATCGGTGGCGACGACGTTACACGCCTTCCGGCGACGGACCGCGACGTGAGCATGGTGTTCCAGTCCTACGCGCTCTTCCCGCACATGACGGTGCTGGAAAACGTCTGCTACGGGCTGCGAGCCAGCGGACAGCCACGTGACCGTGCGGCCGCCGCGGCTCGCGAGAGTCTGGCACTCCTCGGTCTCAGCGGACTCGACGAGCGTCTCCCCAGCGAGCTCTCGGGTGGCCAGCAGCAGCGAGTGGCGGTGGCGCGGGCGCTCGTGCTCGAGCCTCGCGTGCTCCTGTTCGACGAGCCGCTCTCGAACCTGGACGCCAAGCTTCGCCGCCGCGTTCGCGGGGAGATCCGGGATCTGCAGCAGCGCCTCGGCCTGACCGTCGTCTACGTCACTCACGATCAGGAAGAGGCGCTGGCCGTCTCGGACCGGATCATCGTGATGGACCATGCGGTGATCGCCCAGCAGGGGACCCCGAGCGAGCTCTACCGCGAGCCGGTCAACCGCTTCGTCGCCGACTTCATCGGCGACGCGAACCTGGTCAAGGGCACGCTCGAGCGGACGGACGCTCGTCTCGGGATCGTCACGCTCGGCGGTCTCAGACTCTCGCTGCCGCACCGCGAGATGCCAGAGGGCGTGGTCGACGTCGCCATCCGTCCCGAAGCGGTACGGCTCGACGCGCTCGACGGCGGCAACGCTCCGCTCGTCGGCACCATCCAGAAAGCCGTGTACCTGGGAAGCCACATGGAGTACATCGTGGACTCGCCCGTCGGGGAGTTGTTCGTGATCGATCCGAGCGTCGCCGCTCCCCTTCCCGCGGGCGCCAAGGTCGCGATCGACCTCGATCGTCACGGCGTGACGGTCGTGTGAGAGGCTCAGTCGCGCTTCAGCCCTGCCCTGGAGGCCGCCCGGCTCAGTGAGTCGAAGCCGAGGCGCGCGTACGTCGCCGGATGGGCGACGGCCGGATCCTGTTCGGCTTCGACCACCAGCCAGCCGGCATAGCCGGAAGTTTTCAAGAGAGCCAGGAACGCGTCGTAGTCGATCGCACCGTCCCCCGGCACCGTGAACACTCCGGCCAGCACGGCGTCGAGAAAGCTGCGATCGTCCCGCCGCACCTCGCTCAGGACGTCCGGGCGCACGTCCTTGCAGTGCACGTGGACCAGGCGACCCGCGTGGCGGCGCGCCACACCGAGCACGTTCCCGCCTGCAAACGTGAGGTGACCCGTATCGAGGAGCAGGCCGACTGTTTCCCCGGACACGGCGAGCAGGCGATCGAGCTCTTCCTCGGTCTGCACGACGGTGCCCATGTGGTGGTGATACGCCAGCCGCAGGCCACGGGTCTCGAGATACTCGGCGACCTGCGTGAGACGGTCACCGAACTCGAGCCATTCGTCGCCCGCGAGCGTGGGCCGCGCCGAGAGGGGGACGTCACGCCGCCCGTGAACGCTGTCGCTCGTCTCGGCGAAGACCATCACCCGGCACCCCATGGCGACGAGCAGGTCGAGATGATCCTTCATCGCGTCGATCTCCTCGCGTGCCGAGCGGCGACGCAGCTCCGCACCGTACCACCCGGACACGAGACGCAAGCCGTGATGCGCGAGCAGCGGGCGCAGCGCGTCCGCGCGTCTGGGGAACTTGCGCCCGAGCTCGATGCCCGCGTACCCCGCCTGCCGCGCTTCGTCGAGACACACCTCGAGCGGGGTATCGTCGCCGAGCTCCGGGAGGTCATCGTTGGTCCAGCCGATGGGATTGATACCGAGCTGGACGGTCACGCTACCATCCCGTGCGCTGTCGCCGCCGCGCCTCCACGTACGCCGCGCGGGCGGCTCGGACTTCCGGACGCGACGACTCGGCGGGGACGGCGACGTCCCACCACGCGCCGCCGGCGGCTGTCGTGGCGGCGGGGTCGGTCTCGATGACGATGACGGAGGTGCGCGTGGCGGTGCGCGCGCGCTCCAGCGCGACGTCGAGATCGGCGATGGTCTTCACCTGCTCGGCGATCGCGCCGAGACTCCGCGCGTGGCCCGCGAAGTCGATGCCGGGCGGCGCGCCCGTGGCCGGATCGACGAGAAGGTTCCCGAACGGGGCGCCGCCACACGCTTGCTGGAGCCGATTGATGCAGCCGAAGCCGTGGTTGTCGAGGACCACGATGACGAGCGGCAGGCCCATCGTCACCGAGGTCGCGATCTCGGAGTTCATCATCAGATAGCTGCCGTCGCCGACCATGACGAACACGTCGCGGTCGGGCAGCGCCATCTTCGCGCCGAGACCACCGGCGATCTCGTATCCCATGCAGGAATATCCGTACTCGAGGTGATAGCCCTGCGGATCGGTCGCGCGCCAGAGCTTGTGAAGCTCGCCGGGCAGCCCGCCGGCGGCGCACACGACGATGCCGCGCGATCCGGCCGCGCGGTTGACGGCGCCGATCACCTGAGCGTCGGTCGGCGGCGTCACGGCGCTCGGCCTCGTCGCGGCATCGACGGCCCGGTTCCACTCGGCCATGCGCTCACGCGCGACGCCGATCCATTCCGCCGGCGCTCGCCAGGCGCCGAGGGCGCTCTCGAGTTCGACGAGTCCTCGCCGGACGTCCGCGACGAGCGGCCATGCGCCGTGCTTGGCCGCATCGAAGGAAGCCACGTTGAGCCCGATCAACGTCAGCTCCGGATGCTGGAACAGCGCGCGCGATCCCGTGACGAAGTCCGACAGCCGCGTGCCGACGGCGAGCACGACGTCCGCGTCGGCGGCCAGCGCGTTCGCGGCGGTCGAGCCGGTCACGCCGAGGGCGCCCACGGTACAGGGATGATTCCACGGAAGCGTGCCCTTGCCGGCCTGCGTCTCGGCCACCGGCAGGTCGTGATGTTCCACGAAGCGACGGAGGTCGCCGGTCGCGAGAGAGTACGTGACGCCTCCGCCGGCGATGACGAGCGGACGACGAGCGCGCCGCAGGCGTTCGACCGCCGCCGCGAGCTGGGCGGCGTCCGGACCAGGTCGCCGCAATCGATGAACGCGCGGGACGAAAAACCGCTCCGGAAACTCGGCGATTTCGGTCTGGACGTCCTGCGGCAGGGCGAGCGTCACCGGGCCGCACCGCGCGGGATCGGTGAGGACGTCGATCGCCGCGGGCAGGCTCGCCATGAGCTGCTCGGGACGCACGATCCGGTCCCAGTAACGCGAGACCGGGCGAAAGCAATCGTTGGCGGTGACCGTGGGATCACCGAAATCCTCCACTTGCTGGAGCACGGGGTCCGGCTGGCGGCTCGCGAAGACATCGCCGGGCAGCAGCAGCAGGGGAAGCCGGTTGACATGCGCGACCGCCGCCGCCGTCACCATGTTCGTCGCGCCGGGGCCGATCGAGCTCGTGCACGCCAGGAGCCGCTGACGTCGATGGGCTTTCGCAAAGGCGATGGCGGCATGGGCCATCCCCTGCTCGTTGTGCGCCCGGAGCGTCGGCAGCTCGGCCCGCGCGGCGTACAGCGCCTCACCGAGGCCGGCGACGTTGCCGTGGCCGAAGATCGCGAACACGCCAGCCACGAGCGGGAGATCAACGCCGTCGATCTCCGTTCGCTGCGCGGCGAGATACCGGACGAGCGCCTGGGCCATCGTGAGTCGGTAGGTGTCCGTCGTGAAACCTCCGTCGCGGGATTCCGGGATACTATAGCGCGACGCGGAATCGGCCCGTGCCCGGCGCGACGCTGACGTCCGTGGAGCCAGAAGCGTCGCGCGTTGTCGAGCGGGAGGTCGGCCGTGATCAAGATCGGAGTCGTGGGCTGCGGCCTGATCGCACAGATGATGCACCTGCCGCATCTGCGAGAGCTCGCCGAGCTCTACGACGTGGTCGCGCGCTGCGACCTCTCGCCCGCGACGCTCCGCCACGTCGCCGATCACTACGCGATCGAGAAGCGGCATCACGACTACCGCGATCTGACTCGCACGGACAAGTGATCGTCGACGCGCTCCGCGCCGGGAAGCACGTGTTCGCCGAGAAGCCGATCTGCTACACGCTGCGCGAAGCCGATGAGATCCTCGCCGCGCAGGCCCGGGCGGGCGCCGTCTGCATGATCGCGTACATGAAGCGCTACGACCCCGCCTTCCGCTACGCGGCGCCGCTGATCGAACGACTGCCCGATCTCCAGGCGATCGACATCACGGTGCTCCATCCCTCGGAGGCGAACCAGACGGCCCATCACGATCTCCGTCGATTCGCGGACGTTCCCGCCGACGCCCGCGCACGACTTCGCGCGGATCAAGATCGATTGATCCGCGAAGCGATCGGCGACTTCACGGCGCTCGAGCGCCGCGTCTTCGCGGGCAATCTCCTCTCGACGCTCGTCCACGACATCAATCTGCTGCGGAGGCTCTCGGGCGATCCGGTCGAGGTCCTCTTCACCGACGTGTGGGCGGGCGGCGACAGCATGACGACGTTCCTCCGTTACGCGTCGGGCGTGCGGGCCACCATCAACCTGCACTACCTCCGGGACCTGGCCGACTACGAGGACGCAACATGCCGACGGAAGTGTTCGTCGAAGGCATGGAGGACGGGCATCCTTTCGAGAAGCGCGTGACCGTCTCGATGAAGGAAGCGTTCAAGGAAGAGCTGCTCCACTTCGCCGACTGCGTCAGCACGGGGCGCGAGCCCGACACGGGAGCGGCGGAGGCGCGCGGCGACGTGGCGTTGCTCCACCGGATCTTCGGCGCGATCAAGCGCCCGCTCGAGGGATGACGACCATGAAGCTCGGCTGCATCTGCGGGTGCTTCAATCGCTCGTTCGACGCGGGCACGATGGACCAGATGGGATTCCTGCGGCACAGCGCGACGACACTCCGGGTGCAGGGCGTCGAGCTCCAGGACATCCACTTCCCCCAGACGCGCGCGTCGTACCTCGCCGGGCTGCGACGCACGGCGTCCGATCTCGGCCTCGCGATCATCGGCGTCGGTGTGCACAACGACTTCGGTCTCGCCGCGACGACGTGGCGCCAGAGCGAGATCGCGAAGGTCAAGCACTGGATCGAGGTGGCCGGAGAGCTCGGCGCTCCACAGATTCGTGTCTTCGCCGGCCATCCTCAAGGACGACCGGGCGAGCGCTGGGCGGCGATGATCGCCGCGCTCCGCGAGGTGGCCGAGTTCGCGGCCCGCGCCGGGCTTCGTCTCGGTCTCGAGAATCACAATCACGGCGCCTTCACGCAGACGGCCACGGATCAGCTCCGCGTCCTCGAGGACGTGGGCCATCCCGCGCTCGGTCATCTCCTCGACACGGGCAACTACGTCGACGGCTGGCCGTCCGTCGAGCGAACGGTGCACCTCGCGACGCACGTCCACGCGAAGTTCTGGCAGGTCGCGCCCGATGGCGCCGAGCCCACGAT
>QHRT01000311.1:10382-10893 GCA_003220195.1 Candidatus Rokuibacteriota bacterium | reverse complement strand
CGGGCGGAAAGTCCGAACACGTCGGGCGTCCTGTCGGGTCGTTCGGGCGCTTGCCCGATCCTCACGGCCTCAACACGCTGATTTCTTGTCTATCCGGGTTTGGTATACAGGTTGCCTTCTCTGTCCGCCCATGGTCGCCCCCGAACAGGTCACTGCCCGATCGGACGGGATGGAGGACATGATGAAGGCACAGGGCCAGCGCATCACTCGATTCGGGATCGTGCTCGGCGTCGCGGTCGTGGTCGTGCTCGCAGGTCTCGAAGTGTTCGCGCAGCGCCCCGGCGCACGCGGTCGGGCGAATGGCGTCGCGAAGTCGGTGGCCGCGATCGACGCCGCCACGCTGGAGCGCCAGCTCCACGACGGGTACGTCGCCGCCCTGGCGAGCCGCCGGTGGGAACCGATGATCGCGCATGGCGACGCCGTGCTCGAGGTGGCGGTGGCCGGCACCGGCGCACCGGCGCACCCGTGGGTCGATCGCGCCCGTCACAGCTATCTCCTGGCGCTGTTCCGC